>JAVHPS010000371.1:0-4341 GCA_036170715.1 Rhodoferax sp. | reverse complement strand
ACCAGGTTCCACATGGCGCGGCATTGGCATCAACTGCGCACGCTTGTACAGCGCCTGATCTGGCTCGGCGCAGGGCTGTTGCTGCTGTCACCGGCCTGGGGTGAAACCACCAACCGAGTCATCCGGCTGGGTTTGCCCGACAGCCTGTTCAACATGCAGTACATGCTGATCGGCGAGTGGCGGCAGTACCTGTCTGACAAGCTCAACCGCCCGGTTGAGATCGTCTTCAACAAACGCTTCAGCAACACCACAGTGCAGCTCTACCTGGAGACGCTGGACTTTGCCTGGGTCACCGACTACCCCGACGTGCACCTCAAAAACGAGGTGCGGCTGATGGCCATTCCACTGGCCAAGGGGCAGCCCTATTTCACCTCGTACCTGATCGTGCCGGCCTACAACAACAAAACCAGCACTTTGCTCGAACTCAAAGGGGCCATGTTCGCCTTCACTGACCCGAGTCAGAATGGCAGCTACTTGGAGGTGCGTCACAGCTTGTTGAGCGCCGGACAAGACCCCAACCGCTTTTTCAGCAAAGTCATCTTCACCGGTTCGCACCGCGAGGTGATCAAGGCCGTGGCACTGGGACTGGCGCATGCCGGTGAAGTTGACAGCGGCATCTGGGACAACCTGGCCAAATCACGCCCCGACCTGGCCGCGCGCACCCGGGTTGTGGCGCGCTCACAACCCTACGGTGCGCCCCCCATCGTGGCCAACCACTTTGTCAGCAAGGAAGACTTTGCCGACATGCAACACACCTTGCTGGGCATGGCCCATGACCCCCGGGGACTTGAATTGCTCAAACGCATCGGGCTCGACGGCTTCATCGCCGGAGACGAAAAAGTGTACGAACGCAACCGCACTATGCGACAGCTTCTGAACGAGTGATATGAAGCGACTCCTGGACCTCAGCTACCGTACCAAAATTCCCCTGTGGGGCAGCCTGCTGATCATTCTGGCTACCCTGGTGGTGTCAGGCTCGCTGATGTTCAAGGCCTACGACGACATGCGCGAGGACCTGTTCATCCGCTCCTCCGGCCTGGCTTATCGCCTGGCTGAATCCTTGTTCCAGCCGCTGATGGAAGACGACACCTGGCAAGCGTTCGAGATCATCAGCAAAGCGCTTGACGTGGCCAACACCCGCGACATTCTGCAGCCCAACACCATCCTGATTCTGGACAACGAGCTCAAGGTGCTCATTGCCACCGACCCCATGCTGATTCCACGCGGCACGCGGGTCGACCAGCTGACCCCTGAATACGGTGTGCTGGTGGAACAAATCCAGAAGATCGACGTAGCGGGTCGCACCACGTACGAAACCCAGGACAAGAAAAATTACTACGTCACCGCCCCGGTGGTGAACGAAGGCTACCGCCTGGGCACGGTGATTGTGGTCAACGCCAAAGACAGCTTGTGGCCACGCTTTGTGCGCATTGCCTCGCACGGTGCGCTCACTGGTTTGCTGGTGCTGGCGATTTTGTTGCCGGCCAACTGGTACTGGGGCATGCGCCTGTCTCGCCCCTTGGTGCTGATCACCCAACGCATGACCACCCTGAGCTCGGCCACGGCAGAAGAAATGGAACAAGTGTCTTACCCCTACCATGACGAGGTCGGCCAGTTGTTTGAGGCCTACCAGCACATGCTGATTGAGCAAAGCAGCAAACAAGCCCTGGAAAAGCAGGTGGTGCATTCGGAGCGCCTGGCGGCTGTGGGTCACCTGGCCGCGGGCGTGGCGCATGAAATCAACAACCCGCTGGGCGGCATGCTGACGGCCATCGACACCTTGCGCAGCGTCGGCGGCAAAAGCAACCGCGCCTTTGACACCCAAACCGCCAAAACCATTTCACTGATTGAGCGGGGCCTGACGCAAATCAAGGAAACGGTCAGCGCGCTGCTGGTCGAGGCCCGGGTGCGCACCCGCGACCTGGAGCCGCAAGACTTTGAGGACATCCGCAGCCTGGTGGTGCCGCAAGCCCAGTCCAAACAACTGCTGCTGGACTGGCGCTCCAGCCTGGCCCGGTCGCTGCCGATGCAAGCCAACCAGGTGCGCCAGATTCTGATCAACCTGCTGCTCAACGCCATTCATGCGGCCGACCAAAGAGGCACGGTCATGTGCATCATTGAAGAGCGCAACCAGGCCCTGCACCTGCAAGTTGAAAACGACGGCAAGCAGCTCAGCGCCGAACAAATGTCGCACCTGTTTGAACCGTTCTCGCCGCTGAGCAAAACCGGCCACGGCCTGGGCTTGTGGGTCACGTACCAGATCGTGCAGCAACTCGGTGGCGACATCCGGGTTGAGCAGCACCACACCAATATCGTTTTTTCTGTGTCCCTGCCCTTTGTTGAAAACACCACCGCATGAGTGCCAACCGCGTTTGTTTGATTGAAGACGATGAAATCATGGGCGAAGCCGTGTCCGACCGCATCGGCCTGGAAGGCTTTCACTGCACCTGGTTCAAAACCGGTGCAGCGGCGCGTGCATCGCTGCAACAAGACAGCTACGACGTGGTCATCAGCGACATCAAGCTACCTGACATCGACGGTGAAGCCTTGTTTGAAGAACTGCGCAGTGCCGGTGTGGCGCTGCCGCCCTACATTTTCATGACCGGCTACGGAGCCATTGACCGCGCCGTACGCCTGCTCAAACTGGGGGCTGAAGACTACCTGACCAAACCGGTGGACATCCGCGCCCTGATCGAAAAAGTGCGCGCCGTCTGTGCCCGCAATACCACCGACGCGGGGCGCGCGGCGGGTCAACCCACACTGGGCCTTTCCAGCGCCATGCGCCACATTGAGGCTTTGCTGCCACGGCTGTCGGTGGACAACATCACCGTGCTCATCACCGGCGAATCGGGAGTCGGCAAAGAGGTGGTGGCGCGCGCCCTGCACGGTCAGCGCGACCCGCAGTGGCAGCGCCCGTTCATCACCGTCAACTGCGGGGCCATCACCGAAACCCTGCTTGAGGCCGAGATGTTTGGCTACGTCAAAGGGGCTTACACCGGCGCCATTCGCGACAAAAAAGGCTACTTTGAGCAGGCTGACGGCGGCACGCTGTTTCTGGACGAAATTGGCGAAATGCCACTGTCCATGCAGGTCAAACTGCTGCGCGTAATCCAAGAGCGCAAAGTGGTTCGGGTCGGTGCCGAGGCCTTGATACCGGTGTCCATCAACCTGGTGTGCGCCACCAACCGCGACCTGAAAAAAATGGTCGAGGCCGGTGAATTCCGTGAAGATCTGTACTACCGCATTCACGTGCTGGAGGTCAAAGTGCCAGCACTGCGCGAGCGCAAGGAAGACATTCTGTGGCTGGCCGGCCTGATGCTGGAGGCCGAAGCCACCCAGCACAACAGCCCGCGCCGCGAGCTCAGCCCGGCGGCCGAACAAGCCCTGCTGGAACACCCCTGGAGCGGCAACATCCGCGAGCTTAAAAGCTGTCTGGAGCGGGCTTGCATCCTGTCCACCCAGGCGGTGCTCACCCCTGACGCGCTGTTTGGCAACGGCTACGGCCAGGAGCCCGATGCCGCACCAACAGCTGCCGCCTCGCTGAGCGACTACCTGGGCAGCTACGAGCGCCACTACATTGAGCAAACCCTCAAAGCCAAAGAAGGCAAGATCGCTGACACCGCCGCCACACTGGGTATCAGCCGGAAAAATTTGTGGGAAAAGATGAAAAAACTGGGCATTGGCGACGACAGCTGAATCCCCTTGCCACCAACCTCAACACCTGACTGGATGACGATGAAAAAACTTTTTTCAATGCTTGCTGCAACCGCATTGGCCAGCGCTTTGGTGCTGCCCGCCCAGGCCGTCGAGGCCACCGTGGTCAGCGCCCTCAAGGTCGAGAGCTATACCTATGTGGAAGTGTCCCATGACGGCAAAACCGAGTGGGTGGTGGTGGACCTGATGGACTTGCAGCCCGGCAGCCGGGTCAGCTATGAAGCCGGCATGGTCACGGACAATTTTTACAGCAAGTTTTTAAACCGCACCTTCGCGCAGGTGGAGTTTGTGTCAGACTTCCGCATCTTGCCCACTAAAAAATAACAATAAAATAGCGCTCTAGCCCTATAATATAAAGGGCTAGCAGCTATATAAATAGTAGCAAACATCAGGGATAAGTTGAAGGCTCATGGTTGACACCATGGCAGCTTAAATAGCATTGCCCGCCGTTGGCCGACGGGATGAATTCGAGGCGCTGCTGCACGGTCGATTTGGTCACCACCGGCACACCCATTTTGTCCAGCAACATGAAGTTGATCAGCTTCGGGTACACCCTTGACCCATGCGCATCGTGGCAGGCCGCGCACGCGGTTTGTTTGGCCAGGTGGCGCGCATGCGGGAACTTGC
>JAVHPS010000370.1:0-5792 GCA_036170715.1 Rhodoferax sp. | reverse complement strand
GCACGACCCGAGAAGCCGCATTGCGGAAAGCTGGCCGTGCCCTTCATGAACAGCAAAATATCGTTGTGTTTGACCAGGTCGTCAATGCGTTGTTGTACGTCGCTCATGCTGAAAATTCCTTTGATTAAAAACAACCCGGATTATTTCACCTTCAAATGCCCTTGCGCGCTTGCCCCTGATGGGCACAGGGGGAATCAGTAGTGGGGCGGTAAATCGTCACGCAGGTTGCGTGCGGCGGCTGGGCCAGCCTCCGGGGCCTGCTGGCGCAGCCAGCGCAACTCTTGCAGCAACAGGTCGATTTGATTTTGCTGGCGGGTCACGATCAGGTCGAGCTTGTCCACCAGGTCTTCGGTAAAGCTGGCCTTGATTTCAAGGTTGGTGATGCGTTCATTCAGGTCGTCGGCTGGCAAAGGGTTGGATATGGGCATGGTCAGGTCGGGTGGAGGCAGGTGGAGGCAGACTGTAACGGCTGTGGGGTGCACGGGGCTTGGCTACTGGGCAAAGTAGGCGCGGGCATCCTGGCAGTCTTTCTGGATGCCTGCAGTTAACGCATCCAGCGATGCGTATTTGAGTTCATCGTGCAGTTTGTGCAGCAGTTCCACGCGCACAATTTTTCCGTAAGCCCCTTCAGCCCCCAACTCGGCGGGCCAGTCCAGACAATGGGTTTCCAGCAGCACCCGGCCACCGTTGACATCTTTCGGATCCAGCGACGGGCGCACGCCCAGGTTGGCCACACCGCGCAGGGGGTGTGCGCTTAGGCCATACACCAGCACGGCAAAAATACCGCTGGCCGCAGGTTTCCAGTGGGCAAAACGCTGGTTGATGGTCTTGAACCCCAGGGTGCGACCGAGCTTGCGCCCATGCACGATGTGGCCCGAGATACGGTACGGGTGACCGAGCAGGCGGTTGGCATCAAGCATGCGGCCTTGCCCCAAGGCATCGCGCACCGCTGAGCTGGACACCCGCAGGCCATGCACTTCGTAGCTGTTCATGCGCGCCACATCAAAGCCTTGCTGAGTGCCCGCAGCATCCAGCAGGGTGTAGTCACCGGCACGGCGTTGACCAAAGCGAAAGTCGTCTCCCACCAGCACGTAGCGCGCGCCTAAGCCTTGCAGCAGCACGGTGTCGATGAAGGCCTGGGGTGACAAATTGGCCAGCCGGGCATCAAACGGCAGCACCACGGTCTGGTCAACGCCGCAGGCGGCCAGGTCACACAGCTTGTCGCGCAGCGTACCCACCCGCGCCGGAGCCAGGCTGGGGTTGTGCGTCAAGGCGGCAAAAAAGTCGCGCGGGTGTGGCTCAAACGTCAGCACGCAGTTGGGCACGCCGCGCTGCTGCGCCTCGCCTTTGAGCAGGGACAACATGGCCTGGTGGCCGCGGTGCAAGCCGTCAAAATTACCAATTGTCAGGGCGCAGGCGGGGGCCATGCTGGGGTGCTTGAAGCCTCTGAAAATCTTCATGGTTTAGTATGATTTTGATAGCGTTTTACACAGATGATTCAAGGGCTTGAAGTCAAAATGTCTTATAAAAGATGTATATTGTGTCCCAGATGCGCTCAGTGCCGCCCAAAGTGGCGTGCCGCTGATCTGTCCGCAGAGGTTTTGGATTCGTTCGGATAACGTCTTTTTTTCAGGAGTCGTGTTTTGAAAGTCTTGAAGCTGTCAGCCCAGGGGTTGCCCCAATCGTGGATTTCGCTGGAACAGGCGGTGATCCATTACGCGGCCCAAGAAGTGCGCTGGGAAATGGGCCACCAGGTGGCGGTGTTTCATGGTGGGCACAACGCACGCACCGGCCAGCAGTCGGTCATCACGGTGTCAAGCATCATTGGCACCCGGGGTGTGCCCAACATCAATCCGTTTGAGTTGCGTCCGGGCCTGACCAACAGCAAGCTGTTTGCCCGTGACCGCAACCTGTGCGCTTATTGTGGCGAGCTGTTTCCCGAGGCCGAGTTGACGCGCGAGCACATCATTCCATTCGCTCAAAACGGCATCGACACCTGGATGAACGTGGTCACCGCCTGCCGCGCCTGCAACCACCACAAGAGCCACCGCACGCCCGAGCAGGCGCACATGCCGCTGCTGTATGCACCCTACGTGCCCAGCCTGTGGGAAGACTTTATTTTGCGCAACCGCCGCATTCTGGCCGACCAAATGGAATTCTTGATGGCGCATGTGCCCCGGTCGTCGCGGCTGGTGGCGTGAGCGCTTGGACGGGTTTGGCATTTGATTCGGGGAGTAAAAAGGTGAACTTCAAGCAAACTTTTTGGCGTTTGCGCCCTTTGTGTGTGGCGTTGGGTGGCCTGTGCGCCTCCACTGTTTTTTCAGCCACGCCAACGGTTCCGGCTGCGGTCGAGGCCGACGCGCCAGCGCAACCGGCGTTGATGCACGCCAAGCTGTGGCAGCACGGCCAAAGCCCCAGCGGCTACCTGGTGAGCGAAAAACTTGACGGCGTGCGCGCTTTTTGGGATGGCCAAATGCTGCGCTATCGCAGTGGCTTGCCGATTGCAGCACCGGCCTGGTTCACTGCGGCTTTGCCCCCCACTGCGCTGGACGGTGAACTGTGGCTGGGTCGGGGCCGCTTTGACGAGCTTTCTGCCGCGGTGCGCAAACATCAGCCAGACGATGCCCAGTGGCTGCAGGTGCGCTACATGATTTTTGATTTGCCCGGCGTTACGGGCAATTTTTCAGAGCGTGCCCAGCGCATTCAGGACGTGGTGGCCAAGGTGAATCAACCTTGGTTGCAAGTGGTGTCGCAAGACACAGTGCCTGACGCGAAAGCGCTGAATCAATTGCTCAAGCAAACCACCCAAGCAGGTGGCGAAGGACTGGTGTTGCACCGTGCCAATGCCCTGTGGTCGCCCGGGCGCAGCGATGCCTTGCTCAAACTCAAGCCTCTGGCTGACGACGACGCGCGTGTGGTGGCGCATCTGCCGGGCAAGGGCAAGCACGCGGGTCGTCTGGGCGCGTTGCTGCTGGAACTGCCCGACGGCCAGCGCTTTGCACTGGGTACGGGGTTTACCGACGCGCAGCGCGCCGACCCCCCGGCCATCGGAACGAAGGTCACCTATCGCTACAGAGAGATGACACCCAAAGGCTTGCCCCGTTTTGCTTCGTTTTTGCGCGTGCGTGAGGCGGAGTAGTGTTGGCGAGGCATCAGGCAAACACGCCTGCCGTATCGGTCATGCGCGCCGACACCTCACCCAGGTGGTGCAAGGTGTCGCCAAAGATGATTTCAAGCTGGGTGAGTTTTTTGAAATAGTGGCTGCCGATGTACTCGTCCGTCACGCCAATGCCGCCGTGCAACTGCACCGCTTGCTGGCCGACAAAGCGCATCGATTGGCCCAACTGCACCTTGGCGCGAGCCAGTGCGGCGCGGCGCTCAGGCGCAGGGGCGCTGAGTTTCAGGCTGGCGTAGTAGCTCATGGAGCGGGCCAATTCGAGCGCCATTTTCATGTCAGCGATGCGGTGGCGCAGCGCCTGGAAGCTGCCGATGGCCACGCCAAATTGCTTGCGGGTGTTGAGGTAGTCGGCGGTCAGGGCCAGCGTCTTGTCCATTACACCCACGCCTTCGGCACAGGTCGCGGCCATGCCCACGTCCACCGCCAGTTCCAGCGCGGCCAGGCCGTCGCGGGTGAGCAGGGTGGCGGCTGCGTTGTCAAACGTCACATCGGCGGCGCGGCTGCCGTCTTGCGTGCCGTAGCCACGGAAACTGACCCCGGCGGCGCTGCGCTCCACCAGAAACAGCGCCAATTGGTTGTCCAGCATGGCTGGCACCAGGTAAGCGTCGGCCTGGTCACCGGCTGTTACTATGTTTTTTGTAGCTGATAGCCAGTATTTTTCAAGGGCTGGAGTGGCATTAGCCTTGCAAACATCAAGCCGGTAGCGGGCGGCACGCTCCTGCTGCGCCAGCACCACCAGCGCCTGGCCCGAGGCGATGCGCGGCAACCACTGGGCTTGCACGGCCTGCGGCGCAAACTGGCTCAGCACGGCAGCGCTGATCAGGCACTGAGTCAAGGGTTCCAGCACCAGCGCGGCCCCCAGTTGCTCCATCACCACCATGGCCTCAATTGGCCCCAGGCCCAGGCCATCAAAGGCATCGGGCACCACCAAGCCACACAGCCCCAGTTCGGCCAGTTCGCCATAGGCCTGGCGTGAGAAGCCACCGGCTGCCACGATGGCGCGGTGGCGCTCAAAGGTGTAGGCCTTGTCCGCCCAGCGCTGCACCGCATCGCGCAATTGGGCTTGGTCGTCAGAAAAGTCAAAGTTCATAGATGTCTCCAGTGGGCTGAAATACCATTTTGTTAAACCCGTAGCGCACCTTGGGTATCCAACTACGCGAATGTCCCCCGGATTGGGCTTTGCCCAATCCTCCTCCTTTATTTCGCTCCGTCAGATACCCAATGCACGCCACTGGTTGCTATTGCGGTGCATTCATCGAAGGGATGTCGTTGGGTTATGTGTGTTAACCCAGCACGACCTGAGCGACGATGTTGCGCTGCACTTCGTTGGAGCCGCCGTAAATGGTGGTCTTGCGCAGGTTGAAGTAGCTGCTGGCCAGCGGCGCACAGTGCAGCGCATCACCCGGAAAACCGAACATTTGGCCGTTGACCTGGTCACCTTGCCAGCCCGCATCCATGGCTTCCTGAATCAAGGGCAGGGCAAAGGGCCCCGCGGCCAGCATCATCAGCTCGGCGTAGCGCTGCTGGATTTCGCTGCCTTTGATCTTGAGCAGGCCGGCGATGTCAAGCGAGTTTTTGCCGGATTTTTCGGCGCTCAGCACGCGCAGCACCAGCATCTCCAGCGCCACCACGTCCACCTCCAGCAGGGCGATCTGATCGCGAAAACGCAGGTCATCCCAGACACCTTCCTGCTTGGCAATGCGTTTGAGGCGCTCCAATTCGCGCTTGCTGCGGTTCACGTCGGCGATGTTGGTGCGCTCGTGGCTGAGCAGGTGCTTGGCATAGGTCCAGCCCTTGTTCTCTTCGCCAATCAGGTTGTTCAGCGGCACTTTGACGTTGTCAAAAAACACCTCGTTCACTTCGCACTCGCCATCCAGCAGGCGGATCGGGCGCACCGTGACACCGGGGGTTGTCATGTCGATCAGCAAGAAGCTGATGCCGGTTTGCGGCTTGCCTTCCGTGCTGGTGCGCACCAGGCAAAAAATCCATTCGCCGTATTGGCCCAGTGTGGTCCAGGTTTTTTGGCCGTTCACCAGGTAATGGTCGCCCTGGTGCTCGGCGCGGCATTTGACGCTGGCCAGATCCGAGCCCGAACCCGGCTCGCTGTAACCCTGGCTCCACCACACCTCACCGCTGGCAATGCCAGGCAAAAAGCGCTGCTGCTGCTCTGGCGTGCCAAAAGCCATGATGACCGGGGCTACCATCACCGGGCCAAACGGCACGATGCGCGGCGCACCCGCCAGGGCGCATTCTTCTTCAAACAGGTGTTTCTGGATGGCGCTCCAGCCAGGGCCACCAAAGGCCTTGGGCCAGCCAAAGCCCAGCCAGCCTTTGCTACCCAAAATCTTGGCCCAGCCCTGCATGTCGTCACGGGTCAAGCGCAAGGCGTGGTGCACTTTGTGGGCGATGTCAGCGGGCAGGTGGGCACGCACCCAGGTGCGCACCTCCTGGCGAAATTGTTCTTCTTCGGGGGTAAAGGCCAAATCCATGGTGTCTCCGGTGGCGGCACACCGTTGAGTGTGCTCGATTTGGCGGCATTTTTAGCACGGGCGTGCGTTTGGGGCTGTCCGGGGGGTGACAGGGGTGCATAAACGGCTACAGTTCTGATGAGATT
>JAVHPS010000369.1:0-5822 GCA_036170715.1 Rhodoferax sp. | reverse complement strand
CCAAGCCCAGTTCGGCAAAGGTGGGCACATCCGGCAACGCCGCTTGGCGCTTGTCACCCATCAGGGCCACCATGTGAATCTTGCCGGCCTTCTGGTTTTCAATAAAGTCCGGCACCGAGCCCACGCCCGCGCTGATCTGGTTGCCCAGCATGTCGGCCATCATCGGCGCACTGCCACGGTAGGGCGCGGACTGCAGGTCAAGCTTGTATTTCTGGCCAATCACCTTCACCAGGAATTCAGGCACGGATGCCGGGGCTGGCACGCCCACCGTGCCCTGACCCTTGCCCTGCGTCTGCACCCAGCCGACGTACTCGGCCAGGCTCTTCGCCGGTGTGCCGCCAGACAGCGCCAAGCCATTGACAAAAGTGGCAAAACCAGCCACCGGCACAAAGTCTTTGTGGCTGTCATAGCCCGGGTTCTTCAGCACCAGCGGCAAGATGGTGATGGTGTGGTCATGCGACAAAAACAGCGTATTGCCGTCCGGTGCAGCGGCTTTGAGCGTTTGCGCCGCAATCTGGCCGCCAGCACCGGCCTTGTTCTCCACCACCACGGCCACGCCCAGCGGGTCTTTGAGCTTGTCGGCCAGGATGCGGGCAATGGCATCGGTGCCGCCACCGGGCGGAAACCCGACCATCAGCTTGATGGGGCCGGTTTGAGCTTGCGCCAAGCCCGCCGCCAGCAGCAGGCCAGCGGCCAGGGTTCTGACCAATGGTTGCATGTATCGATACATCTGAAATTTAGCCATGAATTGCTCCTGGGTTGAAAAAAACGACTTGACGTAACGGGGCTTGCCTGCGCCCAGGGTTTAAAACGTGCCCGGGTACGCGCCCCCATCGGCCAATATATTTTGCCCGGTGATGTAGCCCGCGTGCGTACTGCACAAAAAAGCGCAAATGGCACCAAATTCGTCGGCCGTGCCAAAGCGTTTGGCCGGTATGCCGGTGCGCCGTGTGGCCGCCACCACCTCAACCGCTTGCCCGGTCTTGCTGGCCGCGCCTTGGAACACGGCCTGCAAGCGGTCGGTGTCAAACGCACCGGGCAACAGATTGTTGACGGTGACCCCCTTGGCCGCCAACGGGCTGCGCGCCAGCCCGGCGACAAAACCCGTCAGGCCACTGCGTGCACCGTTGGACAGCGCCAGCGCGTCAATCGGTGCTTTCACCGCACTGGAGGTGATGTTGATGATGCGCCCAAAACCGCGTGCCGCCATGCCGTCCACGGTGGCCTTGATGAGCTCAATCGGCGTGAGCATGTTGGCCTCCACAGCGGCCAACCAGTCGTCGCGGGAAAAATTGCGAAAGTCCCCGGTGGGTGGGCCACCGGCGTTGGTCACCACAATGTCAAACTCGGCGCGCTGCGCAAACACCACCGCCCGGCCCACTGCGGTGGTGATGTCTGCAGATACAAATTGCACGCTAGCCCTTGTATTACCTGTTTTACTAGCTATTATTTCAGAAGCAGATTGCTGCAATGCCGCAGCCCCGCGTGCCACCATCAACACGTTCACGCCCTCCCGCGCCAGTGCCTTGGCGCAGCCCAGCCCCAGCCCCTTGCTGGCTCCGCACACCAACGCCCATTTGCCTGCAATGCCCAAGTCCATGAAAGTCTCCTGAAAAAATTCAGCGCCCGTGCCGGGGTTGGCTGGTGAACACGAATATACCCGCCACCACCCCGGCCGTGCCCGCCGCCACCCAGGCGGTGAACGGCTCACCCAGCAGCAGCACACCCATGAGAATGGTAGACATGGGGCCGATCATGCCGGTCTGCGCCGTGAGTGCTGCGCCGATGCGCTCAATGGCCATCATCACCATCAACACCGGGGCGGCGGTACACAGGGTGGCGTTCAGCACCGACAACCAGATCACCTCAGGCGCGACCCGCGCCGCACTCAATGGCCGCAGCAACATAAACTGGCCAATGCACAGCACACACGCCACCGTGGTGGCCAGCCCCACCAGCCGCAGCGAGCCCAGACGCTGCACCAGCTCACCGCTGAAGCTGAGGTACATGGCATAACTGATGGCGCTGCCCAACACCAACAACGCACCCCAGGCGGCATCGGCCCCGGCAAAGCTGATCTCATGGCCAAACACCAGCATCACCCCGGCATAACTCAGCGCCATGCCCAGCGCCTGGCGACGGCTGATGTGACGCTGGTACAGCACCAGGCCCAGCAGCAGCACCAGGGTCGGGTTCAGGTACAAAATCAGCCGCTCCAGTGACGCGCTGATGTACGCCAGCCCGGCAAAGTCCAGGTAGCTGGCCAGGTAGTAGCCGGTGAAGCCCAAGCCGAGCACGCCCCACAGGTCATGGCGCGTCAGTGCCGGTTGGCCGCGGCTGGCCCACCAGGCCATCACGGCAAAAATCGGCAGGGCAAACAGCATGCGGTACATGATCAGCGTGACCGCGTCCACCCCATGGCGGTAGGCCAGCTTGACGATGATCGCCTTGCCGCTAAAGGCGATCGCGCCCAGGCTGGCCAGCAGCAGGCCTTTTGCTATTGAATTTGTAGCTGTTTGCGCTTGTTTCATAAGGGCTATAAGCCAATTTCTTATATGGATAATGAAGGTTCAAAAGCCACCACCATGACCCTGCGCGGGCACAACCTGGGCGGCATGAAGCCTAGTCTTCAACAAACGCCAGATCACGCGTTTTGCGCAGCGTGGGCAGCAACACCAGCGCCAGCAAGGCCAGCGCGGCCAGCAGCAAGCCGGCCGACAGCGGGCGGGTCACAAACACGCTCCAGTCACCGCGTGACAGCAGCAGCGCGCGGCGCAGGTTTTCTTCCAGCATCGGCCCCAGAATAAAGCCCAGCAGCAGCGGCGCGGGTTCCATGCCGAGTTTGATAAAGGCATAGCCGACAATGCCAAACAACCCCACCATCCAGATGTCCCAGGTGTTGTTGTTGGTGCTGTACACGCCAATGGCGCAAAACAGCACAATGGCCGGATACAACCAGCGGTAGGGCACACTGAGCAGCTTGATCCAGATGCCGATCAACGGCAGGTTCAGCACCACCAGCATGGCGTTGCCAATCCACATCGAGGCAATCAGGCCCCAGAACAGCTCGGGGTTGCTGCTCATGACCTGCGGGCCGGGCTGGATGTTGTGGATGGTCATGGCCCCCACCATCAACGCCATCACCGCGTTGGGTGGAATGCCCAACGTGAGCAGCGGAATGAACGAGGTTTGCGCGGCCGCATTGTTGGCCGCCTCGGGCGCGGCCACGCCGCGGATATTGCCCTGGCCAAACGGCACTTCGCCTGGCTGCAGCCGGGTCTTTTTCTCGACCGTGTAGGCGGCAAACGCCGCCATCACCGCGCCACCACCCGGCAAGATGCCCAGCACCGAGCCCAAGCCCGTGCCGCGCAGCATGGCCGGCCACATGCGTTTGAAGTCGACCCGGCTGGGCAGCAGGCCGTGCACGTTGGCGGTGAACACCGCACGCTGGCCGTTGGGGTGACTCAGGTTGCTGATGATTTCACCGTAGCCAAACAGGCCCATGGCAATGACGATAAAGCCAATGCCGTCGGTCAACTCGGGAATATCAAAACTGTAGCGAGCCACGCCCGAATTCACGTCCGTGCCCACCAGGCCCAGCAACAGGCCCAACAAGATCATGCCAAAGGCCTTGAGCAAATCGCCCGATGCCAGCACCACCGCCCCCACCAGCCCTAACAGCATCAAGGCGCAGTATTCGGCCGGGCCAAACAGGAAGGCCACCTCGGTCAACGGCACGGCAAACGCCGCTAGCACCAGCGTACCCACACAACCGGCAAAAAACGAGCCAATGCCCGCCGCCGCCAAGGCCGGCCCGGCACGACCCTGGCGCGCCATCTGGTAGCCGTCGATCACCGTCACCACCGAACTGGCTTCGCCCGGCAGATTGACCAGAATCGCCGTGGTGGAGCCACCGTACTGCGCGCCGTAGTAAATGCCCGCCAGCATGATCAACGCCGAGGTAGGCTCCAAGGCGTAGGTGGCGGGCAGCAGCATGGCAATGGTGGCCAGCGGCCCAATGCCCGGCAGCACGCCAATCAGCGTGCCCAGCAGGCAGCCAACCAACGCATACATCAGGTTCACCGGCGTGAACGCCACACCGAAACCGAGCGACAGGTGGTTGATCAATTCCAAGCGTGCATCCCCAGGGTGGTGGTCAGGTTGTTAAAAACACCGGCCAGACCGGCAGTTGCAGTTTGAGCAGCAGCACAAAGGCCAGGTAACTCAATGCTGCCAGCGCCGTGGCCAGCCACGCGGCCTCACGCGCCTGAAAGCGCTCACCGGCCAGACAGGCCACAAAAGTCAACAGGTAAATGCCCCCCATCAGCCCCAGCGCCGGAACGTTCAACGCAGGCAGCCCTCCCAGTGCAATGCCAAACAACAGGTTGGCCGAGATGATGGCCAGCAGCGGCTTCCAGGCCCAGCGCCCCAGTGCCTGGTCGGTCTGCGCCTGGCGCAGCTGCGCACGCAGCAGCATCACCGCCCCCAGCAGCGCCAACAGCACGCCCAGCAACAGCGGAAAGTAACCCGGCCCCATGCGCGCACTGCTGCCCACGGTGTAGTCCAGCGCGCCCCAGGCAAAAGCACTGCCCACCAGCATGAACAGCACACCGGCGTAAAAGTCCTTGGCGTTTTTGACTTGCAACGGCACTGCCTCATCAACTCAAAGGGGGCGTGCTGGAGAGCACTTCTTCCAGCACCGTCAGGCCTTCTGCCACGCGTAAGGCACCGGCCAGGCGCAGCGGGCGCATGCCGTCACGGATGGCCTGGCGCTTGAGTGCATCGGCATTGGGCTCGCGGGTGATTTGCTGTTTGAAATCTTCGCTCACCACCAACAGCTCATACAACCCCATGCGGCCCATGAAACCGGTCATGCGGCAGTCCACACAGCCGACAGCTTTGAAGGGCTTGTAGCTACCGTTGAGTTGCCAGGGTTTAACCACTTCAGCCAAAGCCTCACGGGTCGCAGCCGGGTCGGGCAACTTGCACTGCGGGCACAGCGTGCGCACCAGGCGCTGCGCTAGCACCCCCAGCAGCGTGGCGTTGATCAGGTAGGCCGGCACCCCCAGCTCCATCAGCCGCGTAACGGCACTGGGCGCGTCGTTGGTGTGCAGGGTGCTGAACACCAGGTGCCCGGTGAGGGCAGCCTGCACCGCCATCTCGGCCGTGGCCTGGTCGCGGATTTCACCCACCATGATGATGTCGGGGTCTTGCCGCATCAGGGCGCGCAACCCTTCCGGAAAACCAAAGTCCAGCTGCGGCTGCACCTGAGTCTGGTTGAAGGCGGGCTCAATCATCTCGATCGGGTCTTCCACTGTGCTGACGTTGACCTCTTCGGTGGCGACGCGCTTGAGGGTCGAATACAGCGTGGTGGTTTTGCCCGACCCCGTGGGGCCGGTGACCAAAATGATGCCGTTGGGCCGCTTCACCAGCGCCTCCCAGCGCTGCGCATCGTGGCTTGAGAAGCCTAGCGCGTCGAGGTCTTTGACGGTGGTGTCGGGGTCAAAAATGCGCATCACCATTTTTTCGCCAAACGCTGTCGGCAAGGTCGAGATCCGCATTTCAATCTCATTGCCGGCCGGGTTGCGGGTCTTGATACGACCATCCTGCGGGCGACGCTTTTCGACCACATCCATGCGCCCGAGCAGCTTGATGCGCGCCGTCATGGCCGAGAGCACGCCCATGGGCATCTGGTACACCGGGTGCAACACGCCGTCAATGCGAAAGCGGATCACGCCCTGCTCGCGGCGTGGCTCCAGGTGGATGTCGCTGGCGCGCTGGTCAAACGCGTATTGCCACAGCCAGTCCACCACCTGCACCAC
>JAVHPS010000368.1:0-1236 GCA_036170715.1 Rhodoferax sp. | reverse complement strand
GAGGTGCGCAGCCTGGCCGGACGCAGCGCCGAGGCCGCGCGCGAGATCAAAGCGTTGATTCAGGCCTCGGTCGCCAAGGTGGAAGACGGCTCGCGGCTGGTGGAAAACGCCGGCAACACCATGACCGAAATTGTACAGTCGGTGCGCCGCGTCAGCGACATCATTGGCGAGATCAGCTCGGCCGCCGCCGAGCAATCGGGCGGCATTGGCAACATCAACCACGCGGTGGGTGAGTTGGACCAAATGACGCAACAAAACGCGGCCCTGGTCGAACAATCTGCTGCGGCTGCCGCCAGCCTGCGCGAACAGGCGCAGCGGCTGGAGCAAGCGGTGTCGGTGTTTCGCCTGTCGCCCACCGGTGGCGCGCACCCGCAACCACACCAGCCCCAACTGACATCCCCCCGGGCCGTCCACGCACCCGCACCGCGCCTGGGCGCACGTGCACCGGCGGCGCGGGTGGCGCACAACAAATTCCAGGCCATTGGCCACAACCGCACCTGAAGCCGGTGCAACACAAGGAACGCTCCCCATGAACGCACGCCTGCCCACTGCCATTCTGAATCCCGCCCAAGCCCTGCACCAGACTAGCCAAGCCTGGGATACCGACCTGGTGCAGCGCCTCACCGACTACATTGCCATCCCGGCCAAGTCGCCCATGTTTGACCCCGACTGGGTGGCGCATGGCCTGATTGACACCGTGGTGAACAACGCCCTGGCCTGGGTACAGGCACAAAAGGTAGACGGCTTGTCAATAGAGATCATCCGCTTGCCGGGACGCACGCCGGTGCTGTTTTTTGAACTCGCCGCCTCACAAGGAAAATCAGAAACAATAGCAGTATCACAAGCAAATACAAGGACTAACAGCCAAACTGTCTTGATGTATGGGCACCTGGACAAACAGCCCGAATTCACCGGCTGGCGCGCCGACCTGGGCCCCTGGAGCCCCAAATACGAAGACGGCAAGCTCTACGGCCGTGGCGGGGCCGACGACGGCTACGCCATTTACGCCGCCATCACCGCCATCCAGGCGCTCAAAACCCAGGGCGTGGCACACCCGCGCATCGTCGGTCTGGTGGAAACCTGCGAAGAAAGCGGCTCTTACGACCTGCTGCCCTACATCGATGCCCTGCGCCAGCGCCTGGGCGACGTGGGTCTGGTGATTTGCCTGGACTCGGGCGCGGGCAACTACGACCAGCTGTGGCTCACCAACAGCCTGCGCGGCATGGCCAGCGGCAC
>JAVHPS010000367.1:0-5840 GCA_036170715.1 Rhodoferax sp. | reverse complement strand
GTCGCCGGCGTGGGTGCCGACCATGCCGCCGCCCAGAATCTTGCCATGGCCATGGGCCTGGTTGGTTTTTAAGTTTGCAAAAAATACTGTTGTAGATACTGGCCTCATGACAGCTGAAATCTATGATTTGCGGCGCAATGTCTGGTTTTCCATTACGGCTGCTGCATTTTTGATTCATAATTTTTTTATATTTTCAGCAGTTGCTATTGATTTAATTGAATAAATGATTTTATCAAAAAATAAGTACCGTCAAAAGTCGGGCAGCCCGGCACCCGAGCGGTACAGCCGCCAACCGGCACCTTTAAAAAACAGCTCCCAACCCGGCAAGCCGCGCACCAGCGCGTCGTTCGTTGGAGCCAGGTACCAATTGCCAGGCGCCAACCCGGCCGGACCCAACACCGCGGGCAACTGCAAGACCTGAGCCGCCTGGGCGTCAAAGTCCGCTCCCTCAAACAATTCGCGCTGCCAGCCGTCACCTGCCGTCTTGCGCAATTGGGGCCAATCCGCCAGCACCACCAACGGCTTTTGCGACTGTAGATAAAACGGCAGGTCGTAGGGGTAACGATCCGCCACATAGATCGTGTTTTGCGGTGCAGCGGCACAGGCCAGCACCGCTGCAACGTCTTGTGTGCGCGCAGCACGGGTCACCGGACCCACCGACAGCACAATGGCCAACGCCACCCCCAAATTGACCAGCACCAGACCGACAAACAGCCCTCGTGCCCAGACTTTGTGCGCCACGGCGCGCTGCCAACCCAACGCGGCCAGCAGCGCCAGCGGCGGCGTTACTGGCAGGATGTAACCCACCAGCTTGGAATTAGGAATGGAAAAAAACACCAAAATGGCCAGTACCCAGGCCCAGCACAAGCGCCACCAGACTTCGGCAATGTCCAACGCGGTTGCGCGCGTCATACCAGTCACCCGCCGCGCCTGCCCCAAGGCAAAGAAAACCCAAGGAAACAGCAACAACGCCAACGCCAGCAGATAAAACCAGAACGGTTGCGGGTTGTTGTAACTGGCGGCCGTGTAGCGGTTGAACTGCTGGCCGATGAACATGTAAGTGAAAAAGTCTGGGTAGGCGCGCTGGGCCAGCACAAACCAGGGCAAGGCCACCGCTGCAAACAGCGCCAGTCCGCTGAACCACGGCAGATACAGCATTTTTTTGAACTGGCGTGTCCAGATCAGCCAGACAAAAAGTACCAGACCGGGCAAGGCCACGCCAATCAGCCCCTTGCTCAGCATCCCCAGGGCGCAGGCCAGAAAACCCAGGCGTGCCAGCCTGGCATCCGGCCGCTCCCCCGCCATGAACGCAAACGCAAAGCACCAGATTGCCAGGCCGATCCAGGTGGCCACCAACATGTCGTGGTTGACGTACTGTCCGCCAATCAAAAACGTCAGACTGCTGCCCAGCATGACAGCCGCACGCCGGGCAATGGCCTCGCTGCAAATGCGCCGCGCGGCTAGGTACAGCGTGCCCAGCATCAAACCCGCGTGCAGCGCCGGTACCAGTCGCACCGCCAGTTCACTCACACCCAGCAGCGCCACACTGACCGCACTCAACCAGTGCAGCAACGGGGGTTTGTGAAAAAACGGCAGCCCGTTCAGGCGCGGGGTCAGCCAGTCGCCACTAACCAGCATCCAGCGCCCAATCTCGCCGTAGCGCCCTTCGTCAGGCACAGACAAGGGGCGCATACTGGCCAACAGCAGCAACAGCAACCACAAAGCCGCCAGCAGCAGCCAGGTGCGGCGCTGTTCAGAGGCTTGTGGGGGAGAAACGGGGGTAGATAAGTTGGATGTCACGGCGCAAGATTTTAGGGGGGCGGCGGCTCAGACACCGGGCGGGCGGGCGGGCCCAGCACGTCGCACCCGCGCGCCGGGCGCATCCGCGCCTGCTGCAGCGCGGCGGCGAAGTCCGGGCTGCTCAGGTAGTTAAATTCCTGCGCGCGCGCCACACCAATCGGGTCGCTAGGCTCAGCCACCTGCGCCGGGTGGCACATCAGAATGCTGCCGGGCACCACCTGCCTGAGCCAGCGCCGCATCAAACCCGCGTAACGCAGCCCATCCCCTTTGAAATCATAGACACCAAATAGCGCTACAGCCCTTTCAAAACCTGCATGTATTGCTATTTTTTCAATTGCATCTGCGCCCATTGCCGAAATAATGACCGTCTTGATGTCCCCCACGCCCGGCACCCCTCGCGACACACGCAGATAGGGTTTGCGCAGCAACGCCGCATAACGCCGTGACAGCACCTGCACCAGCACCTGACGAATGCCGTCAAACTGATGCACATGCTGGTGTCCGGCAACATAATCGGGCGCGCCGCCCCACTACGCTTCAAACAAATCTAGTTGATGCTCGATCACCGCGCGCGCGCGCTCCCGGTCAAACCCGCCTAGCAACGCACGCCGCATGGCCTGACCCAGCGACATGCCGTGGCCGGCCGCGAAGGCAAAGTCGCTGGTCCAGTCCAGGTGCAGGCCCACGTCGATCTGATGGCGTACGTCGTGCAACAGCGCCACGTCGCGCGGCCAGTGCGGCGACAGCACCATGGCACTGGTGGCGCTGATACGCCCACAGCGCGCCAGGTGCACGATGCCCAGCGAAGCGCTTGGATGCACCGCAAAGTCGTCGGCGCAGACAATCAACTGGCGTGGGGTGGGCTCAGACACGCGCGCTCCAGAAGTCGCTCTGGGCGTATTGCTGGTTGAGGGCCATCGCCACGATTGAATGCAGTTCGCGAAAGCGTGGCACCTGGGGTGTAACTTGACGTCGGCCAAACCCGGCCGGTGCACTGACCGTCAAATGGCCGCTGGCCTGATGCCCCCCGGCCTTGGCTGCCGCGCTTAAACCACCACGGACGGCCACAGTGCAAAAGGTTTTGAGTTGCTTGAGCTTGCTCATCCGGCAAGGTTACCACCCCCCCGAAAGAGGGGTTGACGCAACCGTCAAGCCTTTGAAAAATAGGTCGTCAAATTACTTTGCGAAGGCGACTCATGAAAAAAACACGGATTCCCCTCTGGCTGGGCGTAGGCTTGCTGTGCGCACTGCTGTCCACAGCCGGACGTGCCGAGCTCTCATTCCAGGAACAATACGCCAACATTCCCTATTTTCCCAAGGAGAAGTTGCCGGTCAAAAATGTGGCGTTGAATGCGGTCAACGTCAAACTCGGAGTTCATCTGGAGCGTTTGACGCTCATCAGCGGCGAAGGCAATATGGATAAAAAGATCACCGCTGGCCTGCTGGCCGGTGCCATGACGCTATTGGGCGGCGTTGGTGGCGGCGACTTTGCCGAAAAAGAGCCGCTGGAAGAGCATTTGTCGAGTGCCGATGCACAACACATCGCCGACGAGATCGGCACAATTCTGACCCAGGCTGTACAACAAAGCGGGCTGGAGCTGGTTCCCCCGGAGACCATCACCACCGCCCCGGGCTATGCAGGTGTTGAAGGCGAATCAAAACTCACCACCGACACCGAGAACATCAAAGGCAACCTGTTCAAACCATCCTATTTTTTTGGTTACCAGCAAGTACCGGTGCTGGGTTACAAATTTCGCAAAAAACCCTCTTTTTTGTTTGGCACACCGTCTGACAACGCGGCCACCCGGGTGCGGGAAATTGCCGGCACACCGCTGACACTGAGCTGGTCGGTTTCAGTGGTCAACGACCGCAAAGTGATGCGGGTGCGCGAACTGGCACTGACTTTCTGGGGCCAAGGGGCTGGATCGATGAGTGGCGCAGATGACAAGCCCTGGGCCAGCATAGCGCTGGAGCCCGACTCTTTGAATGTTGCCACGGGCGAAAGCCATAAAAACCTGGAATACTGGTCAGCCTTGGCCCCTGGTTTTACCGAAGCTGCCAAGACCATGGCCAAGCGTATTGCAGAGAAATTTGCGGCAACTGCTGGCTAACGTCAATGGGTTCGACGACTGAGCTTGAGCACCAGCGCCAGCCGGTTGACCACGCCATGAAACGTCAACACCGACGACACATATTCTTTCACCGTGTGGTCTGACAGCGCCAGTTGGCGGGCAATGGCCTTGTTGGACTGCCCGCGCAGCAATAACTCTTGCACCTGTTGCAGGCGCGGCGACAGCGTGCGACTGGCGGTGTCTGCATCGTCCGGGACGTTGAGCAACGCTGCCAGCGCTGGCGGCACATAAAAATCGCCAGCCAACACATGCGCAAAGCCGTCCAACACCAACTGCGGATCAGCCGTCTTGGGAATGAAACCGCGCACACCAGCGGCCAATGCTGTCCTGATCAACCGATGCTGCGGGTCCGCAGAAATCAGCACCGTGTGGTCAATCCAGGGCGACTCGCACAAACTCTTAAATAACTGGTGCTGCGGGTCGTCGGGCAGATGGATGTCCAGAAAAATCCAGTCGGGTGCGGGCAGGCGCTGCAGCGCCAGCCGGGCTTGCGCAGCGGTGTAGGCACTCTGAACCGCTGCGCCGCTCTGGGTTGCCGCCAACAGGGCTGCCAACCCCTGGCAGGTCAGCGGATGGTCATCCACAATCAGGATATTCATGCGCTTCTTTCCTCACTACGTCGCTCAAGCAACATGCCCAGGGTATGCGCCAGCACGCCCGCATCGACTGGCTTGGAAAGCAGCAAGTAGCCCGCATCTTCAGCCTCTTGCTGCACGCTGGAGGCCATCTCACCAGTCAGCAACACCGTCATGACACGGGGAAAACGTTGCTGCAACAAGTCCAGCACGGCAAGGCCGTTCAGGGGCCCGGGCAGGCGGTAATCGGACAACACACACTCTGGCGCCCAGCCTGGCGGGCAGGCATCGAGCACCGACACATCTCCCCGTGCGGTGCAGCGCAAGTCAAGCCCCCAGCCGGCCAGCAAAGCTTGCATGGCCGCCACAACCAAGGGGTCATCTTCTACCAGCAGCACGCGGCGGCCCATCAACCAGGGTTGTCGGGGCAAGGCTGGCAGTTGGCTGGCCGCACGCACCGGGCCGACATCTGTGCGCACGCGATCGGTGGTTATCAGCCGAGCCGCAAGGGTGACCCTGAAGCATGAGCCACGCCGGGGCACAGACTGCACACTGACCGTCAACCCAAGCAACTCACACGCGTGCTTGACAATCGCCAAACCCAGTCCCAGGCCCTTGCTGCGGTCGCGTTCACGGTTTCCCAACTGCACATAGGGATCAAAAATACGCGCCATATCTTTTTGCGTCATGCCCACCCCGGTGTCCCACACTTCCAGCCACAGCCCCTGCCCGGCGTGCGCAGGCCTCAAGCTCAGCAACACCCCCCCACTAGACGTGTAATGCAGCGCGTTGCTCAATAAATTGCTCACCACCCGACCCAGCAAAACCGGATCAGTGCTTACCACGCTGGCCTCAACACGCGGCGCAAGAAAACAGCGCAAGGACAAGCCCTTGGCGTCGGCCTCGGGCCGGTAACGTTCCAGCCATGTTGGCAACTTGCTGCAGAGCGCAACCTCGGCCAGGTTGGGCTTCTCGGTGCCACTTTCCAGACGCGACAACTCCATGAGTGCACTGAACAAACTGTTGATGGTTTGCCCGGCCTGGGTGATTTTGATCATCACCGGATGATGCATGGCCTGCGGCACTTGCTGGCGGTAGGCTTCAATCAGCAACAGCAGGGCGTGCACGGGTTGGCGCAAGTCGTGGCTGGCCGCCGCCAAAAATTCAGATTTGTCACGATTGGCCTGCTCAGCCCGCCGCGCCTGCGCGGCGTTGCTGGCGGCCAACGCCTTGTTGTCCACCTGCAAGCGAATGGACTGGCGCAACGATCGATGCGTATTGCCCAAAGAAGAAATCAGCACCACCACGTACAACACCAGCATGGCCATCAAGG
>JAVHPS010000366.1:0-5864 GCA_036170715.1 Rhodoferax sp. | reverse complement strand
AGCTCGACATGCCCTGCTGCGCGTCCGAATCCACGTCGAAACCAGTGCAGCCCCAGTAACTCATTTTAGGCCTTGATGGCCAATTGCAAGAGCGGCAATAAATCATTCACACAATTTATGCGGGCATGTGCACCCCAACGGGTGGTGTCAGACTGTTGCCCCAGGTAGCCGTAGGTCACTGCGACGGTGGTCATGCCCGCAGCCAAACCAGCCACAATGTCGCGCTCATCGTCACCCACGTAAACGCAGTATTCAGGCTGCAAATTTAATCTGCGTGCAGCTTCCAGTAACGGTGCGGGGTGTGGTTTGGCATGTGGCGTGGTGTCGCCACTGACAATAACCCCAGCGGTTGCGAACAGGGGCATGGAGCGCGTCAAAGGCAAGGTAAAGCGCTCTGACTTGTTCGTCACTACACCCCACTTCAGTCCCTGTGCAATCAGCATAGAAAGGGTCTCGGGAACCCCTTGAAAAATTTGCGTGCGCTGGGTCAAACAACGTTCGTAATTGCAAAAGAACTCTTCACGCATGGTCAAAAAATCAGGGTGTTCTGGTGTCAGATCAAACGCCACACCCAGCATGCCTCGCGCACCGGCTCCAGCCATCGGACGATAAGACGACAACGGCAAAGACGGCATGCCGCGCACGGTGCGCATCACATCCACGGCGGCGGCCAAGTCAGGGGCACTGTCGATCAGAGTGCCGTCCAGGTCAAACAAGACCGCCTGCACACTGCCAAAATCTGAACAGAAACTGCTCACAAGACTGCACTGCCAGGTTTTTGTGTAGCCAGCAAGTAATTAACACTGGTGTCGTCGTTCATCCAGTAGCGTTGCGTCAGCGGGTTATGTGACAAGCCCCGGGTGTGCATGACATCCAGACCAGCCTGGCGACAAAAACCGGCCAGTTCACTCGGACGAATCATCTTGGCATATTCGTGCGTACCGCGCGGCAGCATGCCGAGCACATATTCTGCGCCCACAATGGCCAGCAAAAACGATTTGGGGTTGCGATTGAGTGTAGAAAAAAACACCCAGCCACCCGGTTTGACCAGAGTGGCGCAGGCCTGCACCACAGAGGCCGGATCGGGCACGTGTTCGAGCATTTCCATGCAAGTGACCACATCAAAACTGGCCGGTGCCTCTGCCGCCATGGCTTCGGCACTGATCTCACGGTAAGTCACGTTGCTGGTTTTGGCATCCAGCGCATGCAGCTGTGCAATGCGAAGCGCCTTGGTGGACAGGTCAATGCCGGTGGCGGTGGCCCCAGAGCGTGCCAGGGAGTCGGTCAAAATGCCGCCCCCACACCCCACGTCAAGCACCGTTTTGCCTTGCAAGGGGCACAGGCCATCAATCCAAGCCAGCCGCAAAGGATTGATTTGGTGCAGCGGACGAAATTCGCCATCGGCATCCCACCAGCGGTGGGCCAAGTCTGAGAATTTGGCCAATTCGGCCGGGTCTGCATTGATTGAAGGATTCATGCGCCGATTATCCGAAATTTGCCCCCGTCCAACGCCAGCGCATAAAAACAAAACCCACCGCAAGGGTGGGCTCTGTTGCAATTGGGACGACCCAGCAGTGCGAACTTAGGCCTTTTTGGCGTAAGCGCTGCACCAACCTTTGGCAGACACTTCCTTGCCAGCAAACAACGGGCAACCACCGGATGCAGCACCAGCCTTGCCTTGGAACAAAGCGCAGTTGCCGCATGCAGCAGGGGCCTTGTACTTGGCATGTTTGGACTTGGTGGCATCAGACGAATAACCCAAAGCCTTGGCGTTGGCATCGGTTTCTGCCACTGCGGTAGCAGCCATGGCCACACCAGACGCCAAAGCGCTGGCACCCACCACAGATTGCATCATGAATACGCGACGTGTTGTCATAAAGTAAGTTTCCAGGTTAAGTTAAAGAATGAAACCAGCAGCTATTGCAGACACTGCCTGCATCATCAACGACATTGTCGAACACCTGGTTGACACGGAGCCTACACGGTGGTGTGCAACCGGCAACATCCGTTAGCAATACGTGGTCTGCAAAGTTGCTGTTCTGGTTTATTAAAAATTTTAACTTTCAATTCGACAACAGCCATGGGCATTAACCCTAACCGTCTTTGCCATCGAGCCTGGTGCGCATCAACCACGGGGTGTAGACCCATACATAAAGCAAAAACGCTGTGCTCCAGGCCAATGCGGCTAGCACCAGCGCAGCCGCATACCAGTCCGGCAGCCACAGCGGCACCAGTACCCGAAAAATAGCACCAGCCACGACCAAGGCATAAGCCAGCACCTCGGGCCAACCCACGGTTAAAGGTCGGCCCGTGTGCCCACGCGCGGTGCGGGTGATCATGCCGATGATCAAGCCGCCAGTTGCCCCCACGGCCAGGGCATGTACGCCAACCGATACCGCCAGCCAACCGATCTGCGCCAAGCCCAGCGCCAGCAAACCGACCGGAATCCAGCCATACGCCACATGCAACACCCACAATATGGGTTTGTGACGCGTGCGCCAAGGTTGCCACCGCCAAAACCGCCAGGCCTGCAAGGCAGCTGCCATATAAAGTAGCCCTGCGCCCCAGCCATTGGTCGGCGCGGCCACCCACCACAGCAAGCCCAGCGCAGTTGCAGCCAGGGTGATGCGTTCACGCAGTGGCGTTGTGACCAGCTTCAAACCCGGTATGGCGCTCATGGTGAAGGCCGGTATCACACGCCCAGCAATCACACTCTCAATCATGATGATCAAGCCCAGCGCGGTATGCAATGCTGTCATGGCCGGCAGCGCCAGCCAGCCCAGCGCCACCGCGTGAAACACCGCATTGGCACTGCCCAGCAGCAACAAGATCAACGCCAGGGGCAAATTGCGATAGTTTTTGGCGCGCCACAACAAGCGCGCAAAGATCACGGCCACGGTAGGCAACAAAGCCACATCCAGCAACGCATACAGGAGCGTTGGCCCCGTCAACGCCGCCAAACGCGCCGCCAGCCACAACAAGGCCAATGCGCCCAGCATCGGCCCGCGTGGCGTGGCCAGCCCAGTCCAGTTTTTACCCGCCGTCAGCAAGAACCCGATGATGATGGCCACGGCAAAACCGTACACCATTTCATGTGCATGCCACAGCACGCCAGGCACAGCGGTAGCTACCTGCACGGTCCCCAGAAACATCGCCACCCACAATGGCACAGCCAAGGCCGCCAGCAATGCGCCCCCGAGGTAAAACGGACGAAAACCAAGCCTTAAAAAAGGCCAGTCTGGTGGTTTTTGTGCCGCCGCTTTGGCTTCAGAAAAAATCGGGAGCGAGACAGATTTCATGGTGCGCAGTGCCTGGTATGGTGCAAATACAAACCCCATTGGACGGCATGCGCACCCTGCGCGCCTTAACTCACATCAAGGAATCAGGCAAAGGCCTCAGACCTTGATTTCTTGGGCGCTGATCTGGTACTTGAAACTGTCAGGCGCATACGAGTCCAGCCGCCCCGCCGCTGTTTCGGCCACCGGGTACATGAAAAAGCCCAACTTGCCGCCCTTGGCATGCGGCAGTGTCACATCGTGCGCGGTGTTGAATGCCATCCAGTTGCCTTCCCAGCCACCAAACAAGCCCGTGTTGATGGGTGCAATCAGCGGGTGCTGGGCTGATTTGATCCACTCGGGGGTTTCCTGGCGCATGACCTTGGCCACGTCAGCCGGGTCCATGGCCACCCAGCCATGGCCTTTGAGATAGACCTCGGCGCGGCAATGCTGTGCACCTTGCAACTTGGCCGGGTTGCCACCCAGTTCCTTGTAGCCAAACGCACTGGGCGCTACGCGCAGACCGTACACATCACGGGCAGGCAAACCCACCGCGCGGCACAGGCCGACAAACAGGGCGTTAAGGTCAGCACACTTGCCGCCCAGGTTGCCAGTTTCCAGCATGGTTTGAATGTCGCCTTCGCCACAGCCACGGGTTTTGGGCTCACGATAGGTGTTGGTGACAACCCAGTCAAACAGCGCTTGCGCTTTTTCCACATCGGTACGCGCCCCTTGGGTCGCTTTCAAAGCGGTGTCGCGCACGATGCCATCGGTGGGCAACAGCGTGGTGGCAGCAAGACGCGCTTTCAGGGTTGAAGCGTCTTCTGGCGCACCACCTTTTTGCGCCCAGTTGACCGCCCGATTTTGTGTCTGGATGCGGCTGGTGAGCTCCACGTAGGGTTGGGCCACGTGCTCGTCAAAAAAAACGTGCAGCATGCGTGCGCCGTACTGCGCATCGCTGGTGAGCTGGGCCGTGCCGTTACTGATGAAACTGCTGGTTTGTGAGCGCTGCCAAGCGGTGTCCACACTGGGAATCGGCAGCCAGACCTGGGTGCTGCCCTGCGGTTTGGCAATCTCCACCCGGGTCGTGACATCAAACGTGCGCCAGTGGCCTGGCTGCGGTTTGAATTGGCGTTCTGCGGGGTTTTCAGTTGCTGCAAAATCAATAGCTGGAAGCCCTGCATAAACAAGGGCTATAGCCGAATTTCTTATAAATTTACGGCGTGCCGAAACGTGAACGGTAGTCATCAATAGAACTCCGGAATGTGAAAAAAAACGCCAGCCGCAAGCAGTGCTAGATGCTTCAGACCTGGCAAGAACAACAGATTATCGCGGCCCGGGCCGCATGGCGCAGCCGTCAGGCTGAATGCCACGGTAACGCTGCGGCGCGTGTTACCGGGGCCGGCCTTTCAAGCCGCCAGGTAGCGGACAAAGTCAGCCTTCAAGGCTTCCATCACCGGCTGGCTCAGGCGGTTGCCATACTGCGCCACCACGCGTGCGGCCGCCTGGTTGGCCAGCCAGGCGGCCTGGGCGTGGCTATGACCATGCGTCACGGCATACAAAAAAGCCCCGGCAAACATGTCGCCGGCACCATTGGTGTCGATGGCGTTCACTTTGACGGCGGCTACTTCTGTGACTTGACCGTGCTCGATCACCAGGCAGCCTTTGGCACTGCGCGTCAGGCACACGGTTTTGGCCTGCTGCCCGAGTTGCTGCGTGATCTGCGCCAGATCCTGGCTGCCACACCACACCTGGGCTTCTTCTTCATTGCAGAACAAAAAGTCCAGGTCATCCCCCACCATGGCTTGGAGGCCGGGGCGGCAAAAATTGATCATGCTCACATCGCTGAGCGTGGTGGCCAGCTTGACCCCCGCTTGGCGGGCAATGGCACGCCCTTTAACCGCTGCGGCAGACCCGCTGGGTGATGCGGCCAAGTAGCCTTCCATGTAATAAACGCGGGCTTTGACAAGGTCGTGCGGGTGCAAGGCAGACTCGTCGATATCAGCCGTGGCCCCCAGAAAAGTGCTCATGCTGCGCTCGGCATCGGGGGTCACCATCACCATGCAGATGCCAGTTTGGCCCTGCGCTGGCCTGGTGTGCGTGAGGTTGCTGGCCACGCCGTACGCGCTGAGGTCTTTGGTGTAGAAATCGCCCAGTTCGTCGTCCGCCACACGGCAGGAATAAAACGCCCGCCCCCCCAACTGCGCCAGCGCCACCACGGTGTTGCCCGCCGAACCGCCGCCAGTGCGGTGCGACTTGACCTGGTGCATGTGCTTGAGCAGTTCGGCGCGACGTGGCGCATCAATCAGCGTCATGTGGCGTTTGGCCACACCCGCCGCCTCAAGCTGGGCATCAGAGACTTCGTATTCGGTATCAACCAGTGCGTTGCCGATGGCGTACAGGTGGTAGGTCATGCTTATTGCTCTACAAAAGCCCGTTCCACCACAAAGTCGCCCTGCTTGGTGGTGTTGCCCTCAATGAAGCCGCGTTTTTCCAACAGGACTTTCAGGTCTTTGAGCAGCGCCGGGCTGCCACACATCATGGCGCGGTCGGTGGCCGGATCAAACTTGGGCAGACCCAGATCGGTTT
>JAVHPS010000365.1:0-1242 GCA_036170715.1 Rhodoferax sp. | reverse complement strand
GTAGAGCGGTTCGCCAAAGTAGTCGCTGTTGGAGATGTCTTTGGTTTCCTTGGGCGTGGCCGTCAGGCCGATTTGGGTGGCGCTGCTGAAATAGGTCAATATTTCGCGCCAGGCCGAGTCTTCGGCGGCGCTACCCCGGTGGCATTCGTCCACCACGATCAGGTCGAAAAAGTCAGGGCTGAACTGCTTGTAAATGTTGCTGTCTTCGTCGGTACCCGTGACCGCTTGGTACAACGACAGGTAAATTTCATACGACTTGTTGACCTCTTTGGTGGTCTTGTTGATGGCCAGGTCGATGTCTTCCAGCGTGATCTTGCCCTGCGCATCGACCCGCTCAATGCCTTTGGCGTTGGGGCTCAATTTGGCCATGGCGCCTTTGAAGGGGCGAAAGTCGTTGACCATGGTTTGGTCGATCAGAATGTTGCGGTCTGCCAGAAACAAAATGCGCTTTTGCCCGCTGGCCTTGTGTGCGTGCCAGTCCGACTTCCAGAGCCGGTGAATGATCTGGAACGCGGTGTAAGTTTTGCCAGTGCCGGTGGCCATGACCAGCAGCACGCGGTGCTGGTCAGCGGCAACGGCCTCGACCGTGCGGTTGATGGCATTGAGCTGGTAGTAACGTGGCGTTTTGCTGGGTGCGTAAGGGGTTTCGATGACGCGCTGCACTTCGGGAGCCCAGCCCTTCCAGGCGCAGTAGCGCTGCCACAGCTCTTGCGGACTGGGGAACTCATCCAGGCTCATGGTTTGTTCCAGCACACCACTGGCCAAAGTGGCATCACGAAACACAAAGCCGTCACCGTTGCTGGCAAAACTGAACGGCACGTCCAGCAACAGCGCGTAGTGGATGGCTTGCTGTGTGCCTGCGCTGATAGACAAGCGGGCTTTTTTGACTTCTACGACGGCCAGCGGAATGTTGGGCTTGAAAAAAAGCGCGTAGTCAGCTCGTAGTACCGTGCCGGGATCGCGCTTGGCGGTTTTGCCGCGCACCACCACACGCCCGGCACGCAATGGGTAATGGGCGTAAATCTGGTCAAACGTATGCCACCCAGCCTGCACCATGGCAGGGCGTACAAACTTGTCACAGATGTCGCTCTCGGAGAGGGTTTTCTTGTTCATCAATGTCCCTGATTGACGCATGGCAGCCGACCATGCGCACTCGATTGTGAACCAGCGGCCAGCCTGTTCCTCCAGCTGCAAGGGATAATCCGCGCCACATGGCACTTATCACACTACTTGACGCACAGC
>JAVHPS010000364.1:0-25084 GCA_036170715.1 Rhodoferax sp. | reverse complement strand
CCAGCAGTGGTCACGCCAGCATTGTTTTTGTCAGCTGTACGGCCAAAACCCACCAACAGTTTGGCAACGCCAAAGTCATAGGTTGCATTCAGGCGTGTGAACGCGGGGGCTGTGCCACCACCCACGGGAGTTTCAGTTTGGTAACCCAAACCAACAAATACTGGACCTGCAGCGTAATTCACGTTAACCGAGGTTACGTTGCTTGCAGAAGCAGCTGCAGTAGCGTTTTCACCCAGGGCGTAGCTCACAGCACCGCTGACACCACCAAAATTGGGGGTTGCGTAGTAGATGTTGTTGTTGGGGTTAGAGTTGTAGCCTGTTGACTTCCAGACACCATTTTGAGCAGCCAAAGCCGAATCAAACGCAGAATTGGCAGCGCCACTGATGTCGTCATAAGCAGTGAATACATTGCCCAGCTTGACTTCACCGAAGCCGCCAGACAAGCCAACATAAGCTTGACGATTGAACTGAACGCCATCGGCTGAGCCTTTGCTGATGTCAAAACCTTGTTCCAGCACGAAATTGGCTTTCAGGCCGCCACCCAGGTCTTCAGAACCCTTCAGGCCCCAACGTGAACCACTGACACCGCCGCTGTTCAGCACGGTTTGTGAAGGAACGCCTGTGCCGCTGGTTGCACCCAAAAAGATATCAGCAATACCGTACACAGACACGGTGGACTGCGCAAATGAAGCGCCGGAAGCAGCAAGCACTGCCAAAGCAATCAGACTTTTTTTCATTTCAAAACTCCAAGGTTGATTAAAAACATCAAGAACCTTGCTGTGCAAGGCTGCTTGTTGAGGCGACCCGGTGGTCACATGGCTGATTTGAACATGCCGTTTTGTTATTTGTTTACCTTGCATGCGTTACAAGATGGTTACAGTCAAAATTTTGATGATCGTGTCGTTCTATTGCAACAATTTGTCACGTTTGGGTTTCCCACCTAATGCCCACAAAATGCAATTTATACAAGGCAAATCAATGGTTTGGCTGATTTGGCAAGCCCGTACTCATAGGCTGTTTCAGGGAAAACCCTTGCTGTTGATTCGCATTTTGCGTGGAAACTACGACCCGGTATCAAATGAAACGGTCGTTCTTTTTTAACAACAAAGGTTTGATTTATGAAATATTCCCAAGCTACCTCATCCGTTCGCAGTATCGCTATGGCTGCAGCTTTGTGCTGTGCCAGTTTGGCGCATGCACAGAGCACAGTCACACTCTATGGCATTGTCGATGCCGCAGTGATGTTTACCACCAATCAAGCAGGTGGTACCAAGAATGAATTGGGTGCAGGCGCGCTCTCCACTTCACGCTGGGGTCTTAAGGGCTCTGAAGATCTGGGTGGCGGCCTGAAAGCCAATTTTGCACTTGAAAGCACCGTGGCCAACGATACTGGCGCTGGTGGTTCCTCATTTGGCTCACCTGCAACGGCAACGCTTTTTGATCGTATTTCAACTGTTGGTTTGTCGGGTGGTTTTGGCTCGGTGAATTTGGGACGTCAAAACATGCTGGGTGTGGAGTCCATTGGCTTGGCTGACCCGACGGGCTTGGCGCATGCCGGTACCAACCCTAACGTGTACTACAGCGCGTTGAATGCTGGTGCAGCTGGTTTTGGTAACTATGGTGTGAATGGTGGCGGTACGGCGCTGCGTCAAAACAATTCAATCAAGTACCTTACGCCCATGGTCTCAGGTTTTGGTGGTGCACTCATGTATGGTTTGGGAGAAAACGCAACTGCTGCAACTTCTGCCAGTACCTACACGGGTGTGTCTGGCTATTTCACTGATGGCAAATCAGGTGTGGCGTTGGCATATGCGCGCTTGACCCATCCTACCGATGGCTCCACTTTGACCTTGACCGGTGGTGGTGCGAAATATGCCATGGGCGACGTGACTTTGAAGGGTACCTACGCCCAGAGTCAGACCGATACCAGCACGGCTGCACCAGCGTTTAGTAACCGTAAGGTCGCTGTGACAGGCGTTGGTGTTGACTACAAATTATCAGCTGCTACAACCCTGACAGGGGCTTACTACCAAACCAAGCAAACCAGCGTTGCGTTGGGTGATGGGCAAGCCAGCCAATTTATTCTGTTGGCTACGCATGCCATGAGCAAGCGTACAACAACTTATGTTTCGTACACGCTGGCCAGTGCTGATGACACAGCAGCAAACCGCATGATGTCGAGTGGCATGGTCATTGCGGGTGAAACCAGTGCGACGCGTGTTGCATTTGGCGTTCGTCACGCCTTCTGATTGTGCTATCGACACACATTGAGTTGGCTGTTAAATAGCCACTCTGTTTGATCATAAAAAGCCCCGAAAGGGGCTTTTTATTTGCCATAAATTGCACAAGCAACGTGGGGTTTTCCCGACTCTCGGTCAAGCCTTACATGAGTTGAAATGTCGCATCGCGGTGCAGTTGTATGATTTGGCCGTGTGAAGCTTGTCCATTGGCTTTGGCAACTGCCAGAATTGAACCATCACCATGATTGACCGCCTTTTCACCGCCCTGGACAGTGCCCTGCGCACCGTGTTTGCCGCGCACACAGGCGCACAAGCCTGCCCCACTGTGGCGGGTGATGTCACCGCCTTGTCGGAGGCAGAGCGGCGCGAAGCTGCGGCGCTGATGCGCGTTAACCATGTGGGTGAAGTATGCGCGCAGGCGCTTTACACGGCGCAGGCGTTTGCTACTGATAATGAAGCGCTTCGTGCCCATTTCATAAGGGCTGGAGCCGAAGAAACCAACCATTTGGCATGGACGGAGGCGCGCCTGAAAGAGCTCGGCGACCGCACCTCGCTGCTGAATCCGTTGTGGTACGCCGGCGCGTTTGGCATCGGGCTGATTGCGGGCAAGCTGGGCGACAAGGTGAGCTTGGGCTTTGTGGTGGAAACCGAAAACCAGGTGGAGGCGCACCTGGACAGCCACCTGAGCCGCCTGCCAGCGGCCGACCACGCCTCACGCGCCATCGTGGCGCAAATGAAAGACGACGAAGCACGCCACGCGCTCAACGCCAAAGAGCTGGGCGCAGTGGAGTTGCCCGCGCCAGTTAAAGGCATGATGGCTGCTGTGGCCAAGGTCATGACCACCGTGGCGCACCGCATTTGATTGTTCACAGGTCAAGTTGCAGCAGATGAAGCCATCACCGAATGGTGTGCGCAACTTGAATTTGCTGGCTATCCCAAGGCGGAGGTGTCAATACTGGGGAATCGTGCTCTCAGTGCGCTCAGTCCATCTTTAGCGCGTTTGCGCCAGCCCGGCCCGCGTTCCATGAGGTTAATCCATGTCTCGTGCAAAAGATCGGCATCGTTTTCGGCTAGATAGTCGATGAGGCACGCAGCCTGTTCAATATCTTTGGCTGCTTTGATTCGCATGTTTTGAGGGCGCTCACCATAGACCAGCAGTTTGTGTAGGGCGTATTTTTCTGGCGGTGGGGCGTTGACCGTGATCGAGCCACGCTGCGCCAGTAGGGTGATCTGGATGGGTGCCACCATGGAAAATTCCATGAACTTGAGCGGTTGCATGGTCGCGTTCAAAGACTTGATTAATATGGGCGTGTCGCCGCCCCTGTGCAGTGATGTCACAAAATCAATTTGTAAGTCGGTTTCGTCTGATTTGACATAGGTGGTTAGGCTTCTCACGGGAACAAAGCCCATTTTGAGGGCTTCGATTTCGCTGCCCATGTCCATCGTTACATCAGAAGGGATGGCCACCGAGACATTGCGACCCGCATGCGCAAAATCTAAATCCACCGTCTGTGCAGCAGATTGCCAGCGGACACCCAAGTAGTTTTGATACGCCATGTAGACGTGTGTACCGACGAGGATTCCCCCTGCTCTAAAAAAACCGGCATCCGCCAAACGTTCGATGATCTTCGCATGACTGCTGACGATGGCGGGGCAACCCGCCGCAATCGCTTGGCGTGTGAGTTGCCGCAGGTGCGTTTTTGTGCCGTCGCCACGGCGGTGTTGCTCAACGAGTTGCGTCAACTCATCCGATGCAAGCCCCAAAAAAATTTGCGTTTGCTTGCCTGTCAGGTCTGGTGTTTGGTAGTACCAGTATTCATGGCCTTTGACCAATTTTTTGGAAAAACTTCCAGGTAACGATGCCACAGAGCGCACCCCTTCAAGCATGCTCGCGCTGTTGAGTGATGCATATGCAGTCTGGGCGGCGGTTGATAGGGGTGTGTAGAACATGAAAGTTATACTGAGAAAAATAAAATTCAGTATAACCTCATCCAAATAACCGGGCGTGATTTAAATCTCTAGCACCTCAAAGCTGGTGGTGATCTGCGCGGTTTTGCCCAGCATCACGCTGGCAGAGCAATATTTCTCGTGGCTCATGGCAATGGCGCGCTCCACAGCCGCAGCGGGCACGCCCTTGCCGGTCACGGTGAAGTGCATGTTGATTTTTGTGAACACTTTGGGGTCGACCTCAGCGCGTTCAGCGTCCAGTTTGACGCTGCAGCCGCGCACATCATGGCGGCCACGTTTCAGAATCAGCACCACGTCATAAGCGGTGCAGCCGCCCGCGCCAGCCAGCAAGGTTTCCATGGGGCGCGGAGCCAGGTTCTGGCCACCGTTTTCCGGCTTGATGGCATCCGGCGCGCCGTCCATCACCAGGGTGTGGCCGCTGCCGGTTTCGGCCACAAAGCCCATGCCTGAGCGCGTACCCAACGCGCCGGTCCAGTTGACTGTGCATTCCATATCTCAACCTTTCAAATCAATGTTCCGATTGTGTCGCATGCGAAACCAAAGCGTTTACGTGCTTTAATAGATGTCAATTAAAGCATTATTTTTAGTGCAAAGGAGTCCTTATGGATGCCGTGTTATCCCATTTTGCGGTCAGCGTGACCGAGCTCAAACGCAACTATGCTGATATTTTGAAACAGGCCGATGATGCTCCGGTGGCCGTGCTTAACCACAACCGCCCCGAGGCCTACTTGTTGCCCGCCAGCCATTACGAGCGGCTGATGGCCTACCTTGAAGACCTGGAAGATGCCAAACTGGTGCGTGAACGCGCTGCGGGGCCCTTTGTTGAGGTGCGTCTTGACGCTTTATAAGCTGCGCTTTCACACCCTGGCGCTACAGGAGTGGCAGCAGCTTGATGCCAGCGTGCGTGCACCACTCAAAAAAAAGCTGGCCGAGCGCCTGGCTTTGCCCCGTGTGCCCGCAGCTGCACTGCATGGCCTGCCCAACTGTTACAAGATCAAATTGCACAGTGTGGGCTACCGGTTGGTGTACCGTGTGGATGACGATGAAATTTTTGTGACCGTCATTGCTGCCGGGCGGCGTGACAAAAACAAGGTGTACCAGGCCGCCGCCCAACGTCTGAATTAATTGACCCGAACCCTGAACTTTTTTAGCCATGACCAGCAACCCACGCCCAACGGCAAACCTGACCCCCTTCGATTACCTGAAAAAAATCCTGACCGCGCGCGTCTACGACGTGGCCGTAGAGTCTGCTCTGGAGACCGCGCAGTCTTTGAGTGCCCGCCTGGGCAACACGGTCTTGCTCAAGCGCGAAGACCAGCAACCGGTGCACAGTTTCAAGCTGCGCGGTGCGTACAACAAAATGGCACATTTAAGCCCAGCACAACTCAAAAAAGGCGTGATTTGCGCTTCAGCCGGCAACCACGCGCAAGGTGTCGCACTGAGCGCCCAGCGGCTCGGGGCGCGTGCCGTCATCGTCATGCCCACCACCACGCCGGGGGTCAAGGTGGACGCGGTGCGCGGTTTTGGCGGCGAGGTGGTGTTGTTTGGCGACAGCTATTCCGACGCTTACACGCACGCGGTGCAACTGGAAAAGAAAGAAGGCCTGACCTTTGTGCACCCGTTTGACGACCCCGACGTGATTGCCGGCCAGGGCACCATTGCCATGGAGTTGCTGCGCCAGCACCAGGGGCGGCTGGACGCGGTGTTTGTGGCCATTGGCGGCGGCGGGTTGATCAGCGGTGTGGCCAACTACATCAAGGCGGTGCGGCCCGAGATCAAGGTCATTGGGGTGCAAATGAACGACTCCGATGCCATGGCGCAGTCGGCCGCCGCCCACGAGCGTGTCACGCTGACCGACGTGGGCCTGTTCTCGGACGGCACGGCGGTGAAACTGGTGGGCGAGGAAACCTTTCGCGTCGCCAGTGCGCTGGTGGACGACTATGTGTTGGTGGACACCGACGCGGTGTGCGCCGCCATCAAGGACGTGTTTGTCGATACCCGCAGCATTGTCGAGCCCGCCGGGGCCTTGGCGGTGGCGGCGGTCAAGCAATACGTGGCCACGCACAAGACCAAAGGCGAGACCTACGCCGCCATTCTGTGCGGTGCCAACATGAACTTTGACCGCCTGCGCTTTGTGGCCGAGCGTGCCGAAGTGGGCGAAGAGCGCGAGGCCTTGTTTGCCGTGACCATTCCTGAAGAGCGCGGTAGCTTTCGGCGCTTTTGCGAGCTGATCGGCGACCTGCCCAGCTTTGGTGGCGGCAAAGCACTGCGCAACGTGACCGAGTTCAACTACCGCATCAGCGACGCACAGCAAGCCCATGTGTTTGTGGGCCTGACCACGGCAGCCAAGGGCGAGTCGGGCAAGATCGCCGCGCACCTGACCAAGCATGGTTTTGGCGCGCTGGATTTAACCCACGACGAGCTGGCCAAGGAACACATCAGGCACATGGTGGGCGGACATTCTGCACTGGCCAATGAAGAACGTTTGCTGCGCTTTGTGTTCCCCGAGCGGCCCGGTGCGTTGCTCAAGTTTTTGAGCCTGATGCGCCCGGGCTGGAACATCAGCCTGTTTCACTACCGCAACCAGGGCGCAGACTACGGCCGCATTCTGGTGGGCCTGCAAGTGCCCGCCAAAGACGGCAAGGCATTTGACAAGTTTCTGACCACCCTGGGCTACCCGTATGTTGAAGAAACTGCCAACCCGGTGTACCAGATGTTTTTGCAAGCGTGAGAACTTGCAGGTCAGACTAGGAGACCCCATGGCCCTGACACTTGACGGCAAACTGGTGGTGGCTATTTCAAGCCGGGCCCTGTTTGACTTTGAAGAAGAGAACCAGGTGTTTGAGCAGGCCAATGACCGCGCCTACATGGACTTGCAGTTGCAGCGCCTGGACACGCCGGCCAAACCGGGCGTGGCGTTTTCACTGGTCAAAAAACTGCTGGCGTTCAACGCCGGTCTGGGGGCTGACCACCCGGTGGAAGTGGTGATTTTGTCGCGCAACGACCCGGTGTCAGGCATGCGGGTTTTCAGGTCGGCGCAGCACTACGGGCTGGCCATTGAGCGTGGCAGTTTCACGCGTGGCGAGCCGCCTTGGCGCTATCTGAAGCCATTGCACGCCAACCTGTTTTTAAGCACCCACCTGAGCGACGTGCGTGCCGCGCTGGCCGCCGGTGTGCCGGCAGCGCAGGTGTACCCACAATCGGTGCACGCCAGCGATGCCCACCCCGATGAAGTGCGCATTGCCTTTGACGGTGACGCCGTGCTGTTCAGCGACGAAGCCGAGCGCGTCTACCAAACGCAGGGCTTGCAGGCGTTTCAGCAGCATGAACAGGCCAATGCTGCCCAGCCTTTGCCCGATGGCCCCTTTAAGCCCCTGCTTGTGGCGCTACAAAGATTGCAGCAAGCGGCGACCCCCGCCATGCGCATCCGCACCGCCTTGGTGACCGCGCGCAGCGCCCCAGCGCACGAGCGTGCCATCCGCACGCTGATGAACTGGCACATTGAGGTCGATGAAGCCATGTTTCTGGGCGGTCTGGACAAGGGCGAATTTCTGCGTGAATTTGAACCCGATTTTTTCTTTGATGACCAAACCGGCCATATTGAAAGCGCCGCGCAGCACGTGCCCTCGGGCCACGTGGCCAGCGGTGTGCGCAACTGAACCCCAGCGGTAAAACTGTGTAAAGCCAGCGCGGCGCGTCAGCCACATCTGCAGGCCACGCGTTGTAATGCGCTGATCTGACACCCTTTTGACCGAGGTTCACATGCCAGCCCAAGCACCCCTTGAATTGACCGCCATCGCGCAGCTGCCTGCGCCTGCCACGTCAACCACCACGCCAGCGGTGGGGGTGTCACGCCGCCACTGGTTGTGGTCTGCCGCCAGTTTGCCCCTGGTGGGCGGGATTCATGCACTGACGTTGAGTCGCCCGAGCTGGGCACAAAGTGAGCCGGCGCAACCCACAGCGGCGCAACTTGGCACCTGGCGCGTGGTGTCGCGCGTGGGCTATGGCCCCACCCCAGACTTGCTGGCTGAGGTGCAGCAAGCCAGCAGCCCGCGTGCCTGGGCGCTGCAACAGATTGAGCTGGCCCACAGCGCGAGCCAAAAACCGCCGCTGATCGCACCCGACCTGGCCGATTTCAATGCCCCCCTGCCAGACATTTTTGCCGCCGACAAGCGTGAACGCGAACTGCGCAAGCAAATCAAGGCCGATGCCACGCAAACTGCCGGGGGCCCTGGACGCAGCCCCAACCCGAATGCCGTGCCCGAGCGGCGCATGGACTTTTCTGAAGCGCTGGCCCCTGAGTTTTATACCCGCCGCCTGACGCTGCAAACCGCCGCCTGGCGGCTCACCAGTTGCAGCCAACCCGAGCTCGAGCCCCCGCTGCTGGCGCGCATGACCGAGTTCTGGTTTAACCACTTCAACGTGTTCATTGGCAAGGGCGCGGTGCGTCCGTTTGTCGGGCATTACCTGGTCAACGCCATTCGGGCCCACGCCATGGGCAAGTTTGAAGACCTGCTGCTGGCCAGTGCCCGGCATCCGGCCATGTTGTTGTACCTGGATCAAGCCCAAAGCGTGGCCACAGGCAGCCCCGGCGCGCAGGGCCGAACCCGAGGCTTGAACGAAAACTACGCCCGTGAGTTGATGGAGCTGCACACCCTGGGCGTGCACGGGGGCTACAGCCAGACCGACGTGCGCGAACTGGCGCGCGTGCTGACCGGCTGGACCATTGGCCCGAACCAGTTGGATGGCTTCCGCTTTGCGCCGCGCCTGCATGACAGTGCCAGCAAACGCGTGCTGTGGCAAGCCTTTCCTGGCGCAGACAGCACGGCGGGTGAGCAAGAAGGCGTGGATGCCATCCGCCTGTTGGCACGCCAGCCGGCCACGGCGCAGCGCATCAGCCTGCGACTGGCGCAATTTTTTGTAGCTGACCAACCCGCACCAGCCTTGGTCAAACGCTTGAGTCAAAGCTTTCTGCGCAGCCAGGGCGACATCCGTGTCGTGTTGCGGGTGTTGTTCAGTGATGACGAGTTTTGGGCCGCCGAAAACCGGCTGTTCAAAACCCCGATGGACTTTGCCTGCTCGGCTCTGGTGGCCACGCAAGCGGCCAGCGGGGCGGATCGGCGTGGCTTGGTACTGGCGGCGGACTACCTGAACAACGCCGGCCAACCCTTGCACGGCTGGCAAACACCCGATGGTTACGCTTTTGATGCCGCCACCTGGCTGGCCCCCGAGGCCTTGACGCGCCGCAGCGACTTTGCCTTTGCGCTGACCCGCCAGCAAAGCCCGGCTGAATTTTTGTCGGCTTTTCTGAGCCCGGCCACCCGCAGCAGCATCGCCCACGAAGCGCCCGCCCTGCAAGCTGGGTTGATGCTGTCCAGCCCCGAGTTCATGTACAAATAACGCCAACCGTCAAGAAGCCAAAACGATGCCCCGGATGATGAAAGTTGCAACCCATGCATCCTGTAGGGCGGGTTTCAACCCGCCATGGTCGGCTGAAGCCGACCCTACAAAGGTCCTTTCAAACACGATGTTTGTTCTTTCGCACTAAGGAAGCTGCCATGTCCATCCACCACACCCTTGAACGCCGCCAGATGCTCCAGACCCTGCTCGGGTTAGGGGGCTGGTTTGCCAGCCAGGCTGATGCCAAGAATGCTATTCAATCTGAAGCTACAAGCCCAGAAGAAACAAGGGCTAGAGGCCAAAATAGCTTAAATAATTTAAACCCGGGTCGGCTCGTGCTGGTGTTCCTGCGCGGGGCCTATGACGGCCTGTCGGCGTTGGTGCCGCATGGCGACCCCCACTACTACCGTCTGCGTCCCTCCATTGCCATTGCCGCGCCCGATGGCAGCTTGCAGACCACCCTCAAGCTCGACGACACGTTTGGTCTGCATCCGGCCATGGCGGCGTTGTGGCCGCTGTGGCAACAGGGCGTGCTGGGGGTCGTGCCGTGCGCTGGTTCACCCGATGCCACACGCTCGCACTTTGATGCCCAGCACCACTGGGAAACCGGCGTGCCCGGCAAAAGCAGCGCCGCCCGTGGCTGGATGAACGCCATCTCTGGCATGCGCCCGGGCAGCCGTGCGTTGGGTGTGGGCGAGGTCAATCCTTTGATTCTGGCCGGCAGTGCGCCGGTGCAACTGGTGCCGCGTGGCCAGGCCGCCACCCGTGCCGGCACCATGGGCGATGCGCGCACCCATGACGCGGTGCTGCGTCTGTACGGTGGGTCTGATGATTTGTCGAAAGCGTTTCGAGCCGGGGCCGACAGCCGACTGCAAACCAGCCAGACCCTGACCGATGCGCAAATGACGATGCAGGCCAATGCCGTGGACGCGCGCCAGATGGCTGCTGCCGACAATGGCGCGGGTCCGGCCAAAGGCTTGCTGCTCGATGCCCAGCACCTGGCCACCCTGATGCACCGCAACCGCAACTTGAAGCTGGGATTTTTGTCGGCCGGCGGCTGGGACACCCATGCCAACCAAGGCGCGGCCAGCGGCGCTTTGGCACAAAACCTGGGGCTGCTGGCTGCAACCTTGGTGCAGCTGCGGCGGGATTTTTCTGAGCCGAACGACATGGTGCTGGTGGTGAGCGAATTTGGCCGTACCAGTGCCGAAAACGGCAGTCGCGGCACTGACCACGGCCACGGCAACGCGTTCTGGTTGATGGGCTCAGCGGTGCAGGGCGGGCGCTGGCATGGGCGTTGGGACGGTTTGGCTGCCGACCAATTGCATGAGGGGCGCGACCTGCCCGTGCACCATGACTTCAGGGCCGTGTTGGCACAGGTGCTGAGCCGTACCCAGGGGCTGAACCGGGCACAGCTGGACGAGTTGTTTCCCGGCTACACGTGGGATAAAACGCTCGATGGCCTGCTGCGTGCCTGAGCGCCTGGGTCGATCTGTGGGCTCCTTAAGTTGCACCTAAAGTGCTTTTTTGTACATCGGAAACTTCAGGCTTTGCCCAGTCCCAACAGGTGAAACGCAGCTATGTTGCGTGTCACGTCTGCGGACAACCCGGCCTGCGCGGCAAAGGTGGGCCACATGGCAATGGTGCTGACTACCTGATCGACGACCGCAGCGGCACTGCCAATTCCAAAACGATTGGCCAGCTCCAGCAGATCTGCGCGGGTGAAGTCCTTGAAGCGCCCACTGATCGACATCAGATGCTGGTGTGTCCACTCCCCATTGGGGTTGTGTGCGAACGAAATGTCATAGGCGGGGGCCAGCTCCCATGGGTGACCCTGGCGCAGACGAAACGACATGTTCTTGGTGTGGTCGTCACAGTTTTTGCCCACCACGTTGAACACCATGCGGCGGTACGCCTCTTCCTTCTGTTCGTAGGGTAAAACCAATTTGGCCATGGTGACAAACAACTGTTCATAGCTGTTGGTTCCCTTCTTCTTGTAGTCGAGATGGTTCATTGCACACAAGGTCTGCAAGTGGTGGCGTGTCGTTGCCCCCTCGCGGTCAAAGCGCTTTGTCATGAAGTGGGTGCGGCCGTTTTCCTCCAGCAGGCGACAGGGGGACATGTTGATCCCTGCTTGTCCCGCCATCAACGCGTAGGCGTACTCGATGCGCCCATATTCCGTTGCGCTGCCCAGTTCGTGGTCGTTGCCCATGCCATCAAATTTCAACAGCCAATGCTCAAACCCATCGGGTGCCTCCATCTGGCCGGCGCGAATTTCCTGGGTGGAAGGGTTCCATGCGATCACCGCCTTGGCGCGAGCGCCACCGGCTGAGGTGCCCACATCCAGAATGCTGCGCAACACCGTATTGGCATGGTGGTCATCTTCCAGCGTGCCCTCCACGGCCCGACGTGCTTGCATCACCAGCTCACCGAGTACGATGGCTGAAGGCTTGTGTCGTGGGGGTGAGCGTGTGGGTTTGTATTCCAGCGCCCCCATGGCGCGGTTGCCCATGTAAGCCAATCGGTCCAGGGCAGTGACCTTGGACTTGTCCAAGCCCTTGTTGGCCATGTAGCGGTCGATCAGGGCATTACCGAAGTCATCCGGCAGGGAGTCTGCCAGCATGGCCGGCAGTCGCTTGAAGGTGATCTCGGGCAGGTCGGTGAACATGAAAGTACCACCTTGGCGGACAGGCATCTGCAGGGGTGCGGGCTCCACCCCCAAGGACGCGAATTCTGGGGTGTATTCAAAGACGTAATAGCCCCAGTTGGGATCAAGCGCCACCGCACCAACATGTTGACCCCACAAGTACACATTGACGACATCCACCTGTTTGTAGGTACTGACTTTGGGCTTGTTTGTGTTGGTGGACATGGGGGACATCATGGGTTGGCAGTCAGGACGCGCTGGCGGGCGCGCTGGCGGATATGTCCAGCCTTTGGCATGCTCAACGGGCTGATGGTGGCCATGGGGGCAACGCTGCGCAGCCAGTCTTCACGACCTAGGGCGCGGACGACGGCAATGAGCGTGTGCAGGGTGGAGCCATGACCGGACTCCAGATGCTTCAAGGCACTCACGCTGCAGCCTGCACGTGATGCCATGGTCGCCCGATCGATGTTATGTTTTAGCCTCAGCGACTTGATTTGCTCGCCAACGCTTGCTTCGAACTCTTCAATGGTGTTTGCTGTCATTTATAAAGAATCAATAAAGAGCTATTAATAGCAAATTAGATTGATAAAGGTTGCTTATAAGTCCATTGTAGGAAGCAATATTTTTATTGTCAATAAAAGACCTGAATAAAGCCAAAAGCATTTTCGAGACCACTTAATGGCTCTGAAAGAATCTCTTGCGCACGATAGGGTGTACCCTGACTTTAGGGCCGTGTTGGCACAGGTGCTGTGCCGTACGCAGGGGCTGAACCGGGCACAGCTGGACGCGCTGTTTCCCGGCTACGCCTGGGACCAAACGCTCGATGGCTTGATGCGTGCCTGACGGCGCGCATCAACCTTTATGCCTCAAGTTTGCGGCTTTTCGGTCTTGTTGATCTTGGTTGGCGAGTAAGTGAACACTTCGCTGGACACCACCCCCGGTGCTGCATTGATGCCGTTTGGTGTCGCATCAATTTGATTTTTAACCTGGGTTTGCACCTGCACTGCACTGGCGCTGGCTTCCCACAGCGACTTGATGTGGTCAATCAGTATTTTGTATAAGGGTTCGGGCGGCGGATCCGGGGTTTTTTCAACCACCGGGCGGTGAATCGTCCAGTCCTTTGGGGGGGTGGCGGCCTCGGCTCCATGCCGTACCGGGTCAGACACACTGGTGTACACCCCTTCACCATCGTTTGGTTTGTGCGCCTGGTTGACCAGATTCACCACACTGGCCACCGGCTCCACCGGCCCAGCGCTGGCACTTGGCACGTTCACCGGCGCAACCGGCAACACCCTGCCCGTGGCGAGCGCGGCTGACTCTACGGCCACAGGCCGCAAGTGAGGGGTTCGATCAATAGGTGGCAGTTGCATGGTGTGTCAGGCGACAGAATCAGTCTGGGGTCTTTCCTCCGTTCGTAGGTAAGTTAACGACAGAAATGAGGGGTTATTTAGGCCTATTTCTAAAAATTGTTCATTTTTTTCTGTTTTCCCTTCAAAACAGCAGGCTGCATCAGTATCAAAGTGGCTGCATGAGTTATCTGAATGCAAGGGTTAACCCGATATTTCAAGGTGCAACCCATTTTTAGAATGGCGCAACTTTTTCAACAAAGGCACGCGTCATGGCAACTACAACACTCGGTATCAAGGTGGACGAAAGCTTTCAGTCACGCCTCAAAGCAGCCGCTCTCGCCAAGGGAAAAACCCCACATTGGCTGATGAAGCAAGCCACCTTGCTGTACATCGAGCAATTGGAACGGGGAGGGGATGAATGGGTTGCACCTATAGGTGCAACCTTGCCAGATGCCGCCGCTGAAGAAAACCAGGATGTAGCGCTGCACACGGCTTTACCGGGTCAAGGTGCTGAGCCGCCGTTTCTGGACTGGGCGCAAAACGTGCTGCCGCAAACTAGCCTGCGCGCGGCCATTACGGCGGCCTGGTGTCGGCCCGAGCCGGAATGCCTGCCCATGCTGGTGCAGTTGGCACACACCGTCGAGCCCGCGCAACGCGCTGCCATTGAGCAAGTGGCGGTGAAGCTGGTGCAAGGCTTGCGCAGCAACATCGAGCGTGGCGGGGTCGAGGCGCTGGTGCAAGAGTTTTCGCTCTCCAGCCAGGAAGGGGTGGCGCTGATGTGCATGGCCGAAGCGCTGTTGCGCATCCCCGACAACGCCACCCGCGATGCGCTGATTCGCGACAAGATCAGCCATGGCGATTGGCATGCGCACCTGGGCAATTCGCCCTCGATGTTTGTCAACGCGGCAGTCTGGGGGCTGATGCTGACCGGCAAGTTGACCGCCACCGCCAGTGAAAAAAGCATGGCCAGTGCCTTGACCCGGTTGATTGGCAAGGGTGGCGAGCCGCTGATTCGCCAGGGCGTGCACCGTGCCATGAAGCTCATGGGCGAGCAGTTCGTGACCGGGCAAACCATCTCCGAGGCATTGGCCAATAGCCGCGCGCTGGAAAAAAAAGGGTTTCGCTATTCGTACGACATGCTGGGTGAGGCCGCCACCACCGAGGCAGATGCCGAGCGTTATGTGGCCTCGTACGAGCAGTCCATTCGCGCCATTGGCATGGCCTCCAACGGGCGCGGCATTCACGAGGGGCCGGGCATCTCGGTCAAGCTCTCGGCGCTGCACACGCGCTACAGCCGTGGCCAGCGCGAGCGTGTCATGGGCGAGCTGCTGCCGCGCCTGACCCAGCTGGCGGTGTTGGCGCGCCAGTACGACATTGGCATCAACATTGATGCCGAAGAATCAGACCGGCTGGAACTCTCGCTGGACTTGTTGGAGAGCCTGTGTTTTGAGCCGGCCCTGAAAGGCTGGAATGGCATTGGTTTTGTGGTGCAGGCCTACCTCAAGCGTTGTCCCTATGTGATTGACCATGTGGTCGATCTGGCGCGGCGCAGCGGCCACCGGTTGATGATTCGGCTGGTGAAGGGCGCGTACTGGGATGCCGAGATCAAGCGAGCTCAACTGGACGGGCATGAAGGCTACCCGGTGTTCACGCGCAAGGTGCACACCGACGTGTCCTATCTGGCTTGTGCGCGCAAGTTGCTGGCCGCACCGGACGCGGTTTACCCGCAGTTTGCCACCCACAACGCGCAAACCGTGGCCAGCATCTACCACATGGCGGGCAACAACTATTACGCCGGGCAGTACGAGTTTCAGTGCCTGCACGGCATGGGTGAGCCGCTGTATGAGCAGGTCACCGGCCCGGTGTCCGAGGGCAAGCTGGCGCGGCCCTGCCGCATTTATGCGCCGGTGGGTACGCATGAAACCTTGCTGGCCTACCTGGTGCGCCGCTTGTTGGAAAACGGCTCCAACTCGTCCTTTGTCAACCGCATTGGCGACCCCAAAGTCAAGGTAGAAGACTTGGTGGCTGACCCGGTGCAAGAGGCGCTGGCAATTGAAGAAAAGGAAGGTCAACTCGGTGCTGCGCATCCCAAAATTGCACTGCCACGGGAACTGTTCGCTCAGCTGGGAGCCCAGTCACGCGTGAATTCGTCGGGGCTGAATCTGGCCAACGAACAGCAACTGGCATCGCTGGCCGCTGGCTTGCTGCGCAGCACACAAGCCACCTACGCGGCGGCAGCCACCGTGGCCGATGCGACATGCGCGTTTGCCGGGTCTGCTGTAGGGTCTGCTGTAGGGTCTGCTGTAGGGTCTGCTGTAGGGTCTGCTGTAGGGTCGACTTCAGTCGACCATGGCGGACTGAAGTCCGCCCTACAAACCGCCCTACAACCTGACGGCTGGCAAGCCGTGCTCAACCCCGCCGACACGCGTGACGTGGTGGGTTGGGTGCGCCAAGCTTCATCTGATGAAGTCGCTCTGGCCGCCAGCCGCGCAGCCCAGGCGGCCCAAATCTGGCAGGTGACCCCACCGGCTGAACGCGCGGCTTGCTTGCGCCGTGCCGCGGATTTGCTGGAGCAGCGCACCCAACATATTCTGGGCTTGATCGTGCGCGAGGCTGGTAAAACCATGGCCAATGCAATCTCCGAAGTGCGCGAAGCGGTGGACTTTTTGCGTTATTACGCCGCCCAGGTCGAAGCCACGTTTGACAACCAGACGCAGCGGCCGTTGGGCGTGGTGCTGTGCATCAGCCCGTGGAATTTTCCACTGGCCATCTTCACCGGCCAGGTGGCGGCGGCGCTGGCCGCAGGCAACTGCGTGCTGGCCAAACCGGCCGAGCAAACCCCGCTGGTGGCGGCGTTGATGGTGCAGCTGTTGCACCAAGCCGGTGTGCCGCCGGATGCGGTGCAACTGGTGCCGGGCACGGGTGAGCTGGTGGGGGCGGCGCTGGTGGCACACCCAGGGGTGGACGCGGTGATGTTCACCGGCTCCACCGAGGTCGCACGGCTGATCAGCCAGACCCTGGCGCAGCGCCTGAGCGCACAAGGCAACAGCATTCCGTTGATCGCCGAGACCGGCGGTCAAAACGCCATGGTGATCGACTCGTCGGCATTGGCCGAGCAGGTGGTGGGTGACGTGTTGACTTCCGCCTTTGACTCGGCCGGGCAACGCTGCTCTGCGCTGCGCCTGCTGTGTGTGCAGGACGACGTAGCTGACCGGGTGATCGGCATGCTCAAAGCTGCCATGCGCGAGTGGATCATGGGCAACCCAGACCGGATGCACACCGACATCGGCCCGGTGATTGACGCCCAGGCCAAAACCCAGATTGAACGGCACATTGTGCGCATGCAAACCGAGGCCCAGCCGGTGACCCGGGTGGCGCGAGACGAGAGCGCTGGACAAGGCCATTTTGTGCTGCCCGCGTTGGTGGAAATCGACACCATTGAACGCCTGCAGCGTGAAGTGTTCGGCCCGGTGTTGCATGTGTTGCGCTACCCGCGTGCGCAGCTGGACCAGGTGCTCGATGCCATCAACGCCACCGGCTATGGGCTGACCTTTGGCGTGCACAGCCGCATTGACGAAACCATTGCCAAAGTGACGCAAAAAATCCAGGCTGGTAACCTGTACGTGAACCGCAACGTGATCGGTGCGGTGGTCGGCGTGCAACCGTTCGGCGGCATGGGTTTGTCGGGCACCGGCCCCAAGGCGGGTGGGCCGTTGTACCTGTACCGGCTGTTGCAAACCGGGGCGCAGGCGGGTAACCCGGCCTTGCGTGCGCTGGCGCAGTCACCGGCCAGCCAGGCCAGTGCCAAACCCCAAACGCTGCTGCCGCAGCCACCCAGCCTGGCGGCTTTACAGGCCTTGCGTGAAGCCTTGCAAACCCCGGCCCTGGCGCAGTTGCCGGTCTGGCAGGGTGGCTCTGTCGCGCAGGCGCTGCTGGCTTGCCAGGCCTATGCTTCTGAGAGCGTGCTGGGCCAAAGTTTTAGCTTGCCTGGCCCCACCGGAGAGAGCAACCGCTACCAGCTGCTGCCCCGCGGCGCTGTGTGGGGTGTGCCACAAACGGCGCTGGGCTTGTTGCACCAGCTGGCCGCTGCCCTGGCCAGTGGCAACCGTTATTTTTTTACCGCACCAACCGTGGGCAGTGCGGTGGCGCTGGCCTGGGCCGCCTTGCCGGCTGCGGTGCGCGCCAGTGTGCAGGTGTGTGAGGCGGGGCAGATGCTGGGTGAGCGCAGCTGGGCCGCGCTGCTGTTTGAGGGCGATGCCGATGCCTTGCAAACCCTCTCCAGCCAAGTTGCTCAGCGTCCCGGTGCGCTGGTACGCATTGACAACTTGAGCCCGGCGCAATTGGCGGCGGGCGCGTGTTACGACCTGACGGCCTTGATGCACGAACAAAGCATCAGCACCAACACGGCTGCCGCAGGTGGCAACGCCCAGCTCATGACCATGGGCTGACCCGCATTGCAAACGGCCCAAACGCAAACAACAACACAACCTGGAGACCCCCATGAAGCATGAAAAACCCAGTTGACCCACGCCTGCTGCGACCCTGAACCCACTCCATTCATCCCCTTACTTTTTTCGAGAAAACACATGCAATTCACTTCCAAACTTCTGCCCTTGTTGGGCCTCATGACAGTGGCTGTGGCGGCCCAGGCCCAGTCGCAAAAAGTGGTCATCGGCATGACCGGGCCACTGTCTGGCTCCAACGCCTTTGCTGGCAAAGACAACGAAAACGGCGTGCGTTTGGCGCTTGAAGAGCTCAACGCCAAAAAAATCACCGTGGGCGGCAAAACGCTTCAATTCGAACTGCAATCCGAAGACGACCAGTGTGACCCACGCGCCGGCGTGCAAGTGGCACAAAAGCTGACCGACAGCGGTGTCAAATTTGTCATGGGTCCTTATTGCTCAGGCGTGGCGGTGCCGGCCTCACGCGTTTACAGCGAAGGCGGTGCTCTGTTGTCCACCGTGGGCACCAACCCCAAAGTCACCCTGGGGGGCTACAAGAACCTGTTTCGTATCGTTGCCAGCGACAACCAGATCGGCTCCAGCATGGCCGGTTACGCTGCCAAAACCCTGAAACTGAAATCGGTAGCCGTGGTGGATGACCGCACCGCCTTTGGCCAGGGCGTGGCACAAGAGTTCACCAAAGAGGCCCAACGCCTGGGCTTGAAGATCGTGGGCCAGGAGTTCACCACCGACAAAGCCACGGACTTCACCGCCATTCTGACCACACTCAAAAGCAAAGCCCCCGATGCCATCTTTTTTGGCGGCTACGCGCCCCAGGCTGGCCCGATGGCACGCCAGATGAAGCAACTGGCCGTCAAAGCCAAATTGCTCGGGGGCGACACGCTGTGCAGTCCCGAAATGGGCAAGCTCGGTGGTGATGCCGTCAACGATGTGGTGTTCTGCGCGCAAGGCGGCTCGATGCTGGACAAAACCGCCAACGGCCCGGCTTTCAAGGCCAAGTTCAAAAAGCGTTTTGGTCTTGACGCTGATGTGTATGCCGCCCCGTTCTATGACCAGACCATGCTGATTGGCGAGTCGATTCAAAAAGCCAATTCACTTGACCCCGACAAGGTCGGCGCTGTCATTTACAAAGCCAGCTACAAAGGCATCATGGGCACTTACGCTTATGACGACAAAGGCAACATGAAGCAAGCGCCGGTGACGGTTTACAGCTTCAAAAACACGGCACTGGTGCCTTTGGCCAGCTATTGAGTTGAAGCCTTTGGGGGCATGAAGGAACCCGGTGCTGCTGCCGGGTTGGCAAGCTCAAACGCCTGCACTGGCGCGTTCGGCGTATTTGTTGAAACGCCAGGCCGTGCCCTGGGCCGTGATGCGCCGCCACACCGCGCGTTTTTCTGCGGGCTGCAGCGCCGTCCAGTGCTGCACTTCAGCAAACGTGCGGCCACAGCCTTTGCAGCATGCGTCGCCCTGGCTGGTGGAGCAAATGGCAATGCAAGGGGTGTCGGGCGTGCTCTGGTACCAATCGAGCCAAGCCTGCAGCGCCACTGGTGGCAGGGCATCAGGGGCTATTTCATGCGCGCCCGCAAACGCCATCACGCCATACACCTCGGCCAATGCGCGGGTGGGTTCTGGCAGGGCTGCGCCGTCCACCGCCGGGCGTTTGGCGCGCCAGAAGTTAATGGCGGATTCGATGTCGGTGATGTGGATCGCGGTCATGGGCTGGGCATGATAGCGGCGCGCGCCGTTGTCCCCAGAAGTTGCAAGGTAAAACCGTGTTTTTGGACAATGCAAGCCTTATTTTTCAAGGTTTGACATGGAATTTCTTTCTGCCCCCTGGTGGTCAGCGCTGCTGGCCATTGTGTTGATTGACCTGGTGCTGGCGGGTGACAACGCGATTGTGATTGCCCTGGCCGCGCGCAACTTGCCGGCCCACCTCAAAACCAAAGCCATTGTCTGGGGCACGGTGGGCGCGATCATCGTGCGCTCCCTGATGACGGTGGGGGTGGTCTGGCTGCTCAAGATTCCCGGGTTGATGCTGGTAGGTGGGCTGGGGCTGGTGTGGATTGCCTACAAGCTGCTGGCCGATGACGACGGTGGCGCACACAGCGACCCCATGGCCAACACTTTCTGGGGGGCCATGAATACCATCATCGTGGCCGATGCCCTGATGGGTGTGGACAACGTGCTGGGCGTGGCCGGGGCAGCGCATGGCGCGTTTGACCTGGTGATCATCGGCTTGCTCATCAGCGTGCCGATTGTGGTGTTTGGCAGCTCGGTGGTGCTCAAGCTGGTGGAACGTTTTCCCGTCATCATCCAGGCCGGGGCGGCGGTGCTGGCCTTGACGGCAGCCAAGATGATCGTGGCCGAACCCTGGTTGAGTGGTATTTTTGGAGCCGCCAAAGCCGTGCCCGAAGGCAGCCAGTCTGCTGCGCGCTGGGCGGTTTATGTGCTGGTGGTGGTGGGGGTGCTGGCTGCCGGCCTGTGGCACAAGCGGCAGCAGGCCGCCGCTGCGGGTTGATGTCGGACTGATGTCGGGCGTAGCCGCCGTCAGAGCTTGTCCTGGGCTTGCGTTTTCAGTAGCGCCTCAAGCTGACGGCGGCGGGTGTCGATGATGGAGGCCTCAATGTGCGTGGCGCTGGTGTTGTCCGCACCTGAGGCGCGCAACTGGTCTTGCGCCGCCTTGAGCCGGTCCAGTGCCCCGGCATAGTCCAGGTAGGCGACGCGGCCTTCAGCTTCGGCCTGCAGGGCCCGCAGGTGCTGGTTTTGTGCGGCATAAATGCTGCCCAGCCACTGCCACGCCAGGGCATCCAGCGGCTGTGTGCTGACCCAGGTTTGCAAGCGTTGTGCCATGCGGCCCAGGGCCTCGGTCTGGCCGGACTGCATGGCAATCTGGGCTTGCAACAGCAGCTCCGGGCGGCGCAGTGGGCTGACGTTGGCCTGCGCCATGCCCACTTGCTCACCCAGCGCCAGCACTTGCGGGCGCGGTAAATCGCGCGCCGTCAGGGCAATTTCAAGCCCCAGCCAACGGGCTTGGCGCGCGGCCTCTGGATCTGCCGTGACCAAGCCTTGTAGGCGCTTGAACGCGCTGCGTGCTTGCGCCACATCGCGCATGCGGATGGCGGCCAAAGCGGCCCCATAAAACACCCCGGCTTGGACGCTGGCGGGCAGCCGGGCCAGGCCTGCGTCCGCGGCCTGGGCTTGCCAGCTGCGCAGGGCATCCACGCCGGGGTTGGACAACACCCGTGCCCGGGCCGTGAGCAGCGCGTGTGACAGGGTTGGGGTCTGGTCACGCACCAGCAGCGTACCCAGCGGCAGGCGCGACTGCATGTCGGCAATGCGTTCGGTGGTCAGCGGGTGGCTGCGCAGGTAGGGGTAAGCGCCGCTGTCATTCAGGCGTGACGCTTGTTGCAGCTTGTCAAACATGCTGACAAAGCCTTGCGCTTCAAACCCCGCCTGGGTCATGACACCAAAGCCGATGCGGTCGGCCTCGCGCTCCATGTCGCGCGAAAAATTAAGCTGGCTCTGGGCTGCCAGGGCTTGTCCGCCGACGATCAATGCGTTGCCGGTGTCGGCGTTTTTGTTTGCCGCCAGTGCCCCCAGAACCATGGCCCCTATCAGCCAGGGCGTTTGCTGGCTGTTTTTGGCCATCAGGCGCGCAATGTGGCGCTGCGTCACGTGGCTGAGTTCATGCCCCAGCACCGAGGCCAATTCATCGCGGCTGCTGACCACCGCCATCAGCCCCAAATGCACCCCCAGATAGCCGCCGGGCAGGGCAAAGGCGTTGACGCTGCGGTCTTTGCCCAGCAAGATGCGCCAAGCAAAGCGCTCGTCAAGTTCAGGGGTGAGCTCGCCGCGCAGGCGGGCCGCCGCCAGCAGCGGCTGCCAGATGCCTTGCACATAGTCGCCCAGGATCGGGTCGTCAATGAAGTCGGGGTCGCGGTACAGCTCGCGCGCAATGCGGTCGCCCAGACGGCGCTCGGCGCTGCTGGTGAGGTCGCTGCCGTCACCCAGCAGGGGCAGTGCCGAGGAAGCTGTGGGCAGGGCGGTTTGAGCCCCGGCCTGCACCGTGGGCAAGCTGCATGACACTACACTAAGCATAGCTACAAGCCCATGTTTTATAAGGGCTATAGGCTTATTTGTCCTATAAAAATGCATTCAGTCAGGTTCCTTGTGGTGCGCCGCTGGGGTGACCCGCCTTGGCATCACGCCAGCGGCTTGCCCGTATGATGCCACCTGTGCGTAAAGGTTCGGTGAAGCGGCTTGGGCGGCCACCGTTTTTATCTATCTCCCCTGTTTGGAAGTGAATCCCATCATGAGTCAGCTTACCCATTTTGATGCCCAGGGCCAGGCCCACATGGTGGACGTGGCGGCCAAACCCGCCAGCCACCGCATTGGCGTGGCCGGTGGCCGCATTGAGATGCAGCCCGCCACCCTGGCGCTGATCGAATCCGGCAGCGCCAAAAAAGGCGATGTGCTGGGCATTGCCCGCGTGGCCGGCATCATGGCGGCCAAACAAACCAGTGCGCTGATTCCGCTGTGTCACCCGCTGGCGCTGACCCGCGTGGCGCTTGAATTTGAGGTGCAACCCGCCACCGATGCCCGGCCAGCCAGTGTGTATTGCACCGCCACGGTAGAAACCGTGGGGCCGACCGGGGTCGAGATGGAAGCCCTGACGGCGCTGCAAGTGGCGCTGCTGACGATTTACGACATGTGCAAGGCGGTAGACCGTGGCATGACCATCACCGGCTGCCACTTGCTGCAAAAGCACGGTGGCAAGTCGGGCAGCTACGTGGCCCCCGCCTGATGACCGGCGCAGCCGACGTTTCGGCTGGGTCATTGCAGTGGAACTGCTACTTTATTTGCGTCCGCTGCAGCCACCCAGCGGGCGTAGTCGGCTGGAAAAGCCTCCTGGTAGCGCAGGCTGAAATACGCCACTTCTTCGTGCTTGCCGAGCAGGCTGGCACTGTCCAGCACCCGTTCAATCACCTGCGTTTCAGGTGAAAAGTGCAGCATGTCCAAGGCCAGTGCATGCACAGCGGCGGCGTTGGCGGGGGTCAGATCGGTGGTGGTCAAGTCGGCAAAACGCACCTGGTCTTGAAACCATGCCACGTGCCGGGTCTTGGTTTGTGTGTCTTCACGGTAAGCCGCCAGACGCGCTTCGGGCGGCAGGTAGATTTGGCTGGCCAGTTGGTAGTGCCATGCCGCATAAGCCATCAATGCTATTATAAATATAGCTATAAACCCTGATAAATAGAGGGCTATAGACCTAAAATGCTTATAAGTTTGGGGCACTGACCAGCGGGCCTGGGCGGGCCGCAGCAGCCACAGCGCCAACAGCGTAGCCATTTGAAAGGGCCCGTACCACAGCGGGTACTCCAACAGGCTGTGCAGCCCCACCACCGCCAAAACCACCCAGGCCAGCTGGCGGCTGGCATCGGGCTCGCGCCATGGTTTTGCGCGCCACACCAGGGTCGCAACGGCGGTGCAGACCAGCAGCGCCACCGGCAGGCCCAACTCCACCGCCAGGTGCAGCGGCAGGTTGTGCGCGTTGTCCAGAATGTCGCAAAACCGCGTGCCGGGGTACAGCGTGATGAAGTGCGCATAGTCCAGCTCGCCCCAACCCCAGCCCAGCCAGGGTTTCAGGCTGATCAGATGCAACACATTGCCCCACAGCGTCAGGCGGCTGCTACAGGCTGCGTCACCCGCGCGCAGTCGTGCCCAAGCGCCGCTGCCCAATGGGTCCAGCCCGGCCAGCAACGGCAACACCAGGCTGGCGGCGGCGTAGCTGAGCAGGGCACAGAGCAGCACTTGCTGCACCAACGTGAAGCGCAGGCGTGCCGGGCCAGTGTGCTTGGGCTGGCGCTGCCAGAACCAGGCCAACAAAGTCATCAGCCCGAGTTGCAGCAAGCCGGTGCGCGAGGCCGATGCTGCATTGCCTGCGGCCAACAGCGCAGCGGCCAGCAGCAGCGCTGCGTGCGTGGCCGCGGCCAGCCAGGTTGGCCGCTGCAGTTTGGGCGTGGCCGTGGTGGGCGCACGGCGTGCGGCGTACCACAGCAGCGCCGCTAGCCCGATGTTCAGCAGGGTGGCAAACTGGTTGCGCTGGCGCAGGTTGCCAAAGGCCTGGCCGGGCTCGGTGTGGTTCAGCCAGACACCGGCCCACGCAGTGGCATCAAAGTATTGCGCCAGCCCGATCAGTGCACTCAAGCATGCCGCCGTGACCCAGGCCAGCACCACCGCGTGCAGCATGGCCGCTTGCTGTGCGCGCTGATGTGCCCACAGCAGCACCAGGGTCACCAGGGCGATGCAGCCCCATGAGATCAAAAACGGCATCACCGCAGGCGTGGGGCCGGGGGCAAACGGGTTCAGCCAGGGCAGGGTCAGCAGCAGCCAGGCCAGCAGCAGCGGCAACTTGGCGCGCAGACCAGCGACAGTTGGGGGAAGCATAGGCGCGCAGCGGTTAGGGGCAGCTTTACACGCCAAACAGGTCGCTGGGGTTGTGTGCGGCTGGTGGTGTCACGCCCAGATGCTGGTACGCCGCCAGGGTGGCGATGCGCCCGCGCGGGGTGCGCTGCAGGTAGCCTTGTTGAATCAGGTAGGGCTCGATCACGTCTTCAATGGTGTCGCGCTCTTCGCCAATGCTGGCGGCAATGTTGTCCAGCCCGACCGGGCCGCCGTCAAAGCGGTGGATCACCGCCTCCAGCAGCTTGCGGTCCATCAGGTCAAAGCCCTGTGGGTCAACATCCAACATTTGCAAGGCGCGGTTGGCAATGTCCAGCGTGATCTCACCTGTACCCTTTACGTCGGCGTAGTCACGCACGCGGCGCAGCAAGCGGTTGGCAATGCGTGGCGTGCCCCGGCTGCGCCGGGCAATCTCAAAACCACCCTGCTCGTCGGTGGGCACGTTGAGCAGGCCGGCACTGCGTTTAACGATTCGCGCCAATTCCTCGGGCGTATAAAACTCGAGCCGCGCCACAATGCCAAAGCGGTCGCGCAGCGGGTTGGTGAGCATGCCCGCGC
>JAVHPS010000363.1:0-1244 GCA_036170715.1 Rhodoferax sp. | reverse complement strand
CGGTTGATGCCCAGCAGACCCATGATGTATTTTTCATAGATCGGCTCGGACGTGCCTTTTTTCAGCTTGCGCATGAAATACTTTTCGTAGGCAATCTTGGCCAGGTGCACCCACTTGCCTTTCTTGAACCAGTTGACGTTGCGCGGCGGAATCTGCGGCAGCGCCACAAACGCCGCACCGGTGTCGCCCATGTCGGCCAGGCAGACCGCGTTCCAGGTGCCTTTTGCCACGGCGGGTTTACCCACCAGCTCGTCGGCAATGTTGTGGCAAATGGCGCTCATCATGCTCTCGATCATGTAGCCAGTTTTGGGTGTGCCGGTGGCCACCGGGGTCACTTCCACCGGGGGAATCGCCACGCACACGCCAGCTGAAAAGATGTTTTTGTAGGCCTTGCTGCGCTGGAACTCATCAATCAGCACAAAGCCGCGCGGGTTGCACAAATTAGGCACGGCAGCCACGGGCGGCACGCCCTTGAAAGCGGGCAGCATCATGGCCATCTTGAACGCCACCTCGTGCTCTTTGAGCACATTGCCGCGGTCATCCACCTCGGTGGTGAACAGCTTGCCTTCTTCCACCTTGGTGGTTTTGGCGTTGGTGATCCATTTGATGTGGCGGTTGCGGAACTCGGACTCGAGCATCGACTTGCTGTCGCCCACGCCACCCAACCCCAGGTGGCCAATGTAGGGTTCGCTGGTCACATAGGTCATGGGCACTTTGCTGCGCAGTTTGCGTTTGCGCAAATCTGCATCCACGATCATGGCAAATTCATACGCCGGGCCAAAGCAGCTGGCACCGGGCATGGCACCAATCACGATCGGGCCGGGGTTCTTCAAGAATTCTTCGTAGTGGGCAAAAAACTCCTGCGCGTGATCAACATGGCAAATCGAATGCGTGTGGCCACCCCCGCCGGATTTGACCGGCCCGGCACCGGGCACTTCGTCAAACGCCAGCTGTGGGCCGGTGGCGATGATCAAGTAGTCGTAGTTCAGCGTCTGGCCGTCAATCAGCGTGAGCTGGTTGCCTTCGGCATCAATTTTGGTGACTTCCTTGGCAATGAACCCAATCTTTTTGCGCTCCAGGTAAGGCGCAATCGGCAGCGTCACCGTGTCGCGGTCGCGCCAGCCCACGGCCAGCCACGGGTTGCTGGGCACAAACTGAAAGTAGTCGGTCTTATTGACCACCGTGATGCGATGCTCGGGCGGGAGCATCTCGCGCAATTCATACGCGGCGGGCATGCCGCCAAT
>JAVHPS010000362.1:0-1244 GCA_036170715.1 Rhodoferax sp. | reverse complement strand
GATAGAGCAACAGCCTTCTAAGCTGTGGGTCGGGGGTTCGATCCCCTCCGGGCAGGCCATTCCAGCACTTGCCCTCTAGTTTTGGTGTCAGTTAGCCGCCTCAAGTCCGTTTTTGAAATGCTCTTGCATGCGCGTTTGGCACAAGGCACTGTCTCTGGCTGTCAGTGCTGCCATCACAGCGCGGTGTTCGTTCAGTGACTCCTGGATACGACCGGACTTCAACAACGAATTGTGTCGATTGAGTTTCATCACTTTGCGCAGATCGGCCACCATTTGGTCACGCCAGCGGTTGTTGGCAATTTCAAGCAAGCGCATGTGAAAACGCTCATTGATTTCAAAAAAGCGTTCCCGGTCGAGTTTTTCTGGCTTGGCTGCATGTTCCAGCTCTTGGTGCAGTGACTCCAGCTCGCGCATTTGTGCCTCAGAGGCGGTTTGGGCCACCACACCGGCAGCGTCCGATTCCAGCAGGCTGAGCAGATGATAGACATCAGCCAAATCGCGCTCGGAAACTTCGGTTACGTAGGCTCCCCGGCGCACCTTCATGGTCACCAGGCCTTCAGCTGCCAATACCTTCAAAGCCTCACGCAGCGGTGTACGGCTGATGCCGTAATCCTGTGCAATTTTCAGCTCGTCAATCCAGCTGCCAGGTTCCAGCTGGTGGTTAAAGATACGCTGACGCAGCAGTTCAGCGACTTCTTCGTAGAGTGCACGGGGTGCTAATGAAATGGCGGCCATGTGCAGAATTGTAAGCTGGATGGAATTTTTTGCATCAATAATTATAAATAACGTAAACTCGCTTACGTTGTAAAAGATGTGTCTGGCCGGGCTTGCCACCCGGACTGGCACGGACTGACAATGTTTGCAACCTCTCATCCGAGCCCGACTGCCATGACCCACCAGAATCCCGAATTTCAGCCTTCCGATCTCGCCGCCTGGGCCAAGGCTGCAGCCAAATCAGCGCCGGGTGGCGATGTGGCTGCCTTGAACTGGCAAACGCCCGACGGCATCAGCGTCAAACCCTTGTACACGGCGCAAGACACGGCTGATTTACCCTATACCCACACGCTGCCGGGCTTTGAACCCTATTTGCGCGGCCCGCAAGCCACCATGTACGCGGTGCGGCCCTGGACGATTCGCCAATACGCCGGGTTTTCTACCGCTGAAGAATCCAACGCGTTTTACCGCAAGGCATTGGCCGCAGGCGGGCAGGGCGTGAGTGTGGCGTTTGACCTGGCCACGCACCG
>JAVHPS010000361.1:0-5885 GCA_036170715.1 Rhodoferax sp. | reverse complement strand
CGCTGTAGTAGCTGGTGCCGCAGGCCAGAATCAGCACCGAGTCGATGTCTTTGAAGACACGCGCGGCGCTCATCTGTGCGCCGTCAAACAACTCGGGCACGATGCTGTCCACGCCCTGCAAGGTGTCGGCAATGGCGCGCGGCTGCTCAAAAATTTCTTTTTGCATGTAGTGCCGATAGGGGCCCAGCTCCGCCGCGCCGCTGTGGGCGTGCACGGTTTTCACTGGCCGTTGCGCGGCGGTGAGTGGTTTGAAGGCCTTGTCGACCAGCCAGTATTTGCCCAGCTGAATGTCAGCCACGTCACCTTCTTCCAGGTAAACAATCTGGTCGGTCACGCCCGCCAAAGCCATGGCATCGCTGGCCAGGTAGTGCGACTGACCATCGGTGCCCACACCCAAAATCAGCGGCGATCCGGCGCGTGCGCCAATCAGCCGCTGCGGCTCGTCTTTACAGAACACGGCAATGGCGTAGGCACCACGCAGGCTGCCCAGTGCCGCCTTGACGGCTTCAAACAGATCGCCGTCGTACAGGCTGTCGATCAGGTGGGCAATGACCTCGGTGTCGGTCTGGCTTTGAAACACGTAACCCTTGGCTTGCAGCGCGGCACGCAGTTCGTCGTGGTTTTCAATGATGCCGTTGTGCACCAGGGCGACGCGTCCAGGTTTGCTGTAAGCATCCGCCCCCGGGCCGTGGCTGAAGTGCGGGTGCGCGTTGTGTACCGCCGGCGCGCCATGCGTGGCCCAGCGGGTGTGGGCAATGCCAGTGGTTCCTTCTAGATGCGTGCTGGCAATTTGATCCATCAACTCTGACACCCGCGCCGTGCTGCGGGCGCGTTGCAAGCCGTTGGCATATACCGCCACGCCGCAAGAGTCATAACCCCGGTACTCCAGCCGGGCCAAGCCCTGCACCAGAATGGGGACGATGTTTTGATTGGATACTGCGCCGACAATGCCACACATAGTTGCTGCTCCGTAAAGTGATGGAGCGCATCGTAGTGGCCCAAATATGAAATATGCAGTCTATTTATTAACTTTTTAATACTTTTATTTCACAAATTGAATAATGTGATTTAATATTCCAAATTTATTTAATTTTTGAATGAAAACTTCACTCACATTGCGGCATTTTTTACTGGCACTGGCCGTAGTGGCGGTTTGGGGCAGCAACTTTGTGGTCATCAAACTGGCGCTGGGGCAGATGCCGCCGCTGTTGTTTGCCACGCTGCGTTTTGCCGTGGTGGTGTTACCCATGGTGTTTTTCTTGAAACGCCCGGCCGTGCCGTGGCGCAATCTGGCAGGCTACGGGCTGCTGATCGGCGTGGGCCAGTTCGGCCTGCTGTTTGTGGCCATGAACGGCCACATCTCGCCCGGCCTGGCCTCGCTGGTGATTCAGGTGCAGGTGTTCTTCACCATTGGCCTGGCGATGGCGTTGGCCGGTGAAGGCTTGCAGCGGGTGCAATGGCTGGCCTTGGCACTGGGTGCAACGGGCTTGGGCGTGATCGTGGCGCACACCGACGGCAGCACCACCTTGCTCGGCCTGGGGCTGATTTTGTTGGCGGCGCTGGCCTGGGCCGGTGGCAATTTGGTCAGCCGCGCCGCCGGGCGCATCAACATGGTGGCTTATGTGGTGTGGTCCAGCCTGTTTGCCGTGCCACCGCTGTTTGCCTTGTCGCTCTGGATGGAGGGCTGGGACGCACTGGCCGCAGGCGTGCAGGGCGCTGACCTGGGAGCCTGGGCCGCAGTGGCGTGGCAAGCCTGGGGCAACTCCATTTTTGGTTATGCCGCCTGGGGCTGGCTGCTGGCGCGCTACAGCGCGGCCACCATCACACCGATGGCGTTGCTGGTGCCGGTGTTTGGCATGGCCAGTTCAGCCTGGTGGCTGGGCGAGCCGTTGCCCGCCTGGAAGCTGGGGGCCGCGGCACTGGTGCTCTCGGGTTTGGCACTGAATTTGCTGTGGCCGTGGTGGTTGCGGCGGTGTCATCAATCAACAATAAAATAGCCATATAGCCCTTGTATATAAAGCACATTATGCTATTGTTTTTGAATGTTTGATGCATGAGTACATTGCACCTTGACCCCTCCGACCTGCTGTTGCTGCGCCTGCTGCAAACCGACGCGTCGCTGTCCAACCAGGCGCTGGCCGAGCGCGTGCATGTGTCGCCCCCAACCTGCCTGCGCCGCGTCAACCGCCTGAAAGAAGCCGGGCTGATCGAGCGCCAGATTGCCATCCTGAGCGTGGATGAACTGGCCCACAGCATCGGCCACGGCCTGTGCGCGGTGGTCGAGATCACGCTGGACCGGCAAGACCAGGGCGCATTGGAAGCGTTTGAGAAAAAAGTGGCTTCAGAGAACGCGGTGCAACAGTGTTACCGCGTTTCACCGGGGCCGGATTTTTGCCTGATCATCCACGCCGCCAACATGCCCGACTACCTGGCCCTGACCCAGCGCCTGTTCACACAGGATGCCAATGTGCGCAACGTGAAGAGCTTTTTCAGCATCAAACGCAGCAAGTTTGGCGCAGCTGTGCCGCTGCCGGAGAAGATGTGAAGACCGGGTTCGTGGCCGCGCGGCACCTGCCGTGCGTCGATATCTTCCTGCACCGTGCGCTCTGAATTTCTAACGTCAAAGGTTGCAAAAGGTTGCAAATAGCGCCACAATCACCCTTCTATTCCCAGGAGTTCCAGCATGGCCGTGGCATTGAAATTGTCAGAAAAATTGATTGAAGATGCAAAACCGCACGCAGCCGCCGAGCACCGCTCGGTACCGAAACAAATTGAGTACTGGGCACGCATCGGCAAAGCCGTGCTAGAAAATCCCGAGTTACCCCTGCGCTTGATTCAAGACACCATCTTGTCCCGCGAAGAAGCCAAGGCCGGGTTGGCCACACCGTACCCATTTGGTTAGTTCCATGGTCTGCACCGTGCTGGCATCGCCATCTTTTGCCCGTGTGGCAAAAAAATTGCACGCCAAAGACAAAAAAATACTAGACCAAGCGGTGAAGGACATCGCCAGCAATCCTTTTCTGGGAGAAGAAAAACGTGGCGATTTATCCAGCGTTTTTGTGCACAAATTCAAGCTCAATCAACAAGAGACCCTACTGGCTTACGAGCTCAGTCCGGACAAATTCAAACCGACTACCATCGTGCTGCTGGCTGTGGGGCCGCATGAAAACTTTTACGTGCAGTTGAAACGCTAACCGGCGTGATTCATGCAGTGGGCAGCAGCAACGTAACGCGGCAGCCGCCGTCGGCCACGGCTTCGATGTCGATCGCACCCCCCAGGCGCTGCATGATCTTGCGGCTGGCCACCAGCCCCAAGCCCAGACCCGCAAACTCGCGCGCCGGGTGCAGCTTGCCAAACACTTTGAACAAGGCTTTGGCTTGCTCGGGCGCAAAGCCCACCCCGTGGTCGCGAATGCTGATCTGGCAGTGCTTTGCGTCGGTTGGCTGCCAGATCAGCGCCACTTGCGCGGGATCGCACCCGCGGCTGAATTTGACGGCGTTGTCCAGCACCTGCAGCAGCAGCTGGCGCAGCAAATCGGCATCGGCCAGCACCAGCGGCACATCACCCGCCAGCTGCCACTGCACCGCCTGCTGCGGATAGCGCGCAGCAACCTCCTGCGCGACATCTTGCGTCAGCGCCACCACGTCCACCGGCTGCACGTTCAGCGGCTGCAGCCCCAAGCGCGAGAGCTGCGTCAGGCCGTCAAGCTGGCGGCTCAGCAACTGCGCCGCCTGACGAATGGTGGCCAGGTGCCCAGCTGCTTCAGTGGGCATGTCGGGCCAGTCTTCGGCCAGCACCTGCGCAAAGGCGTTGATGTGGCGCAGCGGGGCGCGCAGGTCGTGCGACACGGTGTAGGTAAATTCCTGCAACTCTGCGCGCGCAGCATCCAGTTGGCGCTGAAGATGCGCCAAAGACGTTTCGGGTAAAGAATCATTCGTCATTTTTTGAATCAGATCCGGAGTCTTCGACAGCGTCAAGCAGCGTGCGTTGGGTATTTGACGCAGCGGAATAAAGGAGGAGGATTGGGCGTTGCCCAATCCGGGGGACATCCGCGGAGTCGGATACCCAATGCGCGCTGCGGGTTAGAGCCGAAAGCGATTCCCATCTACCCATTATTTCTTGCTCGGCCGCTTCCAGTTGGCCAGGCTCACCTGCCGTGCCCGCGCCACCGTCAGCGCCAGCGGCGGCGTGTCTTTGGTCAAGGTCGAGCCACCGCCCACCGTGCCGCCTGCGCCAATCGTCAACGGCGCAATCAGCACGCAGTTGCTGCCAATGTGCACGTCAGCCTCGATCACGGTGCGGTGTTTGTTGGCCCCATCGTAATTGGCCGTGATGCTGCCCGCACCGTAGTTCACGCGCTCGCCCACCGTGGCATCGCCCAGATAGGCTAAATGGTTGGCCTTGGCCCCCTTGGCCAGGGTGGAATTTTTGACCTCGACAAAGTTGCCAATGTGCACCTCGTCACCCAGTCTGGCACCGGGGCGCAGGCGGGCAAATGGGCCAATCAGCGCCCCCGCCCCAACTTCAATCGCGTCCTTGCTGCCAGGTGCGCCGCCTTCGATGTGGGTAAAAGGGTGAATCACCGCGCCAGCGGCAATTTGGACGTTTTTGATGCAGCAGTTGGGGCCAATGCGCACGCCTTCGCCCAGGCTCACCTGGCCTTCAAAGACGCAATTCACGTCAATCGACACATCTTGCGCGCAGCTCAAGCTGCCACGCACATCCAGCCGCGCCGGGTCGGCCAGGCGCACGCCCTGCTCCATTAATTGCAGCGCCACCCGGCGCTGGTAGGCGCGCTCCAGTTCGGCCAGTTGCACGGGGCTGTTGACCCCGGCTACCTGCACCGCGTCACTGATCTTGTGCGCCACCACCGGCACGCCATCGGCCACAGCGAACTTCACCACGTCGGTCAGGTAGTACTCACCCTGGGCGTTTTTGTTGTCCAGCCGTGCCAACCATTTTTTGAGCTGCGCAGCGGGCACGGCCATGATGCCGCTGTACACCTCTTTGATCTGGCGCTGCGCGGGCGTGGCATCTTTTTGCTCGACGATCGCCTGCACCGCGTCACCCGCGCGCACGATACGCCCGTAGCCGGTGGGGTCGGCAAAATCAATCGTCAGCAACGCCAGTTTGTCGCCACCACAAGCTGCGATCAGCTGCGTCAAGGTGTCGGGCTGCGTCAGCGGCACGTCGCCCGAGAGCACCACCACGATGCCGTCGTCCTGCAGCACCGGCACGGTTTGCTGCACCGCGTGCCCTGTGCCAAGCTGCGGCTCCTGGCGCACAAACTTCAAATAAAATTGGACTGTAGCCCTTGTATTACCTGCTAAAGCAGCTTCTACTTCTGTAGCGCCATGGCCGGTGATCAGCGTCACCTGGCGCGCCTGCAAAGCGGCAGCGGTGTCCACCACATGCTGCACCAGCGCGCGCCCGGCCAGCTGGTGCAATACCTTGGGCAACTTGCTTTTCATGCGCGTGCCCTTGCCAGCGGCCATGATGACCACATCCACCGGTGCTTCCAGAAAACTGTTTTGTTGACCCGCCATGCGAACCTCCGATACGAATTGATTAGGGTTTTTCACATTATCGACGCGGCGTTTCAATAGCCAACGCTTCACTTCGAACCCGGCGCGGCGACTGGGTCATGCGCATGCGGTTTTGGGGGCAAAACACGCGCGAAACAAACGAATCAATACGCCTGCGACTGTCGGCGCGCGCCTTTGCCCCCAAAGCCCGGTCGCATGGCCCAATCACCCCGCCTGAGCGATTCACACGAAAGCCGCCTCATCTTTCCCCTGCCAGCAACCCACAGCCGCGCAAAATCAGTCGGGCGATGCGCTTTGCGAAGGTCAAGGAGGAGGCCGCAGGCCGGGGGACACGTAGC
>JAVHPS010000360.1:0-1246 GCA_036170715.1 Rhodoferax sp. | reverse complement strand
CGCAGCTGGCGTGGCTTTTCCCAATCATCTTTTGGGCAGGTTTACGCACCGGGCGCAGAAATACGGTGTTGATTCAACTCATGTTTTTGGCACAAGCCCTGGCCAGTGCCAACCTCAGCGTAGGCTATTACGCCGACGGCTTTCAAAGCTATGGCGAGGTCAATTTCTGGCTCACAGTCATGGCGCTGGCTTTGCTGCCGCTGTCACTGGCCATATTGACACGCGAGCGCTGGATGGCAACCGCCCAAACCGACTTGCATGCCAAAGTGTTTAGCCTCAGCAACGACGCGGTAGAGATATGCGACGCGCAAAACCGCATCATTTCGGTCAACCCCGCGTTCACCCTGATCACGGGTTACACGCCTGAACAGGTGCTTGGGCGCAACCCCAGTGTGTGCGCTTCGGGGCAGCATGATCAGTTTTTTTATCAAGCCATGTGGCACACCTTGAACAGCACCGATGCCTGGCAAGGTGAGATATGGAACCGGCGCCAATCGGGCGAGCTGTATTTGGCCAGCATGTTCATTCGTACCGTGCGAGATGCACAGGGGCTGGTGGTCAATCGCTTGGGCATTTTTTCAGACATCACCGAAACCCGTGCCGAGGCCGAAGCGGTGAAACACCAGGCGCAGCATGATTTTTTGACCAACTTGCCCAACCGGCTGCTGTTCACCGACCGGTTTAGCCAGCTGTTGGCACAAGCGCGGCGCAACGCCTCAATGTTTGCCGTGATTTACCTTGACCTGGACGGTTTCAAAGGCATCAATGACACCTTGGGGCACCCGGTGGGTGACCAGCTGCTGGTGGCCGTGGCAGAGCGCTTGACCGCCTTGGTGCGCGAGGTCGACACGGTGTCTCGCTTGGGCGGCGACGAATTTGCCGTGCTGGTCTCAGACGTGAGCAAAAGTGCCGATGTAGTGACCCTGGCAGACAAAATGTTGGACGCTTTGGCCCTGCCCTACCCGCTGCAACACCATGAAGTGCACGTGACAGCCAGCCTGGGGCTGGCGGTTTACCCACACCATGGTCTTGACATGGAAAGCTTGGTGGCAGCTGCAGACGAAGCGCTGCTGCAAGCCAAAGAAGAAGGTAAAAATGGCTGGTTGCTCTCTGAGCTGGATTGGCAGGACGAAGACGCGCCTGAGCGGTTCAGAAATTCACGCGCCTGACGTTTCAGCTGGCATGCGGCTTTGCCAGCATTGACCAAACGCCGGGGCATCGGTTGGCCACAGCGCGCTGTCGTGAA
>JAVHPS010000359.1:0-1247 GCA_036170715.1 Rhodoferax sp. | reverse complement strand
AACAACCGCACGTCAGGAGTCGCACCATGCAAGTCACTGCCACACAAGCCAAAAACCGGTTCGGTGCGATCTGCGCCCAGGCCAAGCTGGCCCCGGTTTTTGTCGAAAAAGACGGACAAATTGACACCGTTATTTTGTCCGTGCAGCAGTTTTCCAAAATGCAGGCCAGCGCCAAGTCAGAGTCGCTGGCCAAGCGTCAAGCCGAATTTGAGCGCACACACAGTGCCTGGTTGGCCGAGCAACACCAGCGTTTTGAGGCGCACGGCCTGTGGTGTGATGACCTGCGGACTTGGTAACGCACCGCCATGCAGTTCGACGTGTTTGACAACCCCAGCGCCCGTTCGCGCGAGGTTTACCCCTATGTGATGGACATCCAGAGCGACTTGCTCAGCAGCTTGCCCACCCGCATGGTGGTACCCCTGGCCGTGACACGGTTGCCCGGTCAGGCGCTGCCCAAACGCTTGTGCCCACTGTTGACTGTGAACGGGCAAGCCCTGATGCTGGTGCCTTTTGAAGCGGCTCCCTTGGACAAACGCCTGCTTAAAACGCAGGTCGCCAACTTGAGCCCACGCGCCGACGAGGTGATTGCCGCGCTGGATGCCGTCTTGAGCGGCGTTTGATGCGTGACACCGCCCGCCTTCATTCGTCACACCCCTACCCTAAAGAAAGACACATCCCATGCAACCCCATCAACCCATCACCCTCAACGGCCAACCCATCGCGGGCGGCAAGTTCCCGCTGATCTGCACCCCGCTGGTTGGGCGCACGCTTGAAAAAATCATGGCCGAGCTGGCCGTGGTGCTACCCAAACAGCCCGACGTGCTGGAATGGCGTGTTGATTTTTTTGAGCAAATTGGCGATGCAGCCGCAGTCATTGCTGCTGCAATAGCTATCAAAAAAGCAGCAGGCAACCTCCCTTTGCTGTTCACCCGGCGCTCCATCATTGAAGGTGGCGAAAAAATTGCACTCAACGAAGCGCAGGTACTGGCCCTGTATGAGGCCGTGTGCGCCAGCAAAACCATCGACCTGATCGATTACGAACTGGCCAACGACGCTGCCAACATCACGCGCGTGCGCACGGCGGCCAAAGCCAGCGGCATCGCCCTGGTGCTGTCGTTCCACAACTTCTCCTACACGCCGGGGCTAGAGACGCTGGCGGCCAAGTTCCTGCAAGCCGACCAATTGGGTGCCGACGTGGCCAAAGTGGCCGTGATGCCGCGCGATCTGGACGACGTGCTGACGCTGCT
>JAVHPS010000358.1:0-5903 GCA_036170715.1 Rhodoferax sp. | reverse complement strand
GCATCCACTTTATGGCGGTGATGGGCTTCGATGATTTCAATGTCGTAGCCGGTGTTGAGTGCTTTGGCAGCCATCTCCAGCAGTTTCAGGGTGACGTTCACGCCAACGCTCATGTTGGGGGCCATCATGATGGCGATGTCTTTGGCAATTTCAGCAATGTGCTGCTTTTGCGCGTCAGAAAAACCGGTGGTACCAATGACCGCCTTCACACCCAGTTCACGGCATACCTGCAGGTGAGCCAGCGTGCCCTCGGGACGGGTGAAGTCGATCAAGGTCTGCGCCCCTTGCAAACCGGCGCGCAGATCAGATTGAATCACGGTGCCGCTGCTGCGCCCCAAAAAAGCAGCCGGGTCAGTGCCCAGCGCGGGGCTGGTAGGCACATCCAGCGCACCGCTGAGTTGGCAATCGGGGTCGTTGGATACGGCCTCAATCAGCATGCGCCCCATGCGTCCACTGGCACCGGCCACGCAAATTTTGTGGCAGATCAACTGCGTCATGTGTTGCACTCCTGGCATCAGTTTGGCGCAGCTTCAAGCGGTGGATAGCTTGCAGGCAAGGCCGGCAAGGGTTTGCTGGCGACCGGCTTGGGTGGCGTGGCGGTGGCTTTCAGGGCTTCTTCAGTCATTTCGAGCACAGGCACTTTGCCAGTCGGTCGGCCAGAATCAAGCGAAGCCACGAATTCAGCCTCAGTGGGCAGCGCATCGGCCTGGACTTTAGCGAGCACATCGTCCTTGAAAAACACGGTCACACGGCGTGACTGGGGTTCCATGCCCTGGCGTTTGAAGGTGAAGACATAGTCCCAACGATCGGCATGAAACACACTGGTGAGCAAAGGGGAGCCCAGAATGTCGCGCACTTGCGAACGGGCCATACCTTGCTTGAGCGCGGCGGCTTGTTCGCTTGAAACAAAGTTGCCCTGGACAATGTCAATTTTGTAGGGGCTGATCACATTGGCCAATCGGTTACTGGCACCATCCAGGCTGCTGCAGCCTGACAGCATGGCCAGCACCGCGCCAAGTGAACTCAACCAGACGCAACGAGCGAGAGAATCAAACATGGGCAATTGAAGTGACAATAAGAGCTGAACATTGTACTGGCAGCCCCAACGCCGGATCACGTGCAAGCCATTCCCACGGCCACCCTGTGAGCACCCTATGACCAAGATTGACGAACTTAAAAGCACCGGACTCAAGGCCACCCTGCCCCGGCTGAAGATTTTGGAGATTTTCCAGACCGGTCAGCAGCGCCACATGACCGCAGAAGACGTGTTCCGTGTCCTGGTGCAAGCGGGCTCCGACGTGGGCTTGGCCACGGTGTACCGGGTGTTGGCACAGTTTGAGCAAGCCGACATTCTGGTGCGTAGCCATTTCGAGAGTGGCAAAGCCGTTTACGAACTCAATGAAGGCCAGCACCACGATCATCTGGTGTGCCTGGACTGTGGCCGGGTTGAAGAGTTTTTTGATGCCGAGATCGAACAGCGCCAGCATGCAGTAGCCAAGACCAAAGGCTTTGCCATTGCAGACCACGCGTTGAGCCTGTACGCACATTGCACGCGCGGCGCGTGCCCACACCGTCCGGCAACAACCTAACCCGCTTCGTTCATCGCCTTGCGGTGGCGTTCAACAAATTCTTTGTAAGTATCCACCCCACGAATCTGCAAAATGGTGTTGCGCACCGCCGCCTCCACCAGCACCGCAATGTTGCGCCCCGCCACCACCTGAATCACCACTTTGCGCACCGGCACATCGAGCACGTCCTGGGTCAGGGGCTCATACGGAATACGCTCATATTCGCGTTCCATGGTTTCGCGGCGCACCAGATGCACAATGAGTTGCAGGCGTTTTTTGCGCCGCACGGCGGTTTCGCCAAAGATGCAACGGATGTCCAGCAAGCCAATGCCGCGCACTTCGAGTAAATTCAACAGCAATTCAGGGCAGCGCCCCTCAATCGTGTCCTGGTTGATGCGGTACAAATCAACCGCATCGTCAGCCACCAAACCATTACCCCGTGAGATCAGCTCCAGACCCAGTTCGCTTTTGCCCAGACCCGATTCGCCCGTGATCAAAACCCCCAGCCCCAAAATATCCATGAACACGCCATGCATGGTGCTGCGGTCGGCAAAGTGTTTGGACAAATAGGCGCGCAGCACGTCGATCACAAAGGCAGAAGACCCTTCGGTAGCAAACATGGGAATCTGCGCCCGCTCGCACATCGACAACAGTGACTCAGGCGCAGTTTGCCCATCCGCCAGCACCAGCACCGGCGGCTCCAGCGTGACGATACGGGCAATGCGCCGGGAACAATCCTCGGCCGTGGCATTGGTCAGGTAAGCCACCTCGCGCTCGCCCAGGATTTGCACCCGATAGGGATGGATGTAGTTGAGGTAGCCAACCAAGTCAGCACCTGAGCGCGCCGCCCGCACGGCCACCTCGTCAAAGCGCCGCTCTGATGCCCCTAAACCGGCCACCCACTCCCAGCGCAGGTTGCCGCGAAAAGCTTCAAACAACACATCAGCACTGATCACATTGGGTTTCACAGCCAGTTTCCCGTCTAAAAAATGGCGACTGACTCAAGCCACCTGATCCGACTGCCAAGTGGCAATCATCTGGTGCAACTGGGCGGCATCTGCACAGGCACTGAGCTTGACGCGCAAATCGGCATCGCTGAGCATTTCTGCAATTTCCGACAAAATTTCAAGGTGTTTTTGGGTTGCGGCCTCGGGCACCAGCAAAAAAATCATCAGGGCCACCGGCTGCTCATCGGGTGCTTCAAAACCAATCGGCCGGGCCAACTGAAACACGGCCGCCAGAGGCGACTTAAGCCCCTTGATGCGCCCATGCGGAATAGCCACGCCATGCCCCAAACCGGTTGAACCCAGGCGCTCACGCGAGAACAGGCTGTCGGTGACCAGCGCCCGGCTCAAGCCCTGCAAGTTCTCAAACAACAAGCCAGCTTCTTCAAAAGCCCTTTTTTTGCTGGACACATCCACCTGCACAAGCACCTGTGCCGGAGAAAGAATAGACGCAAGTCGGTTCATAGTGGTTCTTAAATGTTGCGCTGCCGCATTTGGGCGCAAAAAAAAGCCGCTCGCACCAGCGGGCGGCTTGGCGTAGTTTAAATTACATCAGCCGTTTGGCGGCATCGTGGTGGTGAGATTGCAAGCGATCCTTGTGCCGCACCACCTGACGATCGAGTTTGTCGACCAACTCGTCTACTGCCGCATACAGGTCGGTATGGGCACTTTCGGCAAACAATTCAATGCCTTTGATGTAAATATTGCACTCTGCCTTTTGTCTACGCTCCTTTTCTTTCAGGTTTTCCAGGGTCAGCAACACCTTGACATCTACCACCTGGTCAAAATGGCGCTTGATGCGATCAAGCTTGGACGTGACGTAGGTGCGTAAAGACGGGGTAACTTCCAGATGGTGACCACTGATCGTCAAGTTCATAAAAAGCCTCCTAAAAGTCGCAGGGTGAAATGGTTGCCAACCCAACGCTGACAACCGGGAAAAAATAAACAGGTCACTTGGGTTCACTATGCCCGGGCTTGCAAGTTATTGCAATGCTTTTTATTGATGCAATGCAGCATCTTCTGGTTTTACGGCCTGCCATGAAGGCGACAGACCGGTTGCGATGCCATAATCCGCAGAGCACATTAAAGGAATCTTTGCCTTGGAAAACTACCCCAGTCGGTAGCTTTCATCTCCCGGCCATGCATCAGGGGGCTGAAAGCCACCCCACTTCACCACCAGATGCCAAACCTCAACCGGGAGTGAGCCCATGCTCAACATCTTTACCCTCGCCAACGGTCGCCTGTTCCAGGAAGAAATTGAATCGCTGGAAGAGCTGTCGCGTTTCCAGCCCATCTGGGTTGACCTTGAGTCCCCCACCCTGGAAGAAAAACGCTGGGTCAAGCAGTATTACGGACTGTCCATCCCCGAGGATGCGATGGACGAAGACATTGAAGAATCAGCCCGTTTCTACAAAGAAGACAACGGTGAACTGCACATTCGCAGCGACTTTCTGGTAGCCGACGAGGATGACCCTCACACCGTGCGGGTGGCGTTTATTTTGAACATGGACAACGCCGAACTGAAAAGTCGGGGCGTGTTGTTCTCGATTCACGACGAAGATGTGCCCGTGTTTCGCCTGCTGCGCATGCGCGCGCGGCGTGCCCCTGGCTTGATTGAAGATGCCAAAGAGGTACTGCTCAAGCTGTTTGATGCCGATGCCGAGTATTCAGCCGATACGCTGGAAGAAATTTACGACGAACTGGAAAAAGCCAGCGCCAAAGTCCTCTCGGGCGATGTGACCGATGCCCTGGCCGGTGAAGTGCTGGGGGCCATTGCCCGCCACGAAGACATGAGCGGGCGGATTCGCCGCAACGCCATGGACACCCGGCGTGCCGTGAGTTTCATGATGCGCACCAAAATGCTCAACAGCGACCAGTTTGAGGAGGCGCGCCAGATTTTGCGCGACATTGACTCGCTTGACTCGCACACCGCATTTTTGTTTGACAAGATCAACTTTTTGATGGATGCCACGGTCGGTTTTATCAACATCAACCAGAACAAGATCATCAAGATATTTTCGGTGGCCAGCGTGGCGTTGTTGCCGCCCACACTGATTGCCAGTCTGTATGGCATGAACTTCAAGTACATGCCTGAGCTCGACTGGAAAGCGGGTTACCCGTTTGCGCTGGCACTGATGGTGGCCAGTGCCTTGGTGCCCATGTGGTACTTTAGAAAGCGCGGTTGGCTTAAATAAAACAAGCCTATAGCCCTTGATAATAAAGAGTTATAAGCTATTATTAGCATAGCATTTTGACGAATTGCTGAACGATGGCGCAGGCGTAAGGACTGGCCACCTGGGTGACAAACGCAGAAAAATCGACATGCGCCTGGTCATCCGCCCGGTCGGAGATGGTGCGCACGGCGGCAAAGGGCACGCCATAGTCACAACACACCTGCGCCACGGCAGCGCCTTCCATTTCAACGGCCAATGCTTCAAAACCTGCGGTTTTCAAAGTGTCCAACACTTGCGCAGCCACCGCTGCGCTTGAAATGAATTGGTCACCACTGGCAATCAAGCCGGTGTGCAGGGTTGGCTTGGCCAATAAATTTTCACGATGAAAATGGTTGCCAACCGCTTCTAAACCTCCATGGACAGCTTCCAAAAGCGTAGCCGTCAAGACCGTGTCACAGGGAAAGGTGGCGCGGTCATAAAGGGGCATTTCAAAACGCGCAAACAGCGGACTGGAGTCCATGTCGTGCTGAATGAATGCACTGGCCACCACCACGTCGCCCACCTTGACACCCGGGCCAATGCCACCAGCCACGCCCGTGAAAACAATGCGCTGCACATCAAAAGCTTCAATCAGCGCGGTGGCGGTGGTGGCTGCCGCCACCTTGCCGACCTTGCTCAGCACCAGCACCACCTCATGCCCGAACCATTGGCCACACCAGAAAGTACGCCCGGCACGTTGCACACGACGGGGGTTATCCAGCTGTTCCAACAAACCCCGCTGTTCATCCAGCAGGGCACTCATGATGGCCAGTGTCAAAACTTGACTCCTTTATTTGTCACGCAACTCACGCCGCAAGATTTTCCCAACCGGTGTTTTAGGCAATTCGGTGCGGAACTCGACAATCTTGGGTTGCTTGTAGCCGGTGAGGTTTTCGCGGCAATAGGCACGCACCTGCTCTTCGGTCACAGCCGGGTCTTTCCGGACGATCACCAGCTTTACGGCTTCACCGGCTTTGGCATCCGCCACGCCAACGCAGGCGCACTCCATGATGCCAGGCATTTGCGACACCACGTCTTCGAGTTCAGTCGGAAACACATTGAAGCCGCTGACCAGAATCATGTCCTTCTTGCGATCGACAATCTTGAAGAAACCACGC
>JAVHPS010000357.1:0-1249 GCA_036170715.1 Rhodoferax sp. | reverse complement strand
CCTCTTTGACCAGATGCCCCTTGCCAATGCCGCCAATGGAGGGGTTGCAGCTCATCTGCCCCAGGGTTTCAATGTTGTGGCTCAGCAGCAGGGTGGCACAACCCATGCGCGCCGCCGCCAGGGCGGCTTCAGTACCGGCATGGCCGCCGCCGACGACGATCACGTCGAAATGTTGTGGATAAAGCATGGTGGGCAATCGGTAACAGGCAGCGCAGGAACGGCTCGCCTGGAGGGTGTGCAGAATGGGCGCTGATTTTACCGGGGTAGGCGGCAAACTGCCACGGCGGGGGTGTCCGTGGACTTGCTGCCGAATTGCATTCACTTTGGATGGGGCAGATCTGGGCACGCTGCCATAGCGCATCCCTGCGTGGCACGGCGTGGCGACGGGGTCAGGTGCTCGGCCGGATTTGAAAGGGTCGAATGCCATCCCAAGCCCATCGCCCCAAACAACCAGTGATCACGAACGAACTTTGCCCTGCCCCCACTTGCCCCTGAAAATTCAGGCCACATCAAAGGCACAATTCGCCCATCACTCTTCATTGCTCAACCAGGACACTACCCACCATGGCCTCCGGAAAAATCCTCGTCGCCCAAGGCGGCGGCCCCACTGCCGTCATCAACCAATCCCTCGTGGGCGTGGCGCTTGAAGCCCGCCGCTTTGGCCAGATTGGCCACATTTACGGCGCGCACCACGGCGTGCGCGGCATTGTGGACGAAGACTTTGTCGATCTGACCCAGGAGACCAGCCACAACCTGGAGCAGGTGGCCAACACCCCGTCCAGCGCGCTGGGTTCCACCCGCGACAAACCCGACGAGGCTTACTGCCGAGAAATCTTCAAGGTGTTGCAAGCGCACCAGATTGGGCATTTTTTCTACATTGGCGGTAACGACTCCAGCGACACCGTGCGCATCGTCAGCCAGGAAGCGCACGCCGCCCACTACGACCTGCGCTGCATCCACATTCCCAAAACCATCGACAACGACCTGGTGGGCAATGACCACACGCCTGGTTTTCCATCGGCCGCGCGCTTTGTGGCACAAGCCTTTGCCGGAGCCAACCTGGACAACGCCGCCCTGCCCGGTGTCTATGTGGGCGTGGTGATGGGCCGCCACGCGGGGTTTTTGACCGCCGCCTCGGCACTGGGCAAAAAGTTTCCGGACGATGGTCCGCACCTGATTTACCTGCCCGAGCGCACCTTTGACTTGAACCAATTTTTGGCCGATGTCAAAACCACGTATGAACGCCATG
>JAVHPS010000356.1:0-1251 GCA_036170715.1 Rhodoferax sp. | reverse complement strand
GCTGCGCTCGTCATAGTCGGTGTCAAGCGCCCACATTGCGATCTTGTTTTTGCCGCCCGAGACCAGTTCGCCTTTGACCGTGTCAAAGTAATCAAAACCGTGGACTTCGACCACCCACTGATCCGCTTTGCCAGTTTTGTGCACCTCCACCTCGGGTTGCCCCATCAGCCAGAAGCTCTGGTTGCTGGTACGGGCTTTTTTCAGGTCTTCGGTCAGCAAGTCGGTGTTCATTTGCGCCTTCAAGGCGGTGATGCCCTTGATGGCATCAATGTCCTTGGCGGCTTCGGGGTCGAAGGTAAAGGCGCAAAACACCAGCATTTTGGGCAGCGGGAACAGGCTGCCCGCATCGTTCATGGCATTGGTGACCTGCCTTTGTTCGAGTGCTGCATGTTCCGGGCCAAAGCTCACCACCACCCGCTCACCGGTGTCGAGGTGGCCACTGGCGTGCAGGTTGCGAATGTGCGCATCAGCAGGCAGTGCCTCCAGATCGGCAAATTGCAGCATCTGCCCACCTTTGCCGCGAATACCGGCTTTGAGCAATTCGTCCCGCCACTGGTGCTGGCGACCACTCTCGCCGGTGCGGGCAATGCTGGCATCGGCCTGATCCGGGCCGCTGGCCTCGTCGAGCGACTTGACACTGGGGAACGGCACCGCCTCTACCGTGAACGGGCCGGTGATGCGCAGCTTGTTTTTGGTCTTTTCGGGCTGGTCGTACAGGGTTTCGTTATCCGCCTGGGCTGCAATCGAGCGATCCATCTCGGCCTGCATCTTCTGGCGGGAGGCATGAAAGGCTGCAAACAGGGGCTCAATCTCCGCAGGCCAAGCGGTGGGCAAGTCAAACGGCACTTCCCACGCCAGCAGCGCGACTTTGGCTGTCTCACCCTCTCCCCCTGGGAGAGGGCTGGGGTGAGGGCTTGCCCCCAAAACCAGCGTTTGCCCCTTGCGATAACCGTCAGGCACTATAAAAGGTATAGCGCTGGGTGCGGCTTGCAAAGCGGTGTTGAGTGCTGCCAGTGCCGCCTCAATGCCGGGGTGCAGGCGCTCGTAAATAGTGTCGATCTCGGGGTTGTTGGCGATGCTTTTAAGCGTGACGTGCGGCACGGTCTTGTAAATAAAACCGCCCTTGAGCCCCTCATGCGGGTAACGCAAGGCAAAGTAGTCGTAGCTGGCGGTCATCAAACGCTGTTTGGCCAGCGTGACCGCCACACGCGAGGTGTCGCAGGTGATCCAGCGGCGGCCCCATTTTTCGGC
>JAVHPS010000355.1:0-1253 GCA_036170715.1 Rhodoferax sp. | reverse complement strand
CCAGCAGCAAGCTGACCTGAAAACTCAAGGGCTGGCGGCGCACCAGGCGCGGCAGCTTGGGCGCTGCATCGTCAGTTGGTGGCTGCGAGCGTAAAAAGGCGTAGCCCTCGGCCTCGTCCACCACCAGATCCAGTGCCAACACGGCCACGTAATCACGCACACGGGCTTGCAATTGCAGCAAGGCCGCCCACTGGGTGGCATCGTCTTCGCGGTACAGCACGCCCTTCATCAGGGGGACGACCAGGCTGGTGAGGTCGGGTTGGGCTGCGCTGATACAGGATTGACTGTCAGCGCCAGCCACAAGCGAATCGGTGCTGGCCGACAGCGCGTCAGTGAGACTTTCGGGAGACATGAAGAAGGCTCTGGTTGAATGAATTATTTTGATAGCTGCTTGCGCTTTATCCACAAGGTCTAGAGGTCTATTTTGCTTATAAAAATCTAAGGCGTATTGACCCAGTTTTCAACCTTCAGGCCGGGGTAATCTTTGAAATCAGCCTCGTTGTTGGTGACCAGCGTAAGCCCAAGGCTGATCGCGTGGGAGGCAATGAGCTGGTCCATGGTGTCGCGGCGGCGGTCACGCACGGCAGCACGAAGCACACCAAAACTTATCGCATCAGATTCACCAAAGGGCAACACCGGAATGCGCCGCGTCAACAGAGCCAGCACACGTCCGTCCTGCGCACGGTTGGCGGTCTGTATTTCGAGTCCGGCACGCAGTTCGGCATAACTCACCACCGACATCACGGCACTGCCCTGGGGCAAAGATTCAAGCCGGCGCAGCACTTCGGGCGGCTGGCGCTTGATAATGTAGATGCAAATATTGGTGTCAAGCAGGTAACGCATGGCTTATTTCTGCGCCTTGTCCACGGCCTCGCCAGCGTCCGTCTCAAAGCGCCAGAGGCTGTTGCCGCTCCAATCGCGTTCGCGTTGTTCGTGAAATTCACGCCCACCGGCCATGAAGTTGGGGCTGAACATGGACAGGATGGGAGTCAAATCGCCAATGGTCTCTTGCACCACCGGGCGCAGCACCAGCGTGTTGCCCACGCGCTCAATTTCAACGTCTTGTGCGCCATCCGCAAAAGCCAGCTCTTTGGGAATGCGCACCGCCAGCGAATTGCCACTTTTGAAGACTCGGGTCAACATGAGGTTTTCTCCTTGAAAATTGAAGTATATACAGGATATACAAAAAGCAATAACAATCGCTTCACTGGGTATCCCGCACAAAAATTACCCTTGGCAGCCGGGCACGGCGG
>JAVHPS010000354.1:0-1257 GCA_036170715.1 Rhodoferax sp. | reverse complement strand
CCAGCACTCATCTCTAACCAATTGATTTTGTTTGATTTTTAACCGGACAGTAGTGTGTGCGTCCACATACGCAAGACACGAACAATGTCAGAGTTTGTATCAACTTGCCCTAAAACAGCCTGGATCAAACTGGGGAAGACTCACTTCAGCCCAGGTGCCGCAGTCTGAATCAAGGCCAAATCTTCAGCCGTCAACCAGCGCCACTGGCCGGGTTTCAAATCTTCGGGCAGCACCAAGCCGCCAATTTGTGAGCGGTGCAGACCCTCGACGCGGTTGCTTACAGCAGCCAGCATGCGCTTGACCTGGTGGTATTTGCCCTCGGTCAGCGTCAGCCGCAGGTGATGGTCGCTGACCGCTTCACATGCTGCTGCGCGCACCGGCTTGGGGTCGTCATCCAACACCACACCGGCCAGCAACTGGCTGACTTGTGCAGGAGTCAGCGGGTGTTTGACCGTGACCTCGTAGACCTTGGGCACGTGGTGGCGGGGCGAGCTCATGCGGTGGATGAACTTGCCGTCATCGGTCAGCAGCAGCAGGCCGGTGGTGTCTTGATCGAGCCGACCAATGGCTTGCACGCCTTGCACCGCGCCTTTTTGCGGCCGCTGGCGCAACGGCGCAGGCAGCAGGGTGTAGATGCTGGGGTAGGTGGAGGGCTTTTGAGAACACTCGGTGCCAGCGGGCTTGTGCAGCATCAGGTAGGCGCGCTCAGCATACGGCCAGTCCACCCCCTGCACTTGGAAGCGCAGCCCAACCGCATCAAATTCAGTAGCTGCTTGCGCACATTTGACGGGCGCTAGAGGGCTATTTGGCTCATAAACCTGCACAAAACCCTGCTGAATCAGCCCGGCGCACACACGGCGCGTGCCAAAGCCTTGTGAGTAAAGAATGTCTTGAAGTTGCATGGGGTGAGTATCGCAAAGGCCGCTCACCCAAGCTGACTTTAAGCGGCCAACAGCGCCGCGGCCTCGCGGGCGGCCACCACACCTTCGTCGGTGGGGACGACCCAGACTTCAATCTGGCTGTGGAGCGCGTGGATGGCCATGACGGTGTCTCCGATGGCTCGGGCATTGAGCGCGGGGTCGATGGCCACACCCAGCCAGGCCAGACGTTGACCCAGCTCAAGGCGCAAAGCCACGTCATGCTCGCCAATGCCACCGCTGAAAGCCAGTACGTCCAAGCCCTGCAAGCAGGCCACCAGCGCGCCGCTTTCGCGCTGCACCCGGTAGGTGAACATGTCCACCGCCAGTTTGGCCGGTG
>JAVHPS010000353.1:0-5963 GCA_036170715.1 Rhodoferax sp. | reverse complement strand
CCGGTAAAATCACGGTTTTAACAGCCTACCAAAATCACATGTCTGCTTGGGTCCTGCCGGATCACATTGCCGATGTCTTGCCGTCTGAAGCGCGGCACATCGAAGAATTACGTCGCGATTTGCTGGACACCGCCCGCTGCTATGGCTACGAGTTGGTCATGCCGCCTTTGCTTGAGCACCTGGAATCCTTGTTGTCGGGGTCGGGCGAAGCACTGAATCTGCAAACTTTCAAACTGGTTGACCAGCTCTCCGGGCGCATGATGGGTTTGCGTGCTGACAGCACCCCCCAAGTGGCGCGCATTGATGCGCACTTGCTCAACCGCACCGGTGTCACGCGTTTGTGCTACTGCGGGCCGGTACTGCATACCCGGGCCAGTGCACCGCACGCGACCCGTGAACCACTGCAATTTGGGGCCGAAATTTATGGCCATGCAGGCCTGGAAGCCGACATTGAAATACTCACCTTGGCGCTGGACAGTTTGCGCGCTGCCAAGTTGATGCAACCCAGCGTTGACCTGGCTGATGGGCGTTTGGTCAAAGTGCTGCTGGCCAACCTTTCAGTGAGCGAGCAACATTTGAAGCAGCTGCACGCCGCTTTGGTTGTCAAAGACATCCCCGAGTTACAAGCCCTGACCAAAGACATGCCCGCACCCGTGCGACAAGGCCTGTTGGCTTTGGTTAAGTTGTATGGTGATCAAAAGGTATTGCTTGAGGCCGAAAAAGTACTCCCGCCCTTGCCGGGTGTGCATGATGCGCTACAAAATTTGAAGCGTTTAGCCGATCACCTCAAGGGCGTGAACGTGACCTTTGATCTGGCCGATTTGCGTGGTTACTCGTATTACACCGGCGCACGTTTTGCCATTTATGCCCCGGGCGTGAGCAATGCGCTGGTGCGTGGCGGCCGCTACGACGAAGTGGGTGCCGTGTTTGGTCGCAATCGTCCGGCAGCAGGCTTTAGTCTGGACATCAAAGAACTGGTCAGTGCGGTTGCTGCGCGGCCTTTGAAGCCTGCGGTTCATGCCCCGTGGCGTGATGATGCGCGTTTGAGTGCGGCCATTGCGGCGTTGCGGGCTCAGGGCGAAATTGTGGTCTGTGTTCTGCCCGGACATGAGCGCGAAGTGGATGAATTTTTATGTGACCGTGAACTGATCGAGGTAGCGGGTCAGTGGGTTGTGCAGGTAATGAACTGAAACAAAGGCGAATTGAAAATGACTGCGATCAAAGGACGGAATGTGGTGGTGGTAGGCTCCCAGTGGGGCGACGAAGGCAAAGGCAAACTGGTTGATTGGCTGACTGAGAGCGCACAAGGTGTGGTGCGTTTTCAGGGTGGTCACAACGCGGGCCACACCCTGGTCATCAATGGGGTCAAAACCGCCTTGCACCTGATTCCCAGCGGCATCATGCGCACCGGGGTCAAGTGCTACATCGGCAATGGTGTGGTGTTGTCGGCGGCCAAGTTGTTTGAAGAAATTGCCGGGCTCGAGAAAGTGGGGGTAGACGTGCGTTCGCGCTTGCGCGTCAGCGAGCTGTGCCCCTTGATCCTGCCCTTTCATGCGGCGTTGGACGTGGCCCGTGAAGCCGCGCGGGAGCAGGGTGGCAGTGAAAAAATTGGCACCACCGGGCGCGGCATTGGCCCAGCTTATGAAGACAAAATTGCGCGGCGTGCCCTGCGCGTGCAAGACCTCAAATATCCCGAGCGTTTTGCTAGCAAGCTGCGCACGTTGCTGAGCCTGCATAACCACGTGTTGACCACTTTTCTGGGTTCCAGGTCATTTGACTTTGGCCCCACGCTGGCTCCTTACATGCAAGACGGAGAGGTGCAGTTTCAGGCTGTTTTTGATGAGGCCATGCGACATGCCGAGTTGCTCAAGCCCATGATGGCCGATGTTTCCCGTGAGTTGAACGATGCCCACCTGAAAGGCGAAAACCTGCTGTTTGAAGGCGCACAGGGCACGCTGCTGGACGTAGACCATGGCACTTACCCGTTTGTGACCTCCAGCAACTGTGTGGCTGGCAACGCTGCAGCCGGTGCCGGGGTGGGTCCCGGCCTGTTGCACTACATCCTGGGCATTGCCAAGGCCTATTGCACCCGGGTGGGCGGCGGCCCTTTTCCGACCGAATTGGAGTGGGAAAAACAGGGCACACCCGGCTACCACATGAGTACCATTGGCGCTGAAAAAGGTGTCACCACTGGGCGCAGCCGCCGCTGCGGCTGGTTTGATGCGGCCTTGCTCAAGCGCTCGGCCCAGGTTAATGGGTTGACCGGCTTGTGCATCACCAAACTGGATGTGCTCGACGGCCTGAAAGAACTCAAACTCTGCACGGGTTATGAACTCGATGGTGAAGTTACCGACATTTTGCCGATGGGCGCGGACGACATTGCGCGCTGCAAACCCATTTACGAAACCCTGGAAGGCTGGAGCCAAAGCACCGTGGGTGTCACGCACTACGACCAGTTACCGGCCGCCGCACGCCTGTATTTGCAGCGCATTGAGCAGGTCACTGGTGTGCCCATCCACGTCATTTCTACCAGCCCTGATCGTGACCACACCATCATGATGCGTCACCCCTTTTTGGCCGATTGATTTTATTAATTAAATTGGCCTATAGCCCTTTATTTTAAAGGGCTTGTAACTATAAATAGAGGAGCATTTTGATGTTGACAGAAGACGGCAAACACTTGTACGTGAGTTATGACGAGTACCACAATCTGATTGAAAAGCTGGCCATCAAGATTCACCAGTCAGGATGGGTGTTTGACACCATCCTGTGCCTGGCGCGTGGCGGCATGCGCCCCGGCGACATTTTGTCGCGCGTGTTTGACAAGCCCCTGGCCATCATGTCCACCAGCTCTTACCGATCTGAAGCCGGCACGGTGCAGGGCAAACTCGACATTGCGCACTACATCACCACGCCCCAAGGTGAAATTGCTGGCAAAGTCTTGCTGGTGGACGACCTGGCCGACTCCGGCCACACCCTCAATGCGGTGGTGCACCAGCTGCGCAACGAGTACAAACCCATTACCGAGCTGCGCAGTGCCGTGATCTGGACCAAAGCAGTGTCTACCTTCACGCCCGACTATTGTGTGGATTTTTTGCCCAGCAACCCCTGGATTCACCAGCCGTTTGAGAGCTACGACAGCTTGCGTCCCCAGCAGCTTTTGACCAAGTGGAGCGTCTGATTTTTTTGCGCGTGTGCCGTCCATGACAGATTCCATCACCACCCTGATCCATCACCCGTACCAGCCGCCGGCCGGGTTTGCCGCACCCCAGCCTGGGGTGTTCAAGGCTTCTACCGTGTTTTTTCCCGACGTGGCCGCCATGCGCTCGTTTGACTGGAAAGACAAAACCGCCTACACCTACGGCTTGCACGGCACCCCCACCACCTACACGCTGGAAGAGCGCCTGTGCACGCTGGAAGGTGCTGCACAGTGCCTGCTGGTGCCCAGTGGCTTGGCCGCCATCGCTACCGTGTCGCTGGCCTTGTTGAAAGCTGGCGACGAGGTGTTGATTCCTGACAATGCCTACGGCCCATCCAAGGCCCTGGTTGAAGGAGAACTGAAGGGCTGGGGTATCACGCACCAGTATTTTGACCCCCTGAACCCGGCCGACCTGGCCGAGCGCATTTCACCCCGCACGCGCTTGGTCTGGCTGGAGGCGGCAGGTTCGGTTACGCTTGAATTCCCTGACCTGTGCGCGCAAGTGCGCATCTGCAAGGCCGCAGGTGTCACCTGTGCCCTGGACAATACCTGGGGCGCGGGCATGGCCTTCAAACCCTTTGACTTGTTACCCGGCGTGCAACCCGCCTTGGGCGTTGACATTTCCATCCACGCCCTGACCAAGTACCCCAGCGGCGGCGGCGATGTGCTGATGGGCAGCTTGACCACATGCGATGAGCGCCTGCACATGCAGCTCAAGCTTTGCCACATGCGCCTGGGGCTTGGCGTAGCAGCCAATGATGCTGAAGCGGTGTTGCGCTCTTTACCCAGCATGGCGCTGCGTTATCGGGCGCACGACGAAGCCACCCGCACGCTGGCACAGTGGTGCACCCAGCGCAGCGAGTTTGCCCAAGTGTTGCACCCGGCCTTGCCCAATGCACCCGGCCACGCGCACTGGCAAAAGCTGTGTCAGCCGCAGGCTGGTGGGGCAGCCGGTTTGCTGAGCGTGATCTTCAAACCACACTACAGCCAGGCACAAGTGGATGCCTTTTGCAACGCATTGCGCTGGTTCAAAATTGGCTATAGCTGGGGCGGTCCGATCAGCCTGGTGATGCCGTATGAACTGGCCAGCATGCGTCACCCTTGGCCGACCCATTTACAGCGTGGCATTTTGGTGCGTTTTTCCATCGGACTGGAATCGGTGCAGGACTTGCAGGCCGACTTGGCGCAAGCCTTGAGCACATTGGCTTGAGTACGGCTACCGATGCCGCATCTGTTGGCCATATAGCGGGCAGTTAAAATCCACCAATTAACTTGAAAGAACACCTTGGCAACACCTAATTACGGCTACGAAAAACGTCAGAAAGAACTGGCAAAAAAGAAGAAAAAAGAAGAGAAACTCAAAGAAAAAGCCCAACGCAAAGCCGGCGATGGGTTGCCAGATGCCCCAAGCTCAGACGCGGAGCCCTCTACAGGGAATCAACCCCAGGCTTGAGGTCACGGCAGCAGGGCAGTTACACGACTCACCATCAGCCCCGAACTTCATGACTGATGCCGCCAGCCAGTGCCAGCATGGCCTGATTGGAGCGGTTCTGCAACGCAAGCTTGGGCGCTTGGGCAAACTGGGCAAAATTGCGTTCCATCGACTGCTGGTAAGCTGGGTCGTAATGCAGTTTGAGCAAGTCCATCACCACCGCATCAAAGTCACCGGCACGTGCTTGGGCTTGCCAAGTTTGCACCACCTCACGCCCACGCAGAGGTATCAACACCGCTAACCGGTCACAGAAATAGGCCACGTCATCCACCATGTGGTGGTAGTCCTCCAGCAACAAGGCCACACGTTCAACGTCGCTGAGCTGCAGGTTCAAACAGGGGGCTGCGCGCATGGCCTCCATCAGGCACGGCGGCACGCTTAAATCGCCAACTTTCTTGCTCTCGCTTTCCACAAAGACGGTGCGTTCTGGGTCGAAGCCGCGCAGCATGTCCCAGATCAGGGTGTCAAAGCGTTTTTGCGTTGGTTGCACCAGCCCGGGAATGGCCCCCAGCACCGAACTGCGGTGGCAGGCCAGTTGCTCCAGGTCTAGCACCTGAGCCCCTTGACTAGCCAAGGCATGCAGCAGCCGGGTTTTGCCACTGCCAGTGGGGCCACACACCACCTTGAACCTCAACCGCGCCACTTGTGCTTGGGTGTCCTGAACGATGGCGGCTCTAAACGCTTTGTAGCCGCCCTCAACCAGCGTCACGCGAAAACCAATCTGACTCAAAATCAAGGACAACGAGCCGCTGCGTTGCCCCCCACGCCAGCAGTAGGCCAGCGGCTTCCAATCTTTGGGCTTGTCCAGCACACAGCGTTCAATGTGTGCCGCAATGTTGCGTGCGGCGACGGCCGCACCGCGCTTGCGTGCTTCAAATGGATTCACCTGCTTGTACAAGGTGCCAATTTCAACGCGCTCGGCGTTGTTCAGCGTGGGCCAGTTGACGGCTTGAGGCAGATGGTCGAGCGCGTATTCGTCCTCACTGCGGGCATCAATCACGGTATCGAACTCGGCCAGGCGATGGATCACCTCGGTGGCAGGCATGGGGGTCAAACTCATTGCAATCCTTTTTTGATTTCGGGCCACACGTTGGACAAAATCAACGCTTGCGCTTCCTCCGTGGGGTGAATGCGGTCAGCCTGGAACCATTTCAGGCTGTCAGCCACGTCGGCAATGCCTTGCAGCAAAAAAGGCACCAGTGCCGTTTGATGCGCTTTGGCGGTTTGCGCAAAGGTGCTGGAAAACGCCTGCGCGTAATCGCGGCCGTAGTT
>JAVHPS010000352.1:0-1260 GCA_036170715.1 Rhodoferax sp. | reverse complement strand
CCGGCTTTTGTTGAAAAACTCGATGCCTGGCAACTGGCTGAGCAAGCCCACATGGCGATTCCGCCGGTGATGATTTATGGCGACGATGTGACCCACATCCTGACCGAAGAAGGCATTGCCAACCTGCTGCTGTGCCGCAGCGACGAAGAGCGCGAGCAAGCCATTCGTGGTGTGGCCGGCTACACCCCGGTGGGACTGGCGCGCGACAAGCGCCTGGTGGAAAACCTGCGCGACCGCGGCATCATCACCCGCGCCGAAGACATGGGTATTGACAAGCGCGATGCCACCCGCAGCCTGCTGGCCGCGCGCACCATGCGCGATTTGGTGCGCGCCAGCGGCGGTCTGTATGACCCACCCAAGCGCTTTCGCAACTGGTGACCCCAAGGACAATCGTCGTGGAAAAACTTCATTTTGAATTTGTCGGCCACAACGCGCCGACTGGCTTTGAGCCCATTTTGGTGGGGGTGGTGGGTTCGGGCAACCTGGAAGTCCTGCTTGAACCGGTAGCGGGCAACACCTGCACGCTGGACATCACCACTTCGGCACGTGGTTTTGGTGCCATCTGGCAGGCCGTGGCTGAAGATTTTCAGGATCGACATGGCTTGGCCGGGGTGGCCGCGTCCATCAACGACATGGGGGCCACGCCAGCCGTGGTGAGTTTGCGCCTGGACCAGGCCGCCGCTGGCCTGCCCCTGAAAGCGCAGCCATGAACGCCATAGCAGGAAAAGCCAACTTGGATGTGTTGGCCACGCACACCTCAAACAACAGTCAGACGCACATGCGCCGCAGTTTTGCCGAATCGACGGCGCGCGAGCGCGTGGCCCAGCTGTTGGACGCGGGTTCTTTCAAAGAAATTCTGGGCCCGGCAGCGCGCGTGGTCAGTCCGCACCTGGCGCTGTTGGGGGTACCGTCGGCGTTTGACGACGGTGTGGCCATTGGCAGCGGCTTGCTCGCTGGGCAACCCATATTGATAGCAGCCCAGGAAGGTGAATTCATGGGCGGTGGCGTGGGTGAAGTGCACGGTGCCAAGCTGGTGGGCTTGTTTCAGCGTGCGCTCATTCACAAACCTGCGGCGGTCGTGGTGCTGGCTGAGTCTGGCGGGGTGCGCTTGCATGAAGCCAATGCCGGGCTGATTGCGGTGTCCGAAGTCATGCGCGCCCTGTTGGCCGTGCGGGCCGCGGGCATTCCGGTGCTGATGCTCATTGGGGGTGCCAACGGGTGCTTTGGTGGCATGGGCTTGATTGCGCGCTGTGCCAACTG
>JAVHPS010000351.1:0-1263 GCA_036170715.1 Rhodoferax sp. | reverse complement strand
CCGCACAACAACTGGCGCTGAAAAAAGCGCTGCTGGTGGCCTGCCACGGCCAGCGCCAAGTGATGGAGTCGCCCGAGGTCTTGCTGGCTGCCGTGGCGCAAGTCGGGCTGGATGTGGCGCGTGCCCAAAGCATTTTGGCCAGCTACGAATTTGCCGCTGAAGTGCGCGAGGCAGAGGCCTTCTACACCGGCCAGGGCATCCATTCGGTACCGGCGGTCATCATCAACCGCAAGCACCTGATCTCAGGCGGGCAACCGGTGGCGGTGTTTGCCCAGGCGCTGCGCCAGATTGCGGCTGCGGATTTATGAGAAACAGGGGCTCAAGCGCGCAGTCCGTCGTGCAGCGCCACCAGCGCCTGGGTGATGCGGTGGGTGGGGTCCAGGTAGATCATAGGTTTGGACTGTTCGTGTGACTCACGAATGCGCACCGAAGCGGGCAAATACGGTTGCAGCACCGGCAACCCTTCTTCAATCAGCTCCGACACCATGCGCTGGGGCAAATTGGCGCGAGCCTGAAACTGGTTCACCACAATGCCATCCACCTGCAAATCGGGATTATGGTCGGCGCGGATTTCGTTCACGCTCTCCAGCAAAGCATAAAGCGCCTGGCGCGAAAAACTGTCGCAGTCAAACGGAATCAGGCAACCGGTGGCACCAATCAGCGCGGCACGGGTATAAAAATTCAAAGCCGGTGCGGTGTCGATGTAAATGCGGTCATAGGTCTCGCCCAGTTCTTTGAGAGCCTCACGCAGTTTGTAAATTTTTTGGCGCGATTCGAGTTTGACCACCAGCTCGTTCAAGGCCGGGCTGGAGGCCATCACATCGAGGTTTTCAAACGGCGTGCCGAGCACAAAATCAGAGGCTGGCACGCTGCGAAAACTGTAGCTCAGGGTGTGCTCAAAAAACCCGGCCACCGTGGGCTGGCCATCCGCCACCTGCCCGCCCAGCAAATAGCTGGTGGAGTTGCCCTGCGGATCCAGGTCGATCACCAGCGTGCGCAAGCCCTGGGCTGCGCTGATGGCGGCCAGATTGCAGGTGATGGTGGACTTGCCAACGCCTCCTTTTTGGTTGAACACGACGATAGGCATGGGTAACTCCTTGTTGCAGACAGTTTGACGTGAGATAACGGGGTGATTGTCGTCTTTGAAGACGACCATTTTGCTGACGCAAATCATCAGCTAAATCTGATTTATAAATCAATTTATTTGAATTTTCATGATGAATAAGCCTGCCTATAGTTCAGCCCATCGCATCACCACAACCG
>JAVHPS010000350.1:0-1264 GCA_036170715.1 Rhodoferax sp. | reverse complement strand
ATGTGCGTGCCACGGGCTTGCTCGGCAGCGCGGATCTGTTCAGTGGCCTCATAGCCATTCATCTCGGGCATGTCCACGTCCATCAGAATGGCATCAAAGTGGTTGTTTTTCCAGTGTTCCAGCGCCTCGCGGCCGTTGTTGGCCAGGGTGACGACAAAGCCTTGTTTACCCAACACGATGCAGGCCAGTCGTTGGTTGATGGCGTTGTCTTCGGCCAACAGAATGCGCCATGCCGGTGCTTGCGCCTGGGGCATGCGACGCTGCTCGCGCAGGCTGTGTCGGGTTACCAGTTCGCCCGCGTTATGGGCGGGTTCCCCCAGTGTGGTCATGATGGCATCGAGCAAATCAGACTGAGTGATCGGCTTGGTCAGGTAGGCGGCCAGACCCGAGGCACGGCAACGTTCACCATCACCGCGTTGACCTTGCGAGGTGATCATCATGATGGGCATCGCGCCGGTGTGGTTCTGTTTGATTTTGTCGGCCAGCTCAAACCCGTCCATGCCTGGCATCTGCACGTCCAGCAGTGCCAGCGGGTAGGGTGTGCCTGCTTGTTCCGCCCGCGCCAGCTCAGCCAGAGCCAGCACGCCACTGGCCACGGCGGTGGGACGCATGTGCCAGTTGCCCAGCATCTCGCACAACACACGCCGGTTGGTGTCGTTGTCGTCCACCACCAGCACCGGCAGGTTTTCAATGCGCCCGGTTTTTTGGTAGTGCGCCAGGGCGTTGTCAGAGACGATGGGCAGGTTCAGCACAAAGTCAAAGGTGCTGCCTTGCCCGAGCGCACTGTGCAGCTTGATCTGGCCGCCCATTAGCGCCACCAATTGGGCTGAAATGGTCAGCCCCAGGCCGGTGCCACCATACTTGCGCGTGGTACTGGTGTCGGCTTGCGAGAACGACTCGAAAATGCTGTCAAATTTTTCTGGTGCAATGCCAATGCCGGTGTCGCGCACGGCAAACTGCAGCGCCGCATGACCAGTGGTTGCACCGGGCTGGCGCAGCACCGAGACTTCAATCTCGCCACACTCAGTGAACTTGATGGCGTTGCCCACCAGGTTGACGATCACCTGGCGAATGCGCCCAGGGTCGCCCTGCACACGGTCGGGTACGTCAGGTGCCACATGTAGCAACAGCTCTAGCCCCTTTTGATGAGCCCGCATGGCCAGCGCTTTCATGGTGTCTCGCAGCATGGATTCCAGCGAGAACTCGATGGTCTCCACGCTCATCTTGCCGGACTCGATTTTGGAGAAATCCAGAATGTCATTGA
>JAVHPS010000349.1:0-6004 GCA_036170715.1 Rhodoferax sp. | reverse complement strand
CGCAAGTGCAGCCCTTGCCCATCAGCGGCCAGGTGCGCGTGCAGCAAGACGACCAGCAGCCCCATGCGCAGCTGGCCTTGCCCACCGGGTTTTCGACCCTGCAAACCGAGCTACGCACTGCCAGTCACGGCATCGCAGCGGTGGTCACACTGCAACACCGTCAGCAGGGTGACACCTACCAAAGCCGCGCCTGGGTCAACGAGCTGTATGCCACACATGACGCTGGCGCCTGGCAGTTCAGCGCGGGCAAGCGGGTGGTGTCTTGGGACGTGGGCTACGGCTTTCGCCCCAACGACATGGTGCAACAAGAAGAGCGGCTGGGCCTGGCCAGCACCACGCTGGAAGGCCGCCCGCTGCTGTTGGCCGAACACTTCAGCGCGGATACCGCCTGGACGTTGGCCTGGGTCAACCCCACCAGCGCGGCGCAGGACAGCACGAACCGCGAGCCCGCCTGGGCGGCGCGCATGTACCAGCATCAGGGCGCCGTGGATTGGCATGGTTTTGCCCATGTGGGCGCGCACAGCGGAGCCAGCCTGGGCGCGGCCACCTGGGTCGCCACAGACGAGCTGGCCTTGCACGGCAGTGCGCGATATATCAACCACACCACCTCTCAAGTGGTGCTGGGCGGCAGCTGGACGGCATCAAACCAGCTCAGTGTGTTGGCTGAGGCCTGGCGCGACGGCACCGCACAGCAGCGCCGCAGCAGCTTGCTGCGCGTGAGCTGGCAGCACGAGGGCTGGACCCCGGCGCTGGACTTGCTCTACACCCCAGCCGACCAGAGCCGGGTGACTACCGTGGCGCTGGCCTGGCAGGGTGATAGGGTGAATGTGCAGGGCGCGCTGCGGGTTTTTGGTGGACCACCCGGTGCGGCGGTGATGCAACTGCCCGTGCGCAGGCAAGCTTTTGTGGCGGCCACCTGGGCGTTTTGAGGCGCTGATGGCCAGGCGGGCTACAGCACCGCCATCACATGGCTTTGAACAAAGCCGCGTAGAGCCGGCTCACGACCAATTTGTCGGCACGCCCTTTGAGTGACAGACTGAGCTTGCCGCGCTCATCTCGGCTCACGGTGTCGATGAAGGCGGAGTTGACCACCGTGCCACGGTGAATTTGCCAAAACACGTTGGCATCCAATTGCGGCAGCAGCTCTTTCAAGGGGGTACGAATCAGGTATTCATGCTGCCGGGTGAGCACGCGCACGTATTTGTCGGCAGCTTCAACGTACACCACCTCAGGCAGCGGTACCAGGCGGATGTGGGTTCCCACACTGACCTGGATATGGCTGAGCTTGGGGCGTTCCAGTGCGGTTGGGGCGGGCAGCAGCAAGGCGCGCAATTGGTCCAGCGTGGTTTGCAAAGCGGGTTCTGTCACGGCATTTTTTGATATTAAATTTGTAGCTGCTTGTGATTTATTTGCAAGATATAGAGCCACTTTTGACACTGTTTTTTGCAGACGTGCGGCTTGCACCGGTTTGAGCAGATAGTCCATGGCCTGGGCTTCAAACGCCTGCACGGCGTACTGGTCAAACGCGGTCACAAACACCAGCGCCGGAAAGGCTTTGCTGCCCGGTGCGGTGGGCCAGGCGTCAATCAGTTCGGCAGCAGCCTCTAGGCCGCTTTGGCCGGGCATTTGGATGTCTAAAAACAGCACGTCAGGTTGCAGTTGCAGGGCTTGCGCCACCGCAGAGTGGCCGTCGCCCACGCTGGTCACCACACGCAGCTCGGGCCAGGCCAGCGCCAACTCGGCTTTCAGGGCAGCCGCCAGCAGTGGCTCGTCTTCGGCAATCAGTGCGGTGGGGTAAGGCATCATGACTTGAAATTTTTAGAAGGAAAAGTAACTCTAGTCCTTGTCTGGTATGCGTCAGTAGCTATCAATTCAACAGTGCCTTGCGCGCCATACAAAGCATTCAGTCGTTCGCGCACCTGGGTCAGGCCAAAGCCTGGCTTGGCCCCTCGCGCGGACAAACCTACGCCGGTGTCGATCACTTGCAGCGTCAGCATAGGGTTGCACCAGATTGCTTGCACGGTGATTTCACCGCCGGCCACCTTGGGCTCCAGGCCGTGTTTGATCGCGTTTTCAACCAGCGGTTGCAGCAGCAGCGTGGGCACGGGCAGGTCGGCCAGCTCGGGCGGCAGCTCCAAGGTGTAGTGCAGTCGCGGGCCCATGCGCACCTGCATCAGCGCCAGGTAGTCACGCAGACGGTCAAACTCGGTGTGCAGCGGGTGCATGGGCGCGCGTGAGGCGTTCAGCGTCGCACGCAGGTAGGCGACCAAGTGGTCTAGCATGGTCTGAGCGCGCGCTGGGTCTTGGTTGATGAGGGCACGCAGGTTGGCCAGCGTGTTGAACAGCATGTGCGGCTCCAGTTGGCTTTGCAGCAGCGTGAGTTGTGACTCGGAGGCATGGCGCTGGGCTGCCTCGGCCTGAGCCTGGGTTTGCGCCAGGCTCAGCCGGGTGGCGGCCAACTGCTCGCGGCTGAGGAAAAAATAAGTGATCACTGCGCCAGCAGCTAGGCTCACAAACAGGAAGCCCATCACCTTGGCGGGTTCGTCCAGCAGGTGCAGGCTTTCATGGCTTGGCAGCAGCGCGCTGGCCAGGGTGCTGCCCAGCAGGTAGCCAAGCACCACGGCGGATGGCACGATCCACAGCAGGCGATGCCACTGGGTGTCGTAGTGTTGGATCAGCTGGTATTGCGCGCCTTCAATCAACGCCCAAATCGACAGGCCAATACATTGTGAGAACACCAGGTTGCTGAGCAGCGTGTACTCGCCAAACGCGCTGATGCCGATGGCGATCAGCGTGTTGAAGGCAATGGCCTGCAAAAAGCGTTTGAGGGTGGGGGCGTGCTGCATGGTGTCACTATAGTGCCGCACAAAGGGTTGCAGCACCAGTCGTTTGCGACGACTTGCCCTGTGGTGGGTGTGAAATGTTTTGCCAGAGCGCAAAAACGCTTCAGGCCAAGTCGTCGTCTCTTCGTTGGGCAGCAGCCAAAGTTTTGACGACGCAACGGCTGGCTGGAACCACTCTCAGGCAAAGCATTGCCCAGCCAGGATGACTCAACTCACTTCACGGCGTTCGGAAAAAACAGCTGTTCACCGCCAATTTTGTAGCTGGCAATCACCACCTGGCCAGCGCTGCCGGTGACCCAGTCGATGAATTTCTGGCCTTCTGCCACTTTCACATGCGGGTGCTTGGCTGGGTTGACCAGCATCACACCATATTGATTGAACAAGCGTTTGTCGCCCTCCACCAGCACTTTCAGCTCACCCCGGTTTTTGAAGTTGAGCCAGGTGCCACGGTCGGTGAGCGCATAGGCATTGCTGCTGGAGGCCATGTTCAGCGCCGGCCCCATGCCGCAGCCGCAGGACTTGTAACCACTGCCTTGTTTGTCAGCCAGATCAGCCATCTTCCAAAAGCGCAACTCGGCGGCATGGGTGCCGCTCTTGTCACCGCGTGAGATGAACGGAGCGTTGACGGCAGACAATTTTTTCAGCGCCTCAACCACGTCGTTGCCCTTGACTCCCACCGGGTCAGCGGCAGGCCCCACCACCACGAAGTCGTTGTACATGACCTCCAGACGTTTGACGGCAAAGCCCTCGGCCACCACTTTTTCTTCGGCCACCTTGTCGTGCACAAACAGCACATCCGCATCGCCCCGGCGCCCCATGTCAATGGCCTGGCCGGTGCCCAAGGCGACCACTTTCACGTCCAGGCCGCTGGCTTTTTTGAATTCGGGCAGCAGCACCGAAAACAAGCCAGACTGCTCGGTGGAGGTGGTCGAAGCCACCACGATGTTTTGCGCTTGAGCCGCTACACCCACGCCCAGCATGACTACTGAAATAGTAGCTGCTTGAGCATATTTTATAAGCGCTAGAGGCCTAAAAAGCTTAAAAGATTTGACAGATTTCATACAAGTTCTCCTTTGACAAACAAATGGGCCGCCGGGTACTGCTGTTGCAGCAACGGCCCGCTAAAAAAATCTTCCACTGGCAGATCAGCCAACACCCGCCCCTGCTCCAGGTAAATCACCCGGCTGGCCAGGCGCTTGACCTGACCGAGGTTGTGGCTGGCAAACACCAGCGTCATGGCAGCGGGGCCGCAGGCAAACTCTTCGATCAAGGCCTCCACCTCGCGCTTGGCATGGGGGTCCAGGCTGGCGGTGGGCTCGTCCAGCAGCAACACCTGCGGCTGCAAGGCCCAGGCACGCGCCATGGCCACACGCTGCTGCTGGCCACCTGAGAGTTGGCGTGCGTTGCGCAGTGCCTGCGCCTGCATGCCCACCCGAGCCAGCGCCACCACCGCCTCGGCTTTGGCCTGGCGCCAAGGCGTGCCGCGCAGCCACAGCCCCAACGCAATGTTGGTTTGCACCGACATGCGCATCAGATGCGGTTTTTGAAACAGCATGGCCTGGCGCACCTCAGGCGTGCAAAGCAGTTGACCGCTGGTGGGCGCCATCAGACCGTGCAGCAGGCGCAGCAGCGTGCTTTTGCCGCAGCCATTGGCGCCCACCAGCGCCACCCGCTCACCAGGGTGCACCTGCAAAGTCACGTCGGAAAGCGCACACACACCGCGCAGCGCTGACCCAAATCGCACGCCGACACCGCGCAAGTCAAAGACCTTGGCGGCAGGGGCGCTGCTCAAGCAAAAGCGTGCTGGACTGGCGTTTTCATGGCAAGGTTGATCAGACCCGGTGGCAGCCCAGCCGGCTGAGCGAAAAGTCGGTGCGGTCACAGCGCCATCACCGGTACAGTTTCAGAGGCGGCTTCATGCTGTTCGCGCCAGTGCTTGAGCAGCGCAATCGCCACATTCAGCAGCAGCACCACGCTCAGCAAAATCAGCCCCAAGCCCAGCGCCAGCGGCAAGTCGCCCTTGCTGGTTTCCAGCGCAATGGCCGTCGTCATGACGCGGGTGAAGCCGTCAATGTTGCCGCCCACAATCATCACTGCCCCCACTTCAGACACGGCGCGGCCAAAGGATGCAATCAGCACCGTGAGCAAGGCATAGCGCTCGTCCCAAGCCAGCAGCAAGCTGCGCATCAACGGCGTGGCACCGAGCGACTGCAACTGCTCGCCGTGCAAGCTTTCAGCGTCTTGCACAGCTTGGCGTGTGAGCGCCGTGACCACCGGCAACACCAGCACCGCTTGCGCCAACACCATGGCCTTGAAGCTGAACAACCAACCCAAATGCCCGAGCGGCCCGGAGCGCGAGAGCAACAAATAAATCACCAAACCCACCACCACCGAGGGCACCGCCAACAAGGTGTTGAGCAGCGTCAGCACCACGCCGCGCCCGGCAAACCGTGCCACGCCCAGCCAGGCCCCCAGCACCAGCCCCAAGCCACAGGCTATTGAACAAGCGGTGGCGCTCACCGCCAGCGAGCGCCCCACAATGGTGAGCAAGCCAGCGTCCATGTTCAAAATAAGGGACAGCGCCGTTGTGGCGCTTTCAGAAAATGAAGTCAAGGCAGTGAATTCAGTACAGCAGTCAATGGTGGTGAAACACGGCGGTTCAGCGTCAGCCAATCCAACGGAAATCAAGAAAATTAAGGCAGGTCAATCGCCAACAAGGCGCTTTTTGGGTTTGCGGTATCGTAGTGACTGCTTTAATTCCTGACCATATGAACTGCTGTGCATAGGCTTCAACTCCACTACACCCTCTCGCGCAACGCCAGCCCGGCCTCGGTGCGCAACCCTTTGATTGATTTGCTGCAAGCCGTCAGCAGTCAGGGCTCCATCTCAGGCGGCGCACGCGCCTTGGGTCTGAGCTACCGCCATGTGTGGGGCGAACTCAAGCGCTGGGAGGGCGAGCTGGGCAACGAGCTGCTGGTGTGGGAAAAAGGCCAGTCTGCCCGCCTGACCGACTTTGGTACCAAATTGATGTGGGCCGAGCGCCAAGCGCAGGCCCGGCTGGCACCGCAAATTGAGGCTTTGCGCGCCGAACTGGAACGCAGTTTTGCGCTGGCTTTTGACGACCAGGTGCATGTGCTCACCCTCTACGCCAGCCACGACGA
>JAVHPS010000348.1:0-6012 GCA_036170715.1 Rhodoferax sp. | reverse complement strand
CTGGTGGGCGGTGGAGGCTTCGAACCTCCGACCCCAGCAGTGTGAATGCTGTGCTCTACCCCTGAGCTAACCGCCCTTTTCCTTATTCAGGAAAGCCTAGAATTATGCCACAGAATTTTTCGCAGTTTATTTTTCGCTGGCTCTGAAAAACTTTTTTGTTTTACCGTTCATGGGTTTTCAAAAACAGTAAAAAATCACTTTATAATCTTGGTCTTGTTCCTCGATAGCTCAGTTGGTAGAGCGCCGGACTGTTAATCCGTAGGTCCCTGGTTCGAGCCCAGGTCGAGGAGCCAAAAAATCCAACCGAATCAAGCCCCCGCGAGCAATCGCCGGGGCTTTTTTCTTGTCCAGTTTTTCTTGCAGGTCGAGAAATGAGGACGTGGAATTTTTTGTCCCCTGTGGCACAGCAAGACCCTACTGCGCACAGCCGTAGAATGGTCCAGCACAAGAGCAAAAATCTGATCACGTTGGGTCAAAAACGGTTTACTACGGTCTGTCAACCCCAAGGGGCACCTAAATTTCCGAGTCCAATCGGTCACCTGTTGACCTGCTGCACCAACTGCCTGCCAACACCAAGCTGCTTTTCATCCGTTTGACGGTCGGGGTGCTTGTCGTTGGGTCGATCATGTCGGTACTGGCTTTGCGCTTGACCGTGCCAGAGCAACCCTTGCGGCTGGCTGGTCCGGCACTGGTGTTTGCAGTGGCCCTGGTCGCCAGCATGTTGCTGCTGCGCCAGCGTGTTGCGATGGCGGCGTACGTGTTGAGCCTGGGTGTCTGGGTGTCTCTGGTCGCCATCACTGCCTTTACGCACGGCGTGCGGTCACCCGTGGTGATGTGTTTCCCGCTGGTGATCATGAGCATTGGCTGGGTGCACTCAATTCGCATGGCATTGGTGATCACCGCCCTGACGATTGCCGCGACCCTGCTGCTGGCACTGGCCGAAGTTTACAAACTGCTGCCCTACACCCTGGACTCGAATATCGTGGTTCATACGGGTGACCAGATTGTGGTGTACCTGGTGTCTGCCGCATTGATCACTTTTTTTGTCCGGCTTTATCGGCAGCGCCTGGAAGAATTGCAACAACTCAGCACCGTTTTGACACAAAAAAGCCTGGCGTTTGAGCAGCGCACGCTTGAACTCAAACGGGCGCAAGCCTTAGCCAACATGGGCAGTTGGGTTTACGACCTGGTTGCCGACCAGATTCAAACCACATCCGAAGCCAGCCGCATTCTGGACCTGCCGCCGGGCCAGATGCTGCGCTACCGCGATTACATGGAACGGGTTGACCCAGATGACCGCGCCGAGCTTGAACAAGCCTGGCAATTGGCCTTGAATCAACAAGATTTTGATCACGAACACCGGCTCATGATTCGTGGCAGCATTCGCTGGGTGCGCCAAAAGGCAGAGTTTGATTTTGATTTGTCTGGCCACCCTGTGCGTGCATCCGGCATCATTCAAGACATCACCGAGCTCAAACATGCACAGCTGGCTTTACGTGTCAGTGAGGAACATTACCGAACCATGATCGAATGGTCGCCAGAAGCTGTTTTGGTTCACAAAACCGGCAAGATTGTGTACGTCAATCCTGCCGCCGTACGCATGTTTGGCGCGCCCTATGCCCAGGCTCTGATGAAAAAAACCACGGCTGAACTGATCCATCCAGACTACCGTGCATCACAAACCAGCCGCATGCAAAGCCTCTACAACCACGAGGTCATTGCGCGTGCCGTGGAGTGCAAATTCTTGCGCTTGGATAACCAGCCGTTTGAGGTTGAAGTACAGGGCACGACCATCGACTACGACGGCGAACCCGCCATTCAGGTCGTGGTGCGCGACATCACCCAGCGCAAAATGATTGAAAACCGGGTGCACCAACTGGCTTTTTACGATGATCTGACCCAGCTTCCCAACCGTCGCCTGCTGCATGACCGTTTGCATCAAGCCATTGCCACCCACCGACGCAGCGGCAACTTTGGTGCTGTGATGTTTCTTGACCTGGACAATTTCAAGCCTCTCAATGACCAATACGGTCACAGTGTGGGCGACTTGCTGCTGATCGAGGTGGCGCATCGGCTTAGAAACTGTGTCCGTGAAATGGACACCATCGCCCGCTTTGGGGGTGATGAATTTGTGGTGGTTATTGAAGAACTAAGTCCGCAACCCTCACTTTCGCGGCACGTGGCGCAGACCCTTGCAGAAAAAATATGCACCAGCCTGTCGGCCACGTACGTGCTGCAAACACCCGGTGCTGGCGGCAGCACCCAAACAGTCCATCACACCTGTACCGCCAGCATTGGCGTGGTGATGATCACCCATCCAGAAGCCAGCCCGGACGACCTCGTCAAGTGGGCCGATGCCGCCATGTACCAGGCCAAACAAAGTGGACGCAACCGTGTTTGTTTCGCCAGCGCGGCACAGGTTCAACCCGCCAAGCCGACGTAGACGTTTTGCACGTCGTCATGGGCATCTATCGCCGCTAAAAACACCTCCACTTGTTCCAGATGTTCAGGGCTCAGGGTGTCGGGATTAACCGGGTTTTTGGGTTTGTAACCGAGCTTGGCAGACAGCACCTTAAAACCATGGGCTGGCAGTGCGCGACTGACCAAATCCAAGTCTGCCGGGTCGGTCAAAAACAGGGTGCAGCCGTCTTCGCCAGGCTCCAGGTCTTGGGCCCCGGCTTCGATGGCAGCCACCTCGGCATCGGCACCGGGCACGCTGGGCTCGGCTTCAATCATGCCCAGATGGTCAAAATCCCATGCCACCGAGCCTGCAGTGCCGAGTTGCCCTTTGCGAAACAGCACGCGCATTTCAGGCGCGGTACGGTTCAGGTTGTCGGTCAGGCATTCCACCATCACCGGCACTTGGTGCGGCGCAAAGCCTTCATACATCACGTGTTCAAAATTGACCGCCTCGCCACTCAGACCAGCTCCCTTTTTGATCGCACGGTCCAGCGTCTCCTTGGGCATGGACAACTTGCGCGCCTGCTCCACCACCAATCGTAAACGTGCGTTGGATGCCGGGTCGGCCCCGCTGCGAGCGGCCAGCATGATGTCTTTTGACAACTTGCCAAACATGCGGCCTTTGGCATTGGCTGCAATGTCTTTGTGTTTGGCTTTCCACTGAGCGCCCATGGTGATGTGTCCTTGCAATATGTACACCCGCAGGTGATGTGATAAAAATTGGCATTTAGCCCAATATATACATGGGTATATAGCTATAAATAGTGTAGCAAATAAAAGCCGTTTGCTACAGCGCCTGACCCAGCCGTGCGATGCCTTCCTGAATGTTGGCCACATCAGCCGTGGCAAAGCTCAAGCGCAGCGTGGCCAGGTCGGGATCATGGGCAAAAAATGGCGCGCCCGGCACAAATGCCACCCCTTGGTCAATGGCACGTTTGGCAAAGTCCGGTGCGCTGCGGGTGCTGCCATTCGCACCGGTCAGCCGGGCCCAGAAGAACATGCCCCCGTGCGGTTGGTTGAATTCAATCGCTGCACCCAATTCGCGGCGCAGCGATTCAGCCATGACACGGGCGCGCTCGGCATAGGTTCTTCGCACCACGGTCAGGGTGTCGTGCAAGCGGTTCAGCGTCAGGTACTGGGCGCAAATGGCCTGGGTCAGGTTGCTGGTGTGGGCATCACTGAACTGCTTGCACATGGTGGCTTTGGCCAGCAGCTCGGGCGGGGCAATCAGCCAGCCCACGCGTAGCCCTGGGCTCAAGATTTTGCTAAAAGAGCCGCAATGCGCCAACCAGTCACGGCTACCCGGTACGCTGTCGCTCAGAGCCAGCAAACTCGGCGGTGGCGCAGCATCAAAGTACAGCTCGCCATACGGGTCGTCCTCTACCACCAAAGTCTGTGTGCGCACGGCGATTTCAAGAATGCGTTTGCGCCGCGCCAGGCTCAGGGTTGCGCCGCTGGGGTTGCCAAAAGTGGGTATCAGGTAGACCAGTTTGGGCTGGTGTTCTTCAATCAAGGCTTCAAGCTTGTCCACATCCACACCATCGGCATCAATGGGTGCGCCAATGATGTGCGCGCCATACAAACGAAAGCACTGAATGGTGGCCAAAAATGTGGGGGCTTCCACAATCACCTTGTCACCGGGCGAGATCATGGTTTTGCCAATCAAGTCCAGCGCCTGCTGGCTGCCGGTGGTGACGATCAAGCCCGCTGGCGCAACCGTGCTGCCCTTGCGTGCCATGAACGTGCTGAGGCCTTCGCGCAGCGGCTGGTAACCCTCGGTCGCACCATACTGCAACACTGGGCCAGGGTTAGAGGCCAGCACCGCCGCACTGGCCTGCGCAATGCCCGCTGTATCAAACAGCGCGGGGTCTGGAAAGCCACCAGCAAAGCTGATGATGCCGGGTTTACCCAGCAGCTTGAACAGCTCACGAATGGCTGAAGTTTCAACATTTTGAAGGCGGTCGGCAAATTGCATACGCAGGCTCTTGGTTAGCGGGTGACAAAAAAAATGAACTTATCTGCAAACTGACCCCATCAGCCATCTGCTTAGGCCAGTAATTGGGTTAAATTGTCACCGATCACATCACCACACCATCCACAGGAGCATTCCGTGTCCAGTCTTGATTCTTTTTTTGCCACCGTCAAATTGCCCACCATGTCTGAAGTGGCCCATCAGTTGATCAAAACGCTCAACAACGAAGAGGTGTCAGTGACTGAAGTGCGCGACATCATTGCCAAAGACCCGGCACTCACCGCCAAGCTGCTGCGGCTGGCCAACAGTGCGCAATTTGGCCTGCCGCGCGGGGTCAATTCGCTTGACGATGCCATTCACATGGTCGGCATGGCCAAGGTGCGCACCCTGTCGCTTGGGGCTTGCATGGGCGAGTCTTTCCCCGCCTTGCCGGGCCTCAATAGCCAGGAGTTCTGGCAAACCAGCATGGCCTGCGCGGGCTACGCCCAATGGTTGGCTGGTGCGTTGAACATGGACACGCAACAAGCCTGGCTCACCGGCATGATGCTGCGTCTGGGTGAATTGCTGATCGGGCAAGCCGACCCCCAAGCCCTGGCTGAAGTTGAACGCCAACCCAAATTGCCCGGTGGCCGCTGGGAACGTGAGAAACACCTGATCGGTTTTTCTGAAGGGCAAATCACCGCCGAACTGGCACGCCGCTGGAACTTTCCAAGCAGCATTGTCAAAGCCCTGGAACATTCACTCGACCCTCTGTCAGAATCCGCTTTCAACAAACTGGCCGGGGTGGTTCATCTGGCTGGTACGCTGGCAGATGTGCCGCAGGCCACCGCTGCTGCGGTCGACCACTTGCCACATGATGTGATCGCCAAGCTGACCCTGGACGCAGATTGGATGAAAACCAAACTGCCGTCCCCAGACTCGTTCATCAGCATCCACTGAACCCGATGACACGCGCCGACATTGAGGTTTTTTTTGCCACCCTGGCGGCCGCCAACCCGCAGCCTCAAACCGAGCTGGAATTTGCCAGCGTGTTTGAGTTGCTCACGGCCGTGCTGCTGTCGGCCCAAGCCACCGATGTCAGTGTCAACAAGGCCACACGGCGGCTGTTTCTGGTGGCCAACACACCCAAAAAAATGCTGGCCCTGGGCCTGGCAGGGTTGGAGTCCCACATCAAAACCATCGGCCTGTACCACAGCAAAGCACGCCACTTGCTGCAAACTTGCCAGATTCTGGTTGAGCAACATGCCGGTGAAGTGCCGCGCACCCGTGAAGCGCTGCAAGCACTGCCCGGCGTGGGTCGCAAAACTGCCAACGTGGTGCTGAATGTGGCCTTTGGTGAACCCACCATGGCGGTGGACACGCATATTTTTCGCGTTGCCAACCGCACCGGACTGGCCACTGGACGCACACCGCTTGAAGTGGAGCAACAACTGCTCCAGCGCGTGCCCAGCAGCTACCTGGTGCACGCCCATCACTGGCTGATTTTGCACGGACGCTACATTTGTCAAGCGCGCAGCCCACGCTGTGCCCAGTGTGGGGTAGCATCATGCTGTGGATACCAATCAAAAAACATCAATGGG
>JAVHPS010000347.1:0-25470 GCA_036170715.1 Rhodoferax sp. | reverse complement strand
AGCATCTGCGGCAGGCGGTGCAGCGTCTGCGGGCCAAACACCACGTCCACATAGGGTGCGCGGGCAATGATGGCCTCGCCCTCCTGACTAGCCACGCAGCCGCCGACACCAATCAACGCGCCTTTTTTCTTCAGGTGTTTGACACGACCCAGGTCGGAAAACACCTTCTCTTGCGCCTTCTCGCGCACCGAGCAGGTGTTGAACAAAATCAGGTCGGCTTCTTCGACGTTGTCGGTTTGTGTGTAACCCTGCGCTGCGCCCAGTACATCGCTCATTTTGTCCGAGTCGTACTCGTTCATCTGGCAGCCATAGGTTTTGATAAAGACTTTTTTGGTCATGCTCACATCCATCTAAATACTACTAATTAAATAGCGTATAGCCCAATTAAAACAAGGGCTATAGCCTTATTTCTTATAAATTAAAAGAGTTGAACGAAAGCCGCTGAGTGGGCCTAGCGCCAGCCTGCCGGTCTGCCTGCCAGCGGCCTCACTGCGACTGAAACTTGGGTAGCTGGTCAAACGGCGTTTTGCCGTCATCGGTTTTCGGCTTGTCCGCGTCGGAGCCAAAGGTGAAATTGGTGATGGGCTCCATGCCGGCGCGTTCTTGCGCGGCCTCGGCAGCACTCAACACCCAGACCTGATGCAACTGACCCTGCGCGTTGCGCACATAGTGCACCAGCACCGACTGCCCCGCCAGCGCAGCCGACATGAGCAACTGGTTGTTGGGGCCCTTGATGCGTGCACCAGGGGAAAGTCGCTCGGCCTGTCCGTTGAGCAACACGTTGGGCGGCGTGGTGACCTCCAGCATGGCACGGCGCGCAGCGGCCGGAAACGGGCGCACCGGTTGTGCCGATACAGTCTGCGGCAGCCAGCTGGCACAGATCAACAGGGCAACCAGGCCACAAAACAAACGGTGAGACGGGTAAAGGCAGCGGTTCATGGTGTTCATCCAGAGGCTGTTGAGAAAGGGTGGATTTTAAAGCACCGACTAGCGCCCAGCAGCGCCCGGGGTAGCCGCAGCGGCCTGTGCCCGCAGCTTGTCTTTTTTGCTGGGGCGCGCGCCCTTGATACCGCCATTGCCGTACGCATTCGGGTCGCTTGAGACCGGTGGTGCGGCTTCCTGGGCCGCAAAACCTTCAATGCTTTCCAGTACCACGTCAAGCTGCTGCCGCTTGGCCAGCAAACGCCAATGGGGCAGCGTGGCGGCACTCACCAAGCTCACCGCCAGCCCCGGTTCACCCGCGCGGCCGGTACGGCCCACGCGGTGGGTGTAATCGCCCGTGGAACGCGGCAAATCAAAATTCACCACCACCGGCAGCTGGGCAATGTCCAGACCGCGCGCGGCCACGTCGGTGGCCACCACCACACACAGGCGTTCGGCCTTGAAATCAAGCAGCACCTGCGTGCGCTTGCCCTGGCTCAGCGCGCCATGAAAAGGCTCGGCCGTCAACCCGCCTTTGCGCAGTTTGTCGGCCACGATCTCGGCAGCAAACTTGGTCGCCACAAACACCAGCACCCGTGGCCAGTGGTGCAGCTTGATCAGATGCCGCAGCAGTTGGGTGCGCAGGGGCGCATCCACCGCCACCGCGCGCTGCATGATCTCCAGCGGCGGTTGCAAACGGGGCCGCACATCCACCTGCACCGGGTCGCGCAACAAGGTGTTGGCCAAGGTTTGCACGGCCGGGGCAAACGTGGCCGAAAAAAACAGGCTTTGCCGCTGGGCCGGCAAGTGCGCCAACACCTGGGCCAGTTCATCGGCAAAGCCCAGATCGAGCAGACGGTCAGCTTCATCGAGAACCAGCAACTTGACCGCTGCCAGCGTCACAGCGTGGTGTGCCATCAAGTCCAGCAGCCGCCCCGGCGTGGCCACCAGCACGTCGCAGCCGCCACGCAGCGCCATCATCTGCGGGTTGATGGAGACCCCACCAAACACCACACTGACCCGGACTGCACCAGGCCCGGGTGATGCTAATTGGCGCAGGGTTTCACCCGTCTGTGTGGCCAGTTCACGCGTCGGTACCAACACCAGTGCTTGCGGCTGTTTGCTGCGTGTGGGCTTCACCAGCTGCAGCACCGGCAGCGCAAAAGCCAGGGTTTTGCCAGAGCCAGTGGGGGCGCAGCCCAGCACGTCACGCCCCTGCAGTGCCGGGCCCAGGGTGTCGCGCTGGATCGGCGTGGGTGTATCCAAACCCAGGGTGTGAAGGGCCGCCAGCAGCGGGGCAGACAAGCCAGGGATTGAAACAGTCATGGTGCGGGTATCGGACAAGGGGGTTGAAAGGAGCGTAACGCAACGGGCAGTTTAGGTGTTTCCCTTGGCGGGTTGCGCCACGCTGCGCCTGGCACTGGCGGACGCATAATCCCCCCACTCAAAGCAGCCCACCCGAACGCTGCCAACCGCTGCAAAGGACACCGTGAAAAAAACATTCAAACTCGACATGGAAGGCAAGAACCGCGACCGCGTGCTTGATGCCACCAAGCATGAAATTCGCCAATATGTCAAACGCGAACGCCGCAAGGCTTTGCCCGAAGGTGTGGATTTTTGGGACTTTGACTGCCGTTTCGGTACCAGCTTGGACAACGCTCAAAATGTGCATTTCGCCACTTTGACCGCCTTGATTGATGCCGTGGCCAAAGAAGGTGGCCACCAGTTTTACCTTGAGTTGCTGGCCAAGCCGGGGCTGCGTACCCGACGACCGGCAGCAGATCAGGGCGAAGATGAATTTTGACTAGGTAGCAGGTGTGCTGTGCGGGTGGACACGTTCTGACAAACGGCCTCACAAATCTGCACGATGCGCGGGTCGGCAATGCGGTAAAAGATCTGTACCCCGTCACGCCGTTTGCCCAACACGCCGGCCTTGTACAAGGTATTGAGGTGCTGCGACATGTTGGGCTGGGTGGTTTTGACCAACGCCAGCAAGGCCGTCACATTCAACTCCCCGTGGCACAGGCTGTTGATGATTTTGAGCCGCATCGGCGCTGACATGACCCGAAAAAGCTCTGCCGCCGACTCAAAAGTCTGGTCAGTCTTGGCCGACTGAGAAAAATCTTGCGTCAAAATTTGCACGGGCATGGCACTTTTTCCTTGTGGTTTCCCGGTGCAAAAACCGGGTTGTCGCGGCTGTCAAGTATGCCACCATCGTCCCATAAACCATCTTCACTTGAGGCTTGCTGCAGGCGCTCGCAGCGTGCGGCTGAGCAGCACCACTGGAATCAGCCCCACCAGCACCAATGCCAGCGACGGCAAGGCCGCCTCCCCCAGGCGCTCGTCACGCGCCAATTGATATGCCACCACCGCCAGGGTGTCGCTGTTGAAAGGGCGCAGCACCAGCGTGGCGGGCAGTTCTTTCATCACATCCACCAACACCAGCAACAGCGCCGCCGCGGTGGAGCGTTTGAGCAGCGGCCAATGCACCTTGGTCAGCAGCCCCCACGCGCCGTCGCCCAACATGCGGGCCGAGTCGTCAAAACTGAGCGGGATACGCGCATAGCCGCTTTGCACCGACTGCAAACCAACGGCACAAAACCGGACCAGATAGGCCCACACCAAACCCAGCACCGTCGCCGTCATCAGGTAGCCTACCCCGGTGTCAGGCCACTGGGCTTGCAACCAGCCCACGGGCAGCAGCAGGCCAACCACAATCACCGCCCCCGGCACGGCATAGCCCAACCCCGCCAGCTGAACCGCCCAGCGGGTCGGTGCATCGGTGCTTTGCCTGGCACTGAACGCCAGTCCAAAGGCCAGCACCACGGCCAGCACGGCACTGAGCGCCCCCAAACGCACGCTGTTGAACACCCAGCCCCCAAACTGAGCCCATGACAACAGTGCCCAGTCGGCCACCAGCGGGCGCAGCATGAACAGCACTGGCAACACAAAACCGGCCAGCACCGGCAAGCCGCACAGCAGCCACACCGCCGTGTGCTGCACACCGTGCAACCGCAGCGGTTGTGCATCCATGGCCCCGGCACGGGCCCCACGGCTGGCAGCAAAGCGGAGTTTTTGGCGCGATCTGCGCTCCAGATAAATCAACAGTGCCACCAGCGCCATCAACACCGTGGCCAATTGCGCGGCGGCCAAGCGGTTGTCCATGGCCAGCCAAGCTTTGTAAATGCCGGCGGTAAAAGTCTGGATGCCAAAGTAACTCGACACGCCAAAGTCGGCCAACGTCTCCATCAGCGCCAGTGCGGTCCCGGCAGCCACCGCCGGACGCGCCAGCGGCAAAGCAATCTGCCAGATGCGACGTGGCATGGGTGCACCCAGCAGGCGTGCGGCCTCCATCAAATGCGCGGCGCGTTCACTCAATGCGGCACGCGCCAGCAAGTAGACATAGGGGTAGAGTGAAAACACAAACACCCAAGCCGCGCCGCCCAGATTGCGCACCTCGGGGAACACCCGCCCCTGCCAGCCGGTGAGCGCACGCACCCCGGTTTGCAGGGGGCCACTGAACTGCAAAAAATCGGTGTACGCATAAGCCACCACATAGGCCGGCATGGCCAGCGGCAACAGCAGCGCCCACTCAAAAAAACGCCGCCCGGTAAAGTCAAACAAGGTGACCGCCGCCGCACACGACAAACCCACGGCCACCACGCCCAAGCCCACCATCAGGCTCAGCCACACGGTACTGGCCAAATAATCCGGCAGCACGGTTTGCGCCATCTCCAGCAAGATTTCGCCGGCAACACCGTGTGCAGCCCCCAGCGACAGCCAGGAGGCTATCACCGCCAACACCGGCAGCATGAACAGTGCCGTCAACAGCAAAAACAACACCTGGCGCAGCCGGGAATAAACCATGGAATGAATCAAGAAGAGAGGTGTCAAGGATTGTAGGGATGCGGTCAACCAGGTGGCAGGGTCACCCTACAATCAATTTCATGTTTCTTGAAGTCCGTCAACTCAGTGTCACCTACGCCGGCCAAGGCGCCGCCGCCGTGCATGGCGTTTCGTTTGCTTTGCACGCCGGTGACATCGGTGTGCTGATTGGCCCATCTGGCTGCGGCAAAACCACCCTGCTGCGTGCCGTGGCCGGGCTCGAACCCGCCAGCGGGGGCGACATCCGGCTGGCTGGCCAAGTGGTCAGTCAGGCCGGTCTGTCGTTGCCAGCGGAATCACGGCAAGTCGGTATGGTGTTTCAGGATTACGCCCTGTTTCCACACATGGACATTGGCCGCAATGTGGCCTTTGGCATTGACCATCTGCCGCGTGCCGCGCGCCAAGCCCGGGTACACGAAGTGTTGGAACTGGTAGGGCTGCAGGGCCAGGAGTCACGCTACCCGCACGAACTCTCGGGTGGCCAGCAGCAGCGCGTGGCGCTGGCCCGGGCCCTGGCACCCAAACCGCGACTGCTGTTGCTGGACGAACCTTTTTCCAACCTGGATGTGGACTTGCGCGAACGCCTGGCTTACGAGGTGCGTGGCATTTTGAAAGCAGCTCAAACCACGGCCTTGTTTGTCACACACGACCAGCTCGAAGCCTTTGCCGTGGGCGACACCATTGGTGTCATGAACCAGGGCGAACTGCACCAGTGGGACACCGCCTACACGCTGTACCACCGACCGGCGACGCGTTTTGTGGCCGAATTTATTGGCCACGGCGTGTTCACTCCCGCCGTGATCTGCGAAGTGAACGGCGAGGTGGTGGTGCATACCCCGCTGGGGGATTTGACCGACATGGCCGAGTGCCCGCTGCCCTGCGCCTATTCCAACGGGGCCTGCGATGTGCTGCTGCGTGCCGACGACATCGTGCACGACGACGCAGCCCCGGTCAAAGCCGAAATTTTGCGCAAGGCGTTTCGTGGTGCCGACTTTTTATACACCCTGCGCCTGGCCTCGGGCGAGACCGTCATGGCCCTGGTGCCCAGCCACCACGACCACACCATTGGCGAATGGATTGGCATCCGGGCCCAGGTTGACCATGTGGTGACCTTCAACCGGGCCTGTCCCCAAAGTGCCGACCAGGTGTGCCGCATGCCGTGCCAACACACCATGCGTCCGATTCAGTTGGCGGCGTACGCCACCCGGCCCCCAACCAGCGTGTAACGCACCCGCCCGGGCAACTCGTAGCCGCTAAACGGCGTGTGTTTACCCTGGCTGACCAGGGCATCACTGTGCACCGTCCAGTGTGCAGCGGGGTCGAACACACACACATCGCCCAGCCCCCCCACTTGCAAGCGGCCAGTGCGGCCCTGGCGGTTGCCCATGGAGGCTCCCAGCACCTTGGCCGCACCGTCGGTCACCACCGAAATGGCGCGTGCCAGGTCCACCCCCGCATCCTGATGCCACTTGTAGGCCAGGCTCAGCAGCAGCTCCAAGCCAGTGGCACCGGGCTCGCTCTCGGCAAACGGCAAGGCTTTGGCATCTTCGGCCACCGGGGTGTGGTCGGACACCAGGGCATCGATGGTGCCGTCGGCCAAGCCGGCACGCAGGGCCTCGCGGTCGCGCTGCTGGCGCAGCGGTGGGTTCAGGCGCGCACGGCTGTCAAAGTAGCCGATGTCGGTGTCGGTCAAATGCAATGAGTTGATGCTGACATCACAGCTCACCTGCAGGCCATCGGCCTTTGCCCGGCGCACCAACTCCACCCCGGCCGCGCTGCTGATGCGACACAGGTGCACGCGCGCCTGGGTGGCACGCATGAGCTCAAAAATGGTGTGCAGCGCCACTGTTTCGGCCAGCACCGGCACGCCACTCAAGCCCATGCGGGTGGCCAGGGGGCCGCTGGCGGCCACACCTTGGCCCAGAAAATAGTCTTGCGGACGCAACCACACGGCGTAGCCAAAGGTGCTGGCGTACTGCAGCGCGCGTTGCAGCACCTGGGTGTTGGAGAGCATCACCTCGGCCTGGGAAAACGCCACGCAGCCCACGTCCGAGAGCAGCACCATCTCGGTCAAGTTCTCGCCCTTGAGCCCGTGGGTGAGTGCCCCCAGCGGGTAAACACGGGCTTGCTCCAGCTTTTCGGCGCGAAAGCGCAGCATTTCCACCAAACCAGGTTCATCCAGCACCGGGTCGGTGTCGGGCTGGCACACCAGGCTGGTGACGCCCCCTGCCATGGCGGCGGCCATTTCGGACTCGAGCATGCGGGCGTGCTCGTTGCCGGGCTCGCGCAGGCGCACCGCCAAATCGACCAAACCGGGCAGCACCAGGCAGCCCACCGCGTCAAGGGTGCGCTCTGGTTCAAAATCTGACGCTATATTATCAATAGCTACTACCGCACCATTTATAAGGGCTACATCCGCTTTTTTATCATAAGCACTGGCAGGGTCAATGACCCGGCCACCCTGAATCAACACACGTGTTTGCTTGTTCATCTGTCTGTTTTCCAAAGCGAGTTAAGCCTCGTTGCCGGCCACGATGCTCATGGCGGCCATGCGCACGGCGATGCCAAAAGTGACTTGCGGCAGGATCACGCTCTGCCGTCCGTCCACCACCGCCGAGTCAATTTCAACACCCCGGTTGATCGGGCCGGGGTGCATCACGATGGCATCGGGCTTGGCCAGTTGCAGCTTGGCCGGGGTCAGGCCAAAGCTCTTGAAAAACTCTTGGCTGGACGGCAACAGCGCGCCGCTCATGCGCTCGTTTTGGAGGCGCAGCATGATCACCACGTCTGCGCCCCTGATGCCTTCTTCAAGGCTGTAGCAAACGCGCACGCCCATCTGCGCCATGTCGGAGGGCACCAGGGTTTTGGGCCCCACCACACGCACCTCGGCACAGCCCAGGGTGGTCAGGGCGTGGATGTCGGAGCGCGCCACCCGCGAGTGCAGCACGTCACCCACAATAGCCACCGTCAGGTTGGCAAAGTCACCCTTGTAATGGCGAATGGTGTACATGTCGAGCAAGCCTTGCGTCGGGTGGGCGTGGCGGCCGTCGCCGGCGTTGACCACGTGCACGTGCGGGGCCACGTTCTGGGCAATCAGGTAGGGCGCGCCGGACTCGCTGTGGCGCACGACAAAAATATCAGCGGCCATGGCGCTGAGGTTGGCCACGGTGTCGAGCAAGGTTTCACCCTTGGAGGCCGAGGACTTGGCAATGTCGAGGTTGATCACGTCGGCGCTCAGGCGCTTGGCGGCAATCTCAAACGTGGTGCGGGTGCGGGTGGAGTTTTCAAAAAACAGGTTGAACACGCTTTTGCCGCGCAGCAGCGGCACTTTTTTGACTTCACGCTGGCCCAACGACACAAAGTTGGAAGCCGTGTCCAGAATCTGCGTCAGGATGCTTTTGGGCAGCCCTTCGGTGGTAAGCAGGTGAATCAGCTCGCCGTGTTGATTGAGTTGGGGATTGCGCTTGTACAACATGGTTAGATTTCTTTCACATTGAAGCTGAAGCGGCCCTCTGCGCCGCGTGCCAACGCCAGCGACTGGCTGGCAGGCAGCGTGATGCGGGCCGCACAAAGGTCTGCGGCCACCGGCAGCTCGCGCCCACCGCGGTCCACCAGCACGGCCAGCTTGACACTGGCGGGGCGGCCAAAATCAAACAGTTCGTTGAGCACCGCGCGCACCGTGCGCCCGGTGTAGAGCACGTCATCGAGCAGCAGCACCTGCGCGCCAGCGACCTCAAAAGGAATCTGCGTCTGCGCCGATGCGGTCATGCCCCGGCGGGCAAAGTCGTCGCGGTGCATGGACGATGAAACAATCCCCATCGGGGCCGTCAGACCCAGGTCTTTTTGCAAGCGTTCGGCCAGCCACACGCCGCCGGAGGTGATGCCCAGCAAATGCGTGTCAGCGTGCAACAAAGCGCGCACACTGCGGGCCAAATCGGCGTACAAGGCCTCGGCATCCAGCGCCAACAAACTCATGGAAGACTCCTTAAAAATTGTTCCAGAATGATGCAGGCGGCAGCCGCATCGGCATCGCGTGCGCCACTGGCCAGCGCCTCGGTGGTGGTGTAGCGCTCATCCACTTCAAACACCGGCAAGTTGAAGCGGCCATGGAGCTGGCGGGCAAAACGGCGCGCACGCTGCGTGTTCTCGTGCGCCGCACCGTCGGGGTGAAAGGGCACCCCTACCACCAGCGCATCGGGTTGCCAGGTTTTGAGCTGTTGCGCCACTTTGTCAAAACGCGCATCGCCCGCCGCGGTGATCGTGCCTTGCGGTTGCGCCGTGCGCATGAGCCGGTTGCCCACGGCAAAGCCGGTGCGTTTAAGGCCAAAGTCCAGCGCCAGAAAGGTTTGCAAGTGGGCGGCCACCAGCGGCTGCGGGTTGATGCTGACACTGCCCGTGGCGGCGTTCATGCGTGCCCCGCATCAGGTGACAGCATCCACGGCTCCAAGCCGAGCAGCTTGAGCGCTTGCGCATAACGCTCGGCTACCGGGGTTTCAAAGATCAGCCGGGCATCCGCCTGCACCGTGAGCCAGCTGTTGGCCCCCAACTCGGACTCCAACTGGCCTTGGCCCCAGGCGGCGTAGCCCAGCGAGATCAACACTTTGCGCGGGCCGCTGCCGGTGGCAATGGCCTCCAGCACATCGCGCGAGGTGGTCATCTCCAGCCCGCCAGGAATCACCATGGTGCTGGCATACACCGGATGCTCGGGCTGGTCAGCGGCGGCAAAAGTGGCCTCGTGCAGGACAAAGCCACGCTCGGTCTGCACCGGGCCACCAAAAAAAACCGGGGCTGTTTGCAAGTCCGGGCGTGTCAGGGGCAGCTCTACTTTGTCAAACAGGCCTTTGAGGTCAATCTCGCAAGGTTTGTTGATGACCAGACCCAAAGCCCCGCGCTGGCTGTGTTCACAGAGATAAACGACACTGTGCTCAAACAGTGGGTCCTGCAGCCCGGGCATGGCGATCAAAAAATGATTCGTCAGATTGATGGGGGCAGAATCTTCAGACATGGAACAATTTTAACGATGAACAACGCGCCCAAATTTGACACCGGTCTGGTCTGGTTGCGTCGCGATTTGCGACTGCACGACAACGCCGCCCTGCATGCCGCCCTGCGCCAGTGCCACCAGGTGCACTGCGTGTTTGTGTTTGACACGGCCATTTTGCAAAACTTGCCGCGGGCCGATCGCCGGGTGGAATTCATCCGCGCATCCTTGCTGCAGCTGGACGCTGGCTTGCGCAAGCTCAGTGGCAAAGCGGATGCCGGATTGATCGTGCGTCATGCTTGGGCCACCGAGGCTATTCCTGCCTTGGCCGCACAACTGCAGGTGCAGGCGGTGTTTGCCGCGCGTGACTACGAGCCGCAGGCCATCGCCCGGGACGCTCAGGTACAAGCGGCGCTGGCACAAGCCGGGTGCGCCTTCATCACCTGCAAAGATCAGGTGATTTTTGAAGGGCGCGACATCCTGACCCAAAGCGGCACGCCCTATGGCGTGTTCACCCCGTATAAAAACAACTGGCTCGCACGTGTGTCTGCCGCTGATGTGCCAGACCATGACTGCAGCGCACTGGGGCAGCGTCTGTGTGAACGGCCCCGCACCCTGGCGCAGCACGTCCCGACCCTGGCCGACATCGGGTTCGAGCCCACCAACCTGGCCAGTCTCAAAATCCCCTGTGGTGAACACGGCGCGCAAGCGCTTTTTGAAGCGTTTTTTGAGCGCATGGACGACTACCACACCACGCGCGATTTTCCCGCGGTCAAAGGCCCCAGCTACCTGGGGGTGCACCTGCGCTTTGGAACGGTGTCGATCCGCCAGCTGGTGCGTTTGGCGCTACAGCGCCAAGCGGCAGGCAGTGCCGGGGCGGCGGTGTGGTTGAGTGAACTGGTGTGGCGTGATTTTTACTTTGCCATTCTGGCCAATTTCCCGCATGTGGCAAGCCGGGCGTTCAAGCCCGAATACGATGCCATCCAATGGGAAAGTGGGGCCCAGGCGCAGGCCTGGTTTGCGGCCTGGTGCAGCGGCCAGACCGGCTACCCGCTGGTGGATGCCGCCATGGCGCAACTGAACCAGACCGGCTACATGCACAACCGCCTGCGCATGGTGGTCGGCAGCTTTTTGGTGAAAGATTTGGGGCTGGACTGGCGCTGGGGTGAGCGCTACTTTGCTGAGAAACTCAACGACTTTGACCTGGCCGCCAACAATGGTGGCTGGCAATGGGTGGCCTCCAGTGGCTGCGACGCGCAGCCTTACTTTCGCATCTTCAACCCGGTCAGTCAAAGTGAAAAATTTGACCCCAAGGGCAAATTCATCCGCCGCTACTTGCCACCACTCGCGGGACTCTCTGACAAAACCATCCACGCCCCTTGGCTGGCCAAACCACTGGAACTGCAGGCCGCTGGCATCACGCTCGGGCATCACTACCCCAACCCCTTGGTGCGGCACGACGAAGCACGGGAAAAAACCTTGGCGCGCTATGCAGTGGTCAAGAAAATGCCGTCATGAAAGACGGCATTTTGAGCGGTTAATTGCTATCAATAATATTGCTTACGCCCCTTTACTTTAAAGGGCTGCAGTCTTATTTCACACCTTAGTTTCAGCTTCGCAATATTGCCGCACCAAGGCAATCAACTCGTCCTCTGGATAAGGTTTGCCAAGGTAATGGTCAACCTTGAGTTCAAGCGCATAGTCACGGTGTTTTTCGGCAATGCGTGAGGTAATCATGATGATCGGCATTGCCCCCATACTGGCATCGGCACGGATGTTGCGCACCAAGTCAAAGCCATCCATGCGGGGCATTTCGATGTCAGTCAACACCACTGCGGGTTTCTCGGCCTGCAACATTTCCAACGCTTGCAAGCCGTCGGCAGCCAGTGCAACCCGAAAACCCTCGCGCTTGAGCAAGCGTTGGGTCACACGGCGCACGGTGATGGAGTCGTCCACCACCAGCACCAGCGGTGCTTTGAGTGCAGCCGGTGCAGCCCCCAACGCCCCCTGATCCGGCGGCGCACCCGGTTCGGTCGGGGCCAGACTGAAAGCCCGGGCCTGCGGCCCGTAGGTGACGGCCAACGCCACCGGGTTATAAATCAGCACCACAGCACCCGAGGCCAACACCGACATACCGGCCAGACCAGGCAGTCTGGAGAGCTGTGGCCCAAGGTTTTTCACCACCACTTCCTGGTTGCCCAGCACTTCATCCACATGCAAGGCCACGCGCTGACCGGCACTGCGGAAAATAGCCACCGACGCGGTCTTGCCCGCGACTTCGGCACTGGCTTTGGATGCCTGCAACAGCGCACCGGCCCAGTAAAACGGAATGTTTTCGCCGTTGAAATTGAAATGGCCAGCGCTGTAAGCGGCTGACAATTCGGCAGCCGGTACGCGCCGCACCAGCTCAACCAGACTTGAGGGTGTCCCCATCACCACCTCACCCAGACGCAACAGCACCACATGGGTGACCGCTGTGGTCAAGGGCAACACCAGGCGGAATTCAGTGCCTTGACCGGGTTGGGTGCTGAGCTCGATGCGCCCGCCCAACGCATTGATCTCGTTGCGTACCACGTCCATGCCAATGCCCCGCCCGGCCAGTTCGCTGATCTCCGATGCGGTTGACAAGCCAGAGGTAAAAATCAGGTTGGCCACCTGCGCATCGGTCAAATGGTCTGCTGCAGACACCAGTCCCTGGGCCAGCGCTTGCGCACGAATGCGTACCAAGTCGAGCCCGGCACCGTCGTCACGGAAAGTCAGAGCCACGTCGTTGCTTTGTTGCGCCAGCGTGATGCTGATCGAGCCGGTGGCTGGCTTGCCCAGCGTTTGACGAACCTCAGCCGATTCAATGCCATGACCTACAGCGTTGCGCAACAAATGCTCAAACGCCGGTGTCACACGATCGAGCACGCCACGGTCCATCTCTTGCGAACCGCCCACAATGTCAAGCTTGACTTGCTTGTTCACGTCTTTGGAAGCTTGCCGCACAGCGCCGTAGAGTCGCTCTGAAATGCTGTCAAATTCGACCATGCGGGTGCGCAGCAAATCACGCTGCAGTTCACGCGCTTGGCGAGCTTGGGCAATCAGGTCGTCTTCTACCCCGGCCACGGTTTGTTGCAGATTGCGCTGCAGCGTGGCCACGTCGTGCACCGACTCGGCCATCATGCGGGTGAGTTCCTGCACACGGGTGAAACGGTCAAATTCGAGCGGGTCAAAGCCTTGCACCGAGTCTTTGGTTTGTGCCAGGCGGGATTGCATTTGCGACTCGGATTGCAGCTCAATGTCACGCAATTGACGGCGCAGGCGATCCAGATTACTGGTCAGTTCATCGAGTGAACCACGCAGTTGCCCCAGACGGGCCTCGAGCCGCGCCCGTGTCATCATGACTTCACCGGCCTGGTTGACCATGCGATCAAGCACTTGGGAGCGGATACGCACGGTTTGACCGGCAGCGCGGCGCAACGGCAATATCGCTGGCATGGAAGCAACTGCCGACACCGGGGCCAGGGACACCTTGACCGACGGTGCAAGCACCGGCGACAACGCGGGCTGCAACGCTGCCTCTTCTGCCGCGGGCTCGACCGATTCGGGCCGGGTCAAGGCCTGCACTGGCGTGGCTTGTAAGGTGGCAAATACGCCCGAAATATCGTCCAGACGGGCCAACAAAGGCTCAATGTTTTCTGATCGTGCCGATTCCAGGTCAATGCCTTCAACGGCTGATTCCAGGCGGTGCGCCATTTCCCCCAGGCGCATGGCACCCGCCAGACGCGCACTGCCTTTGAGGGTGTGCAATTGGCGCAAGGCTTCCTGGCGTGCGCTCAGGTTGTCCGGGCGGGCACTCCACTGCCGCAGCGCGGCACTCAACTGCGGCAACAGATCGAGTGCTTCTTCTTCAAAAATCGGGAACAGATCCACGTCGAGCACGTCTTGTGCATCGATATCGTCCGCGCCGACATCAACCGGTCGCATCACTCCCGCAGGAGCCACAGGAGCCGCCGCGTCCTCAGCACCAAACAGCGAGGAAAATTCGTTTTCAGACACCACAAAGTCGGTGGCCCAATCGGTTTCAGGCCCGGTGGTAGCGGCAGATTCGGACGAAAAGTCAGCGTCCAGCAAGTCATGCAACGCCGCCAAATGGTCTGGATCAGCCTCTTTGAGGAAACCCGCTGCAAACTGGTGCAACAAGCGCCGAATGTCTTCCGCCACAGCAACAAACAAGCTGGCGTGCGCGGGCAAACTGACACCAGCCAGTTGCACATGCGCCAGCGCATGTTCAAGCGCACGTGACAGATCAGACAAGGCCATGAAACCGACCGTTGCTGAACTACCCGCCAGGGAATGCGCCAAGGACGTGACGTGCTCCGGCACAGAGCAATCCAGTTCCAGTGACCACTCGGTCAATTCAGTCAACAACCGGCGTGACCATTCATCCGCTTCATTCAAGTAAACGTTGTACAGCGGAATGCCAATGCGCAGGCTACCGATCAGCTTGACTTGCTCGTCAACCACCACCTCTTTGATGGCCTCGGGTGCATCAAGCTCTGACATGAATTCAGTCGCCAGCAGCGCGTCATCGTCTGCTACAGACGATGCTTCCAGGGGCGCTGACTCGGCAGCTACCGCCTGCACCGGGACATCCGCAGCCGTTTCATCGGCAAGCAATTGCGTCGCACCAAAGTCAGACACATCAGTCGGCTCGAACTCAAGCGCAACCTCGGACACTGACGGAGCGGATGGCTGCGGCTCAGTTTGCGCCGCCACCAGCTCTGGCTCTGGCTCTGGCGACAATGTTTCAACACGGGCTTCAGGCGACACCACCGCTGCATCAGGAGCCTCAGGCTGAACCACATCAGCAGGCTGCGCTGTGGGTTGGGTCGCGGTTTGCACGGCAGTTTGTGGCAACAGGTCGGAGCCTACATTCTCAAGCCGTAACAAATCGGCTGCGGTGCGGAACGGCTGGGCGCTCCAATGCATATCAGCGGATACCGCAATGTCTTCCACCCACTGTTGCAGTGCCGTCAAGGCTTGGCCTGACAGTTTGATCAGTTCGTGGCTGGCGGGCTCACGCCGTGGCAACCACGCGTTAATCAACTGTTCCATGGCCCATGCCGCCTCCCCGAACTCGTTCAAGCTCACCATGCGTGAACTGCCCTTGAGGGTATGGAAAGCGCGCCGCAATCCGGCTTGTTGATCGAATGCGGCCGGATCTTCATGCAGAACAGCCAACGCCTGCAGCCCTTCCAGGAACACCCCGCGGGCCTCATCCAGGAAAATTTGGCGTAGCTCGGCATCGTCCTCTTCGGCGCTGCCGGCATCTTGGGCGATCTGTTCTGGCGCGTGCGAAGTTGGCGCTTCGACCGCAGGGGCAGCCGGTACGGGTCGGGCTGGCGCTTGAAGCGGTAACTCAAACGGTGCGGGTTCGGTGTCCAACCCAGACAGATCAAAGTCAGTTGGCAAACTGTCTGCGGCAACTGGCGAGGCTGACGCTTTGCTGCGCCCCATCAGGGATCTGAATTCACCCGACACTTCGTCATAGACAAACAATTTTTTGGCCAGCTCGCGCTGGTAGCTAAGCATGTCAATCAGGAAACCCATGACACCCAGACTGTTACCCAGCTTTTCAAAGATGCCCGATTGGCCCAGTTCAGCAGGCTCGTCACTCAACAGACACTGCTCCACCTGGTCGCGCATGCGCAGCGCCGCCAGGGCGGCCTGATCCAGACCCAACACCGAGAACACGCCCCGCATGGTGGCAAGTTTGCCTGGCACTTCATGCAAGGGCAATTTGTGTTCAGGCTGGCGGAAAAATGCATCCAAAGCACCTTCCACATCACTCAAGGTAGTGCGCAGTTCATCCACCACGCTGCCCATGATCTGGCGGTCGCTGACGCGCCGGTACAGCTCCTCCATCCAGGTTTCCAGGGGTTCGGAAACCCCCTGTTCGATCACATGGTTGAGGCGTTTGGACAAGCTCAAGCTGCGCGCGGCCATCTCTTCACTGGTCGGATCCAGGTCGTCGTAGGCTGCTTCAAGGTACAGCACCGCGGTCGCCACCTCCATGGCCAATGCAGCCACGGGCGGTTTGCCAGAGCGCGCCACCACCTCCATTGCACGCTTCAGGGCAGCAGCCAGTCCCGCGCCGTCCGGGTGCAATTTCTGAATCGACTCAGCCACCAGGCTGAACTGGTCAGATGCGGTCTTGATCCGATGCACATCGCCACCCGAAAGTGCAGACCAAGTCTCGGTAGCGGCGGCAATGCGCTTGCGTGCCTGCACCAGCACGGCCGGGTCAAACAAGCCGAACTGGGGTTTGACATAGTTGGTGGGCACATCATTGGTCAGGGCGTAGGCTTGCCGCACCGCCCGCAACGCTGGAGCCGGCTGCTTGTCAGAGGGGTGCGCCTGGGCGCAGAAAAAGAGCAAATCCTGCACCAGACGATCCGACACGTCTGCAGTACCGCCCGCCAGGCTGCGGTACTGCGACAACACATGCGAAGCCGCCAGTTTGGAATACACATTGGCTGGACACAAGCCCAAAGCAACCGCTTCAAAGTACCCGGCCGACACGGCCCAAAACACACGCGGGTGCAGCGAAGTCTGCGCTGCCGCGAAGCCCAGACTCATGTCCGACATGGCCCGGGCACATGATTTATTGGCGGTCTTGACGACTTTCAACACATAACCATCAACACGCGAACGCATCACCAGGTCATAGTCAAATGGCACAGTCGAAGGCGGCAGCGGCACGTCCAGCCAGCGCCAATCGTGCACCCACAAATCTGCCGGATGGATGCGATCTTCACCCAGCAATTCAAGCACGTCGCGGTATTGGGGAAACAAGGCCACCGATGAAGAATGTTTGCCCTTGAGCAAGCCTTCAAGGTAATCGGTCAAAGCGAAGCTGGCGTGTTCTACCGCAAGTGCGGCTGCATCACTGCAAAATTCCGGGCGTTGCACAAATTTTTGCGTCAACGCTTCCATGCTGCGCAGCATCCTGGCCGGGACTTCCAAGCCGACCATTTCCAATGCGCCTACAGCCTGGTGCAATTGCTGTCGGGCAATGCGCAACTGACTGGCATCCAACGCGGCCAGATCCGACCCGCGTGCCAGTTCGGCATCACGCACAAAACGCTTCAAGGCCTTGATGGCCCCGTCAAGCGATTTGCGCAATTCATCAAGCACCCAGGCCAAAGGGCCCAAATCCGGCTCGACGGCTGCATGTTCAACAGGTTGCGCAGATTCAGAATGCATGAGTGAGGAATGAAAAAGTGAAATAGAGCATCACACCCGATCAGGCAATGCGGAAGCGGGCCACAGACTGGCGCAATTCCTCTGCCATTTTGGACAACTCGCGCACCTGCGCTGCCGTACTGCGCGTACCTTCACCGGTCTGCTCGGTCACGGCAAAAATGTGCTGGATGTTTTCTGCCACCCCGTTGGCCAGATCGGCTTCATGCGACGCAGATGCAGAAATCTGCTCAATCAGTTCAGCCAGACGGCGTGACACCTGGTCAATTTCGGTCAGGGCAGCACCGGCATTGTCGGACAGCTTGGCCCCTTCAACCACCCCTTGGGTAGAGCGCTCCATGGCCCCTACCGCATCTTGTGTGTCGGTCTGAATGGCTTTCACCAAGGTACCAATTTGGCGCGTTGCATCAGCGGAGCGTTCAGCCAGTCGTTGCACTTCTTCGGCCACCACGGAGAAGCCGCGACCAGCATCGCCAGCCGAGGCCGCCTGAATGGCGGCGTTCAGCGCCAGCACATTGGTCTGTTCGGTAATATCAGAAATAAGCTCGGTAATTTCACCAATTTCCTGCGACGATTCGCCCAGTCGTTTGATGCGCTTGGAGGTATCCTGAATTTGATCCCGAATCGAATTCATACCGCCAATGGCGTTCTGCACCGCCTGCAAACCAACTTCAGCGGCTTTCAGGGATTGACGCGCCACATCGGCCGATTCCTGCGCCTGGGTGGACACTTGATTAATGCGGGTGGCCATGTCCAACACCGACCGACCCGCGTCCCTAATTTCACTCAATTGTTCGTTGGAAGCTGCCAACAGCTCGGTGGAAGTCACATCCACCTCAGCCGTGGTTTGTGCCACCTTGGCAACTGTGCTTTGCACGTTGCCCACCAGCGAGCGCAATTCTTCAACGGTGTAGTTCACCGAGTCGGCAATGGCCCCGGTGATGTCTTCAGTCACGGTGGCTTCTTGTGTCAGATCACCCTCGGCTACGGTCTGCAGCTCGTTCATCAAACGCAAAATGGCGGCCTGATTGGCATCGTTGACGCGCTTGGCTTCTTGCTCTTGTTGTTGCGCCTGCACCTGCTGCGATTCGGCCAGTTGTTGCCGCTGACGGCTGTCAAGCAGTTGCACATAGGAGAGTCCGCCCGCACTGAGCAAGGCCAATACCGCCGCCAACAACAAGGTAGTTAAAGCGACACCGCTCAAACCAGTTTTGGCTGACAGGGCGGCTTGCAATTCTTCCAGGTTTTTACGCAATTCTTCGCTGTCGTTAATGATTGACACCTGCGCCTCACGCGCCGCCACCAGACCTTGCAGATTACCCAAAATTGCACCAGCTTGTGTACGCGTTTCTTCATACAACTTGATCAATGCAGCCAGTTGTTCGCGGGTCTGTGCGTCACTGGACGCTGCCAGTCGTAATTCGGGGCTGCCGTCCAGCATACCCTTGGCAATTTCCTTGAACGAATTCAAGTCTTTACCCAACAAAAACACGGCTTCCGGGCTCACCCCTTCCATGGTCAGGAATTCATTGGATGATTTGCCAATGCGCTGCGTCAACATCACCAACTGACCGGCAGCGGCAATGTCGGCAGAGGGTGCATTTTGCTGAAGCTTGAGTGACGATATGGTTTCTGCAATTTCAAGCAAATCGGACGACTGCCGATTGATCAGGCGCAACGCAGACCCCACTTGAGTCAGAATTTTCTCTTGCGCCAACACCACCGCGGCACTCTTTTCGGCACGATCCACCAGCGGGGCTGCTTTGTCCAGCATGGGGCCAAAATTGGCCCCCAACTCTTCCAGTCGCATGTCGGGGTCGCCAGCCTTTAAGCCATGCACCGATTTGACCAGCACCTGTGCACTCTGCGCCACATCAGGGAAAGCCTTGGCATCACCCACCAGCGCTTGCGAGACCGACTTTGCCAACCGTTGCGACTGCATCAAGGACTGACCGGTTGCGTTAAGTTGCTGCGCCGACTGCTCGGATTTATTCAACCCCACCAGGGTGACCACAGCCAGCAGCACCAACGAAGCACCCAGCATCACGGACAGCAGTCGCTGATGCTGCGCAATGGTTTTTTTGCCCAGCACCGGTAGCGACACCAGGTCAGCCTGAACCGGCGCAGCCGCATCCACACCAGCCTCTGCCTGGGGTGGCACCGACGGGGTGGCGGGCGTGTCAAATGTGCCGTATTGGGTTTGACCGGATTTCAACTCGGCTTCTGTCTGCTCGGCCGAAGCCTCATCTTGCGCATCAAAACGCGACACCGGACTTTCATCCGGGGATTTTTTATTGAACAAATTTTTCAATTGATCCACAACAGCCATCACATCACCCCAGGTAAAAATTCATACACCCACGCTGAGAAAACCAGCGTTCTGTGCCAATGTTTGCAAGTTGATTTCTTGCCAGGCTACACCTTGCGCATCGACCAGGCATTGCCCAAAATAATCCGGCGAACCCGGCGGCGCGGGCATCACACCAGCAAACGCATCCTGACGGCGCAACCCCACCAGGGCATCCACCACCAGGGCACAATTGACTTCCAGCTCCGGGTTGAATGTGATCAACCGTGCCTGTGCCCAAGCCTGCTCAGAACGTGCCACCGCCTGCACACCATTCATGAAGCCCGCCAAGTCCACCACACTGTAAAGTCCACCCCGTAAATTGACCACCCCCAATAACCAGGGCTGCGAATACGGCATGGCCGTGGTGGCGGCCACCGGAAAAATCTCACCCGATTGCCCCAGTGGCAATAAATACCCGGCTTGACCGACCTGAACTGCCAGCCAAGCAGCAGCGGCCCCTTCATGACGAGCCGCATGAAGCCGCTCGGCTAGTCGACTTTGCAGATCTCTCAGCGCTTCCTTGTTAGCCATGGAGTTTGTGCGCCTTAGCCCAGTGCCTTGATTTTTTCCATCAATTCTGCTGCGACTACCGGTTTGGTGATGTAGTCTTTAGCACCTTGGCGCAAGCCCCACACGCGATCCGTCTCCAGGCTCTTGCTGGTGCAAATGATGATGGGAATGTCGGCATATTGCGGCGTGCGGTTGATGGAACGTGTCAGCTGAAAGCCATTTTGGCCCGGCATCACAACATCCATCAAAATCAGGTCGGGCTTTTGCTCAGCCAGTTGTTTCATTGCATGCTCAGCATCTTCCGCTGTACGCACTGACATGCCATTCTTTTGCAACAAGTCGGTCAAATACATGAGCTCGGTTTTTGAGTCATCCACCACCAATACGTTCTTAATAGTCACTCTGCAACTCCTTGCACCACCGCACCAAATTGTTCTACTGCCTTGAGCAACTGATCTTTGGTAAACGGCTTGGTTAAATAATCTTGCGCACCCACCATGCGGCCTCGCGCTTTGTCAAACACACCATCTTTGGACGACAACATCACCACCGGCACGTTGGCAAATTTCGCATTGCGCTTGATGATGGCGCAAGTCTGATAGCCATCCAGGCGCGGCATGAGGATGTCGCAAAAAATCAAATCGGGATGGTAATCACTGACTTTGGCAAGGGCATCAAAACCATCCTCGGCCATCACCACATCGTGATGACCGGCTTTGAGAAAAATCTCGGCACTGCGGCGGATGGTATTGCTGTCATCAACCACCAGAATCTTCAAGTTTGACCCCGTTGTATTCACAAGTTGTCACCTCTGCGTTAATGACTTACTACATTTCTGCACACCGCCCGGCAACTTGCGCGCAGTACATTCATATCTGGACCATTTCAAAATCTTCCTTGCGGGCTCCGCATTCGGGACAAGTCCAGTTCAATGGTACAGCATTCCATGGCGTACCCGGCGCAACCCCATGCTCCGGGTCACCTGAAGATTCATCATAAATCCAGCCACAAATAAGGCACATCCAAGTTGTCGATTGCGTCACAGCTTCCATAGCCTTCAAATAGAATACCGTCACTGCACACCCACTTGACTGGTCAAGTTGACAGTGCCAGTGTAAACCGCCACATTTTGCCTGAAGAAAACACCGGCTCGACGATGCCCAACCAATCGCTTTCCCCTATCGACAGGACGGGTTCAGCATGTGTGTCCACCTTCAACAGCAACAACCCATTGGCGCACACCCGCTGCCCATAGGCTTGATTTCTGTCCACCCACAGGAGCTTCACCACCATGACACACCCCGTTGACCGCAACCAAATTTTGTTCGATCGTTCCGCCAAGGTTATTCCCGGCGGGGTCAATTCACCGGTGCGCGCCTTTCGCGCGGTGGGCGGCACACCACGCTTCATCAGCCGCGCCCAGGGGGCCTACATATGGGATGCCAACGGTCAGCGCTACACCGACTACATCGGTTCCTGGGGCCCCATGATTTTGGGCCACGGCCACCCCGCTGTGCTGCAAGCAGTGCAAAAAGCGGTACTTGAAGGCTTTTCTTACGGCGCCCCCACCGAGCGTGAAGTCGAGCTGGCCGAGGCTATTTTGAAACTCATGCCCAGCATGGACATGGTGCGTCTGGTGAGTTCTGGCACCGAAGCCGCCATGAGCACCATTCGCCTGGCACGCGGCGCCACGGGCAGGAGCAAATTCATCAAATTTGAAGGCTGTTACCACGGCCACGCCGACGCGCTCTTGGTCAAAGCCGGTTCTGGCCTGGCCACCTTTGGCAACCCCACCAGCGCCGGCGTGCCACCTGAAGTGGTGCAACACACCATCGTGCTGGAATACAACAACATCGAACAACTTGAAGCTGCATTTGCCGCCCAAGGCAGTGAAATTGCCTGCGTGATGATGGAACCAATTTGCGGCAACATGAACTTTGTGCGCGCCAGCGTGCCGTTTGTGAAACGCTGCCGCGAGCTGTGCACGCAATACGGCGCGCTGCTGGTGTTTGACGAGGTGATGACTGGCTTTCGGGTCGCTTTGGGCGGCGCGCAGAGCGTCTATGCCAAGGCCATCCCCGGCTTTGAGCCTGACATGACGGTGATGGGCAAGGTGATTGGCGGCGGCATGCCACTGGCCGCCTTTGGGGCCAAGCGCGCTGTGATGAACCACCTGGCCCCGCTGGGCACGGTGTACCAGGCCGGCACCCTGAGCGGCAACCCGGTAGCCACCGCCTGCGGACTGGCCACCCTCAAGGAAATCAGCAAGCCCGGTTTTTATGGCGAACTGGGGCGCAAGACCCGCGCCCTGATCAGCGGGTTAACCCAGGCCGCCACCGATGCCGGCGTGGCATTTTGTGGCGACTCTGAAGGCGGCATGATGGGCTTTTATTTGCTGCCCACCCTGCCCAGCACCTACAGCCAGGTGATGAAGTCCGACGGGGCCAAATTCAACCAGCTCTTTCACGGCCTGCTCGATCGTGGCATCTACATCGCCCCAGCGCTGTACGAAGCCGGCTTTGTCAGTGCCGCACACACCGACGACGACATCGCCCAGACCGTGGCGGCGGCGCGCGAGGTGTTCAAGTTGATATCAAAATAAGAGCGCCTAGCCCTTATAAATAGGGGCTGTAGGCGTATTTTTCATATAAACCCAGCCCGCTATTTGAACGGCCCAACGTGATTCTGGGCGCTTGATTTGTACGTTTCACCAGGTCAGTCTAGTATTTTTGCCAGATCGGTCTAGCAAAAACGTATAAACCGCCACCAAGACCCCAACATTTGAACGCGCTTTTGTCGTCCAGCTTGAACAGTGACTGAGCGCCGCTGCCCCCCTGATCCAGGTGTTGACCGGCCCGGGCCAGGTGGGCAAAACCACCGGCATCCGCCAGCTTTTGGCGCAGTGGCAACCGGCATCGCTGGCGGGTGACGGCACTTTGCTGGCACTTTAAAACACTCAAGTTCGCACCGCTGCCGAAGCAAAACCCCGCGGCTATGCGAATGGCTGGTGTTTGACGAGGTCATGACCGGCTTCGGGGTGGCGCTGGGCGGCGCGCAAAGCGTCTATGCCCAACCCATTCCCAGCCCACCTACCAGCGACTTGTTACACACGAATGATGTGGCCTTTGAGCGAGTAGAGAATGGCAATCACGTCATTCTTGGTTGCACTGTCACATTGGTTTTTATCCAAGGCATCAACAATGTCATCCATCACAGCAAGATACTCCTGCTCACTGATATTCATGCCTTGATGGGCAGCCAGCATGTCCTTGCCGCTGTAGGGATTGGGGCCACCGGTGCCCGCGCCAAAGAATTCACAAGCCATACGTTTGGCACGTTCCATGTCCTTGATGTTCTCGAACCGGGTTTTGACGAGGGGGTTGGCGAGATGAGCAGCCATGACATCGGCCACGATACGGGCAATGCCTTCGGATTCTCCCAAGCGTTGATAGAGAGTTTGGGTCATGATGGATTCCTTTCAGATTGAGGGAGTTACGAGAGCCAACCCGGTTAAGACAGTTCTCTGACCATGACAATACCGACACAGGATACCTATAGCTTGAAGATGCCATGGAGGTCTTGTGGAGATTTCGTGGGGACAGGCTACTGCCGTAAGATTTGGCTTGCTTGATTCCAGAGGGGTAGCATGTGCTGCTGACTTTCAGGGGCTTTGAACTCGACACCAGCCTGTTCACACTGCGCTGCAGTGGTCAGGTACGTCCGGTCGAACCCATGGTGTTCGACTTGCTGGTCTATTTGGCACAGCACGGCGACCGCATCGTCACCCGCCAGGAGTTGTTCGACACCTTGTGGGCGGGCAAGGTGGTGACCGACTCGAGCTTGAGCAGTTGCGTCAAGGCAGCTCGCCAAGCTCTTGGAGACAGCGGGGAAGAACAGAAATTCATCGCGACCATCCACCGGCGAGGTTACCGCTTTGCCACTGTGGTGCAGCAGCACGAGCCGATGCCAACCACGGTCTTGTCTGCTGCGCAAGCCGTTGCCAGCAAATCTGTCGACACCACGAGCACAGATCCCCGGCGGGCTTCGATAGCGGTGATGCCATTTGCCGACCTCTCACCTGTCACCGATGCACGTGGCGGAACTGCCGGCGCGCTCGCCCACGATGTCATCGCCCGGCTCGCGCAGATGAGAAGCATTTTTGTGATTGCACAAGGGACAGTTTTCGCGTTGCATGAGCGTCGACTGACCCCGCAAGAAGCGGGCAGACTATTGAAGGTGGACTACGTTGTCAGCGGATCGGTGCAGCGCCGCGATCAGAACCTCAGCGTCACAGTTGAACTCGAAGAGACACGCACTGCCCGGATTATCTGGACCGAGGTGATCAGCGAAAAATGGGACGATGCACTCTGCGTGCTCGACGAAATTGGCAACAAAATCGTCGCGTGTCTTGCCAGCGAAATTGAGATGACTGAGCGTAACCGCGCGATTCTGCGTCCACCAAACTCGCTGAATGCTTGGGAAGCGCACCACCGCGGGCTGTGGCATATGTACCGCTTCAACAAAGAAGATAACCAACGGGCACACAATTTTTTTGAAATGGCAGTGCGCCTTGATCCAACCTTCTCCCGGGCCTACGCCGGGCTGTCTTTTACGCATTTCCAGATCGCTTTCCAGGGTTGGGCACCGCGTGAGTCGGAAATCAACCTTGCCTATGAAGCAGCCAACCAAAGCCTCATCGTCGATGAACGCAACCCCGCAGCGCACTGGGCCATGGGTCGCGCGCTCTGGCTGCGTGGACAGCATGACCAGTCCGTTCTTGAACTGGGGCAGGCGATCGAACTGAGCCCGAGCTTTGCGCTGGCGCATTACACCTTGGCGTTCGTGCATTCCCAAACTGGCGATCCGCATGCCGCCATATCGGCATCCGATCACTCCCGCCTCCTCAGTCCCTTTGACCCACTCCTGTTCGGCATGCTGGGCGTGCGCGCCATCGCACTCGTGCGCCTGGGGCAGTTCAATGAAGCTGCCGAATGGGCAACCAAGGCTGCCGCGCGCCCAAACGCGCATGCCCATATTCTCGGCATCGCCGCTTTCAGTCTGGCGCTGGCGGGCTCACTCGACGAAGCACTTGCCCACGCCAACTCGCTTCGCAAGCTGAGGCCTCAATACAGCTACGACGATTTGATTGCTGCCTTCCACTTTGATCCGAACGGCGCGGCATTGTTTCGCAAGGGAGCACAGCTCGTCGGCATGGCATGACGGGTATAGATCTTCGGGTCGCCCAAAGCGTCTTCCAAGCTGTTCAGTGCCTGAAATGCCGCACGCCGGTATAGACCATGGCCACGCCGCGCTCGTTGGCGGCGTCGATCACCTCCTGGTCGCGGATGCTGCCACCCGGCTGGATGACGCAGGTGGCTCCGGCATCGACCACCACGTCGAGCCCGTCGCGGAACGGGAAGAACGCGTCGCTGGCTACTGCCGTCCCGGCCAGGCTCAAGCCCGCTGCTTGCGCCTTGATGGATGCAATGCGCGCGGAATCAAGGCGGCTCATCTGCCCGGCGCCCACGCCGTAGGTCATGCCGTCTTTGCAGAACACGATGGCGTTGCTTTTGAC
>JAVHPS010000346.1:0-6018 GCA_036170715.1 Rhodoferax sp. | reverse complement strand
GCCGCTGACCAGAATCATGTCCTTCTTGCGATCGACAATCTTGAAGAAACCACGCTCGTCCATCACGCCAATGTCACCTGACTTGAAATAGCCGTCAGGTGTCATCACCTTGGCCGTTTCATCCGGGCGCTGCCAGTATCCGGCCATGACCTGCGGCCCCTTGATGGCGATTTCGCCGGGTTGCCCCTGTGGCACTTCCACGCCGTCGTCGTCGAGCAGTTTCAACCACGTGTTGGGCACCGGCACACCAATCGAGCCGGAATATTCGGTCACAGTAATGGGGTTGGAAGTGGCAATGGGTGAGGTTTCGCTCAAGCCGTAACCTTCACAAATGGCACACCCCGTTTTTTCAAACCAGATTTTGGCCACGGCACTTTGCACCGCCGTCCCGCCGCCAGCAGAAACCATCAAATTTTTCCAGTTGACTTTGCCAAAATCAGGGTGATTGGCCAAGCCATTGAACAAAGTGTTGACCGCCGGGAAGACATGAATTTTGTGCTTGGACAGTTCGGTAAGCACCGCTGGCATATCGCGTGGATTGGGGATCAAAATCAATTTGCCGCCCATGCGCATGGACTGCATCATGTTCACTGTAAACGCAAAGATGTGGTACAGCGGCAAGGCGCACACCGACACAATCTGTTCAGACTCGGGCACTTTTTTCAAGGCGGGCTGAAACCAGGCATCGGACTGCAACAAATTGGCCACCAGGTTGCGCTGCAACAGCACCGCCCCCTTGGAGACTCCGGTTGTCCCACCGGTGTACTGCAGCACCGCTACATCGTCCGGTTTCAGTGCCACTTTTTTCAAGCTGCCACTGGTGGCCTGGGCAATGGCGGCATTGAAACGCACGGCTTGCGGCAAGTTGAAATCAGGCACCATCTTTTTGACGTTGCGCACCACATAGTTCACCAGAGCCCCTTTGAGCAACCCCAGTTGATCGCCCATGGCACACAGCACCACATGCTTCACCGGGGTCGCCGCGATGCATTTCTCAAGCGTGGCCGCAAAGTTCTCAAGAATGACAATGGCTTTGGCACCCGAGTCTTTGAGCTGATGCTCGAGTTCACGCGCGGTATAGAGCGGGTTGACATTCACCAGCGTGTAACCGGCGCGCATGATGCCAGCCACAGCAATCGGATACTGCATCACATTGGGCATCATCACCGCTACCCGGTCGCCCTTGACCAAGCCCAGGCTTTGCAGGTAGACACCAAAGGTCTGGCTGAGTTCATCCACCTGCTTGTAGCTGAGCTCTTTGCCCAAGAAACTGTATGCACTGCGGCTGGCAAACTTGGCAAAGGATTCCTCCATCATGTCGACCATCGAGGCATAGCGGTTGACATCAATGTCTGCGGGAACACCTTCAGGGTAACTGCTCAGCCAAATGCGATCGGTCATGGTCAACACTCCAGTGAATGAAATAATCGTGCATTCTCACCGATTTGTCAGCTTTTGTAAGCTATGTTTTCCCTAATTAGAGGGCCGTCTCCAGCCCTCTGAAATCACACAAAATCCAGGCAAAAAAAAGGGCCTGATCAGGCCCTTTTGATGCAGCTGCCCATTCAGGCACGCAGCGATGTCAGCACCTCGTCCAACATCTTCTTGGCATCGCCAAACAACATGCGGTTGTTTTCTTTGTAAAACAACGGGTTGTCTACACCCGCATAACCTGAGGCCATGCTGCGCTTCATGACGATGGAGGTCTTGGACTTCCAGACTTCAAGCACCGGCATACCGGCAATCGGACTGCCCGGGTCGTCTTGCGCACTTGGGTTGACGATGTCATTGGCACCAATCACCATGGTCACATCGGTGCTGGGGAAGTCGTCGTTGAGCTCGTCCATTTCAAACACAATGTCGTAGGGCACCTTGGCCTCAGCCAGCAACACATTCATGTGGCCCGGCATACGCCCGGCCACCGGGTGAATGCCAAAACGCACATTCACGCCTTTTTCACGCAGGTGTTTGGTGATTTCAAACACTGTGTGCTGGGCTTGTGCCACGGCCATGCCGTAGCCCGGCACGATGATCACGCTCTTGGCTTCACGCAACAATTCTGCGGTTTCAACCGCGCTGACGGGTGTGACTTCACCTGCTGGCTCGCTGCTGCCTGCAGCCGCCTTAGGCTTGGCACTGGTGGTGCCAAACCCGCCGGCGATCACGCTGATGAAGCTGCGGTTCATGGCATTGCACATGATGTACGACAAAATTGCACCGCTGGAGCCCACCAACGCACCAACCACAATCAACAAATCGTTGCTGAGCATGAAACCAGTAGCGGCTGCCGCCCAACCCGAGTAACTGTTGAGCATGGACACCACCACCGGCATGTCCGCCCCGCCAATGGCCATCACCATATGCACGCCAAACAGCAGCGCAATCACAGTCATGACCACGATGGGGGTCAAGCCATCTTGCACCGTGTGCACGCCCATGAAGACACCACCAAAGTAAATCACCACCAGCAAACCCGTCAGATTCATCCAATGGCGTCCTGGCAACAACACCGGGTTGCCACCGATGCGGCCGGACAATTTACCAAAGGCAATGACCGAACCAGACAAGGTCACCGCACCAATGAAGATGCCAATGTAAATTTCCAGTTCGTGAATGGTTTTGGCTGCGCCCTCAAAGCCGTGCGTTGCCGTAGGGTCAACAAACGTGGCAAAGCCCACCAACACTGCAGCCAAGCCGACCATGCTGTGCATGAAGGCCACCAGCTCGGGCATTTGCGTCATCTGCACGCTGCGCGCCAGGTACAGGCCGATGCTGCCACCAACGAGCATGGCCCCCACAATCCAGGCATAACCGCCCCCGGTGACCTGCGGGCCAAACACCGTGGCCAGAACGGCAATGGTCATGCCAATCATGCCGAACAGGTTGCCGCGGCGGGAACTCTCCTGGTTGGACAAACCACCCAGGCTCAAAATGAACAAAATGGTCGCACCAATGTAGGCAACCGTGGCCAGACTCGAATTCATGCGTGGCTCCTCTTCTTATTTACGGAACATGGCCAGCATGCGCTGGGTAACGGCAAAGCCGCCGAACATATTGATGGCAGTCAGGGCAATGGCCACGGCGGCAATCCAGGTGATCAGTCCGTTGGGTCGATCAGGTGCATCCATCAAGGGGGATATCTGAACCAGCGCACCAATCGCAATGATGCTCGATATCGCGTTGGTCACACTCATCAGCGGTGTATGCAACGCGGGTTTCACGTTCCACACCACCATGTAGCCCACAAAGCAGGCCAGCACAAACACGGTGAAGTGCGACATGAACTCTTTGGGCGCACTGTGACCAATCAGCCAAAACAGCACCACCGCCACCGCAAACATCATGGCCAGTTTGCCCGCAGGCATCGGGGCGCTGGGCTCGCCGTGGCCTTTGGCTTTTTTGGTCGCAGGTGCTGCGGCCGGTTTGGCTGCCGGGGGCACTGCCGCCGGTTTGAGTGCCGGGGCGGGCCAGGTGACACTGCCGTCTTTGGTGACCGTCAGGCCGCGAATGGCATCGTCTTCCATATTGACGTTGACGATGCCGTCCTTGGTTTTGCACAGTTCTTCAGTCAGCCGAAACAGGTTGGTGGCGTACAAGGTGGACGACTGCTTGGCCAGGCGCGAAACCAGGTCGGTGTAGCCGACGATGGTCACACCGTGCTTGACCACGGCCTGCCCAGGCTCGGTCAGCTCGCAATTGCCGCCCTGCTCGGCCGCCATGTCCACAATCACACTGCCGGGCTTCATGCTCTTGACCATCTCGGCGGTGATGAGTTTGGGTGCAGGCCTGCCAGGGATCAACGCCGTGGTAATAATGATGTCCACGTCCTTGGCTTGTTTGGCGTACATCTCACGCTGGGCCTGCTGGAAGCCTTCACTCATGACCTTGGCGTAGCCGCCTCCGCCGGAGCCTTCTTCAACATAATCCACCTTGACAAATTCGCCACCCAGCGACACCACCTGATCAGCCACTTCGGCGCGCGTGTCATTGGCGCGCACGATGGCACCCAGGCTGGCTGCCGTGCCAATCGCCGCCAGTCCGGCCACGCCAGCACCCGCAATAAAAACTTTGGCTGGCGGTACTTTGCCTGCCGCCGTGATCTGGCCGGCGAAGAAACGTCCAAACGCGTTGGCAGCCTCAATGACAGCGCGATAGCCGGCAACACCCGCTTGGGAAGTCAATGCGTCCATCTTCTGCGCGCGGCTCAGTGTGCGCGGCAGTGCGTCAATGGCCAGCACGGTCGCCTTTTTGGCGGCGAGCTGTTGCATTAATTCAGGGTTTTGTGCCGGCCAGATGAAGCTGATCAGGGTCTGGCCTTCATGCAGGAGCGCAACTTCATCAGCAGTTGGTCCACGCACCTTGAACACCATATCTGATGCCGACCAGAGCGCTGCCGCCCCAGTGATGACTTCTGCACCAGCAGCACGGTAGGCTTCATCGCTGAAATTGGCCAAATCGCCGGCACCGGATTCAACCGCCACCTTGAACCCGAGTTTGATCAGTTTCTCAACCACCTCAGGCACGGTAGCGACACGTTTTTCGCCCGGAAAAACTTCCCGTGGCACGCCAATGCGCTGCCCGACCTTGGCCGTGTCTGAGGGACCGGTTGCAGCAGAATTGCCACTTGAACCTTGACTATTTGCACCAGTTGGCATGGAGCGACTCCTCGTTTAGGTATAGATGTAAATCAAAAAACCGTCTGAGCTTACATCAGTTTTTTTCAGCTACGAAACGAAAAACAAGCTTGCTTTGATCTACATCAGACGCACTACAACGCCCAAACCTATCGATAATTCCGTCATGACTTACAGATGGAAACCCAGCGCCACCGTGGCCGCAATCATTGAACAAAATGGTAAATTTTTGCTAGTGGAAGAGCACACGCCCGAAGGCTTGTGCCTGAACAATCCGGCCGGCCACCTCGACCAGGGCGAGTCACTGCTTGAGGCCTGTGCACGCGAAGCCCTGGAAGAAACCATGCACACCTTTACACCCGCTTACCTTTTGGGTGTCTACATGTCGCGTTTTCAACGACCAGCCAGCGCCCAGCGTAACTTGGAGGACATCACCTACCTGCGGTTCGCGTTTGGCGGCACGCTGGGAGAACTGCAACCAGGCCGCAGCCTGGATACCGGCATTGTGCGCACCCTGTGGCTCAGCCCGGACGAGGTGCGCGCCAGTGCCACACGCCATCGCAGTCCCCTGGTGCTGCAGTGCATGGAAGACTACTTGAAAGGCCAGCGTTTTCCCATGTCACTGCTTCACACCGATGCCAGCGTGATGCAGCTGCAAGCCGCTACAGGCTCCCTGTGCGCATGAGCCGCCCACCACAACACCACCGCGTGGTGGTAGGCCTGAGCGGCGGGGTCGATTCGGCCGTGACCGCCTGGCTGCTCAAGCGCCAGGGCCACGAGGTGGTGGGCATCTTCATGAAAAACTGGGAAGATGACGACGACAGCGACTACTGTTCGTCGCGGCAAGACTTTCTGGACGCCGCCGCCGTGGCCGACGTGATTGGCATCGAGATTGAGCACGTCAACTTTGCCGCTGATTACAAAGACCGCGTGTTTGCCGACTTTCTGCGCGAATACAGCGCCGGGCGCACGCCCAACCCCGACATTCTGTGCAACGCCGAAATCAAGTTCAAGGCCTTTCTGGACCACGCCATGCGCCTGGGCGCCGACAAAATTGCCACCGGCCATTACGCGCGGGTGCGCTGCATCGGCCCAAAGGGCAACGCGCTGGACGTGCATCAGGCACAACTGGGCAGCGGTCGTTTTGAACTACTCAAGGGGTTGGACCCGGCCAAAGACCAAAGCTATTTTTTGCACCGGCTGAACCAGGCACAGTTGTCCAAGACGCTGTTTCCGGTGGGCGAACTGCTGAAAACCGAGGTGCGTCGGCTGGCGCTTGAAATTGGCCTACCCAACGCCAAAAAGAAAGACTCCACCGGCATCTGCTTCATTGGCGAGCGCCCGTTTCGCGACTTTCTGAACCGCTACCTGGCCAAGGCACCTG
>JAVHPS010000345.1:0-1277 GCA_036170715.1 Rhodoferax sp. | reverse complement strand
CGCTCGAGAGTCGCGTGGAGCTGGATACCGGGAGCAACAGCAGTCGACCGATTTCAGGCAATCAAATTTCTGATCGTTTCTCAACAGCCACGCTTTTGGGCTTGCCAGCCGCTTACCAACCGTTTGTGAATGGTGTGGTGGGGGCGGCTGGTGCACCTGGAACTTTATTGAATGAATATGGCGTGAACGTGGGAACTTACGGTAATCGCTTGTTTGATCGGCAAGCTTATGTGGGCTTGGTGACACCCGCAGGTGCTGTTTTGGCTGGCCGCATGTACACACCGGCTTTCGAAACCCATGCTGCCTACGACATTATGGAAACACAGTCTGGCCTGTCTTCCGGGCAAATTGTTGCTTTTCCAGCAGTTCTGGAAATTCGCAAATCTAATTCGCTTCAATATCGTTTTGTGAAAGACGGTGTGTCTGGTGCGTTGATGTATTCTTTGGGCGACAGTGGAGAAAACGCCAATAATTCCAGCAAGATGTTTGGCTTGAATGCCAATTACATAACTGGCGATTTTTCTGTGGGATTGGGCTACAACAAGGCCAACAACGAGTTGGGGCAAGCTTCTTTGACGACCTCCGTATTGGGCGCGTCAATGAAATTTGGTAGCGATAAGTTGACCGGTATGGTGATCAAGATCAATGACGACAACCCCAGTTCGTTGTCTGGCATTGCTGCTGCGCTGACTCCAGCTGCAACCGCTGCACTAGACGCAACGTTTGGCGCAGGTGCTGGAGCTGCTGCAGCCAGACAGATTCAAACCGCCTATGTGAATGCCTTTAAACAAGACGGTACTTTGATCCACATTGGTTACCGTCATGTGGTTGGAAAAAATACGATTTCTGTCGCTTACAGCGATTACAACGACAACCGCCCCGCCAATGCGGACGTATCGTCATATGGTGCAGCGTATACCTATGCACTGTCTAAGCGTACTGATCTGAATGCTGTTTGGGTGCGATTCAACAACAAGAATCTGGCTCAAGTTGCACCCGGCGGCAATGGCTATATTGGTGGTGTCACGGCAACTGCCGGCACCGATTCCACAGGCATCGCTTTTGGCATTCGCCACCGCTTTTAAATTGCGCGAATGTTCATGTCAAAGGCTCCGAAAGGAGCCTTTTTTATTAGCCCGTTTTGACAAATTGGCTCAATGGCGTGCTTGGACTTGAGATCACCCATCGTGCAACAATTCAACATTATTTGACGTGAGACCGACATGATTGACCGCTTTTTCACCACCCTAGACGCCGCCCTGCGCACCGTTTTCACC
>JAVHPS010000344.1:0-1279 GCA_036170715.1 Rhodoferax sp. | reverse complement strand
TCAAGCGAAAGTTTGAGGACAGCCAGGGAAAGATGGTCGACATGAACGTGGTGACTTGTTCCATCAGTGATGCCTTGCGCACCGATTTCCAGGGGACTGAGGGCAATGCCAAGGCGGCACCGGCAGCGGGTGCGACCCGGGTGCGCGACACCACAGTGGCTGATGCTGGATCCTATGTGGGGGTGGTGCCGCTGGCCGCAGCAGCAAATCTCGGGACATTCAGCATTCGTGCCAGCAGTGTCTATACCCAACTGGTGCCCAGTGCCCAGACTGAAACGCCACTGGTCGACTTGAAACCCAACGGCGAGCAGGTGGTTTTATCTGCTGCGGGTGGGCCGGTGACGATCACCACGTCGGTGGCACTCAACACCTCTCACACCATCAGCGTGGGTCAGGCCATCATGCCCAACACGCTCAAACTCACCATCGGCAGCTTGACCCTGGTTGACGATGGTGGCTTGTTGTCTGCGGCTGGTAGCGCAGTGGGTGCGGTGGATTACGCCAATGGGCTGATTTCGATCACCGATCCTGCCGTGAGCTACGCTGGGGCCAAGACCATCATCTACACACCCGCTGCAACGCCGGTGCGTTCCTTGCACACTGCCAGTTGGGCGGTCACTGCGGAATCACGCTCCAGCACCCTGGTGGCGATCTTTGATCCGGCTCCCAAGCCTGGCAGCTTTGCGCTCAGCTACCGTGCACAGGGTCGTTGGTACACCTTGCGTGATGCGGGTAACGGCCAGTTGCGCAGTGCTTTTGGCTCGGTGGGCGCTGGCACGCTCAATTTCAACACTGGGTCGATGATGGTCACGCTTGCGGCCTTGCCTGATGCGGGAACCCATGTGCTCGCCACTTATGGGCTGGCTACTGCCGATACGGCTGTCTATGGCGTGGCCATTGCCGCGCAGTCCGTGTTCACACTGGCCCACCCTGGCGTGGCACCGAGCACGGTCACGTTGACTTGGATCACAGAAGGGGTCAACAAAACCGCCACGGATGATGGTCAGGGGCTGCTCACCGGGGACGCCACCGGAAAAGTGGATTATCTGGATGGCGTGATCACCTTCAAACCACTGATCCTGCCCAGCTCTGGCGCACAAGTCAGCATTGAATACTCTTGGGGAGCGCCGATTGAAGAGAATTTCCAGGCACCCGAGCGTTTCGCACCCGACGGTCACATCGAGATCGTGCTGGCCAATCCGAATGTGCTGCCACGTTCGGTCAAGGTGGAGTGGAACACCGTGTTTGATCAGAAAGACCTGACCATTGAGGGCCAGAT
>JAVHPS010000343.1:0-6077 GCA_036170715.1 Rhodoferax sp. | reverse complement strand
CGCCAATCAAGACCGGATTGTTTTTGGTGCGGCGTTGCAGCACCTGGATGGCGCGGCGAATCTCGTCGTCGCGGCCAATCACCGGGTCGAGCTTGCCCGCACGGGCGCGCTCGGTCAGGTCAATGCAATATTTTTTGAGGCTTTCGCGCTGGTCTTCGGCATCGGCGCTGTCCACGCTCTGGCCGCCGCGCACGGCTTGAATGGCGGCCTCCAGGCTCTTGCGCGTCAGACCGTTGGCACGGGCCAGGTTGCCAACTTCTTGCTTGCTCTCAGACAGGGCCAGCAAAAACAACTCGGCCGCCACAAACTTGTCGCCGCGCTTGATCGCTTCTTTTTCGGACGCTTGCAACAGCGACACCATGTCGCGCCCCACTTGCACCTGCTCCTGCCCGGTAACCTGGGGCAGTTTCTTGACGGCCGCTTCAGCAGCCGCCAGCAAACCTGGGACGTTCACCCCGGCGCGTTGCAGCAGCGCCTTGGGGCCGTCTTCTTGCTTGAGCAAGGCCACCAGCACGTGGGCTGGTTCGATGTAGGCGTGGTCTTGTCCCAGCGCCAAAGACTGGGCATCGCCCAGGGCTTCCTGAAATTTGGTGGTGAATTTGTCGGCACGCATGAGACACTCCAAAAAATTTGAACTGCTCCGTACATGGGGTCAAGTGGGGTGGTTTCAACCCGAAGCCTCTGTTCAGCCTGAAACGAGCCCGGCGTAGGCGCAGGCGCAGCGACCCGTCGACGTGCGGCTTGCTCAGGCGTTAGCCGCAACAATGCCCCACTTGGCCAGAGCGGCATCGTCGCTCACCCGCGCATCGACCCATTTGGCACCGTTTGGGTTTTGCTCTTTTTTCCAGAACGGGGCCTGGGTTTTGAGGTAATCCATCAAAAACTCGCAAGCTTGAAAACTCTCGCCACGGTGCGCGCTGGTCACCACCACCAGCACAATCTGGTCCAGTGGCTGCAACAGCCCCACGCGGTGGATGACGCGGGCGGCGTAAATGTCAAACCGTTTGAGGGCCTCGTCGATCATGGCCTCAATGCTGGCCTCGGTCATGCCGGGGTAGTGTTCCAGCTCCATGCTGCTGATCTGGCCGGGCTCGTCCGCAGTGTGGTCACGCACCGTGCCGATAAAGCTGCACACCGCGCCCACGCGCGGGTCTTGTGCGCGCAGGGTGGCGATTTCATCGGCTAGGTTGAAGTCGGCAGTTTGAACTGAAACGCGGGGCATTTTTTTCATAAAAAATTGGCCTCTAGCCCTTATATATAAATCGCAAGCAGCTATCTAATAAATAGTGTTTTAACCGCCTGTCACGGGCGGGAAAAACGCCACCTCAGCACCTTCGGTCAAAGGTGCAGTTTCGTCGCTCATAACCTGGTTCAGTGCCATACGCACCGCCTTGCCACGCGCCAGGCTGGGTGCGTATGCGCCGCCCAGCGCGATCAATTCATCACGCAACGCGCCCAGCGTGGTAGCAGCGGTGTTGCGCGTCTCGTACCCTGTGCCAAGGGCCTCTCGGATGCCAGCGAAATATTTGACCGTGACCTTCATGCCAGCAACTCCGCAAAAGAAATGAAACGCACCGTGTCACCCGGCGCGATGGTCTGGCCCGGTGGGTTGTCCACCAGGCCGTCGCCCCACACGGCTGAGGTCAGCACCCCCGAGCTTTGGTTGGGGAACAGCGCCAAGCTGCCGTCCGGCCCCTGTTTGACGCGCAAAAACTCACGGCGCTTATCAGCCCTGGCCCAGGTAAAACCTGCGCTGACAGCTATTGCCTTTGGAGCAACTTCGTTCACGCCCTGCAACCGCAGCAGAAACGGACGCACCAGCAGTAAAAAGGTGACCAAGCTCGACACCGGGTTACCCGGCAGGCCGATAAAGTACGCGCCCTGCGCTGCGCTGCGCCCAGACACCGTGCCTGTGCCACCCGCCATCGCATCCGCCACACCAGCGCCACCTGCCACATTTGCGGTGTTGTCCGCACCCGGCCCCACCCAGCCGTAAGCAAAGGGTTTGCCCGGCTTGATGGCGATTTGCCACAAGTCCAGATGCCCCAGGCTTTGCACGGCGGGTTTGATGTGGTCTTCTTCGCCCACCGACACGCCACCGCTGGTCAAAATCACATCGTGTTGTTGCGCTGCGCTGCGCAAGGCATCGATGGTGGCGGCACGGTTGTCGGGCACGATGCCCAAATCGCTCACCTCACAGCCCAGACGGGTTAACAAGGCTTTGAGGAAAAACCGATTGGAGTTGTAAATAGCGCCCGGTTTCATGTCTTGCGGGGGCACCGCACCGGGCATCACCAGCTCGTCACCGGTGGAAAACAAGGCTACCCTGGGGCGGCGCACCACGGCCACGTGGCTCAGGCCGATACTGGCCGCTAACCCTAGTGCAGCGGGCGTTAGTCGCTCTCCTTTTGGTAGCACAACAGCACCGCGCGTGACATCTTCACCGGCGCGGCGAATCCACTGCCCCGGCTTGGGGGCGGTCTTGATGCGTACCATGCCGTCGGGTTGCAGCTCACAGTCTTCCTGCATCACCACTGCGTCCGCACCAGGGGGAATGGGTGCTCCGGTAAAGATACGTGCCACCGACATGCGGGCCAGTTCATGGCCGCTGCTGCCCGCTGCAATGCGCTGACTGACGGGCAACGCCAGCCAGCCCGATGCCAGGTCAGCGCAGCGCACGGCGTAGCCGTCCATCGAGCTGTTGTCTTGTGGCGGCACTTGCAGGCTGGAGGCCAAATCGTTTGCCAGCACCCGGCCATCAGCCTCCAAGGTACTGACTTGCTCCACGCCGGTTAGCGGCTGCTCATGTGCCAACAACTGTGCCAGTGCGTCATCCAGCGATTTCAGGGCTTGTTGGGGGGGGCGTGGGGTGGTCATGCGTAGTTCTCACAGCGGTAGTCAAAGCGCGTGCCCTGGGACAGTAACCAGTCAGCCACCGCAGCGGGGTCGTTCAAGTCCAGCACCGCCAAACCGGTGGGCGTGGGCAGTTGGTCGGGCGAATCGGTCGCCACGGCGCAGATGAAGTCATCATCCGGGTAGCGCGCCGGTTTGTCCGCACTGGCGCGCCAGACTTCGACCTTGAGCAGATCCGAGTCTTTGAAACCTTCGACCAGCACCCAATCGACACCGTCGTACAGCTCGGCAATCAGCTGGTGCACCGTGGGCCGCTTGGCCTCCTCAAATTCACGCATCAACGCCAGCCGCTGGGTGGAGGCCACCACCACTTCAAAAGCGCCCGCCTCACGGTGGCGAAAGGTGTCTTTGCCAGGGTGGTCGATGTCAAAACGGTGGTGTGCGTGCTTGACCACCGAAACGCGCAGCCCTTTGCGTTTGAGCGCCGGGATCAATTTTTCGACCAGTGTGGTCTTGCCCGAGCCGGAAAAGCCGGCGAATCCAACCACATTCATGCTCAAATACTTTCTTTTTAATAGCTGATAGCCGTTATTTAGCAAGGGCTAAAAGCCAATTTTATGCACATTGCTTGGCAATCAGGGATTTAATGGCCGCCACATCCGCCGCCATCGAAATAACCCGTTTGGGCAATGCTTCAATGCCCACAAATTTGGCCGGGCGATCCGGCTCGCGGCCGATGGCCTCGACGATGGTTGCGGCAAATTTGATGGGCAGTGCAGTCTCCAGCACGATCATCGGCACGCCAGGCTTGACGTGCTCACGCGCCACTTTGACGGCATCCGCCGTGTGCGTGTCGATCACCATGCCATGACGCTCCCAAGTGTCCTTGATGGTGGCCAGACGGTCTGCATGGGTGCTTTTGCCAGACGCAAAGCCATACTTGGTGGAAGCCTGGCTGAACGCCGGGTGCGCTTCCAGGTCAAAGAAGCCCACGCGGCGCAAGGCATCGTCAAAATACGCCTTGGTCAAAGCCGCATCACGGCCCAACAGGTCAAACACAAAGCGCTCGAAGTTGCTGGCTTTGGAGATGTCCATGGATGGGCTGGAGGTCTCAAACGTGTCGGCACTGCTGCGCACCCGGTACACGCCGGTCTTGAAGAACTCGTCGAGCACGTCGTTTTCATTGGTGGCCACCACCAGTCTGGCAATGGGTAGGCCCATGCTGCGCGCCACATGGCCGGCGCACACATTGCCAAAGTTGCCGCTGGGCACGGTGAAGCTGACTTTCTCAGCATTGGTCTGAGTGGCTTGGAAGTAGCCAGCAAAGTAATAAACGACTTGTGCCAGCAACCGCGCCCAGTTGATGCTGTTGACAGTACCGATCTTGTACTTGCGCTTGAAGTCCAGGTCGTTGCTCACCGCCTTGACCATGTCCTGACAGTCGTCAAACACGCCGTCCACCGCGATGTTGTAGATGTTCTCATCCATCAGGCTGAACATCTGCGCTTGCTGGAACGGGCTCATGCGCCCGGCTGGGCTGGTCATGAAGACGCGCACACCTTTTTTGCCGCGCATGGCGTATTCGGCGGCGCTACCGGTGTCGCCGCTGGTGGCCCCCAGAATGTTAAGGGTTTCACCACGGCGCGCTAGCTCGTATTCAAACAGGTTGCCCAGCAGTTGCATGGCCATGTCCTTGAAGGCCAGCGTCGGGCCGTTGGACAGGGCCTCTAACCAGATGCCGTTTTCTAGGTGGCGCAGCGGCACGATCTCACCCGTACCAAACACCTCAGCGGTGTAGGTTTTGGCGCACAACGCTCTTAAATCTGCAGCAGGAATGTCATCAATGTAGAGGGACAGCACCTCAAAAGCCAGCTCGGCGTAGCCTTGCTTGTGATAGACCTCGCGCCAGCGCGCCAGGGTGGTCGCGTCCACCTGTGGGTAGTGCGCAGGCAGATACAGGCCGCCGTCGGGGGCCAGGCCTTCGAGCAGGATGTCGCAAAAGTGTTTGGGGCTGGTGTCGCCGCGGGTGGAGAGGTAGAGCATGACGAGTCAATCTGGTGAAATGAGAGAAACCGTTGGGAAGTAGGTGCGTATGCGAACCGGGTCACGGGTCAGCAGCGTCAGTTGTTCAACGCAGGCATGCGCACCAATGAAAAAATCGGGCAAGGTTGAACTGCGACTGCCACCGGCCTGACGGTAGCGTCGGTGGGCTTGGGCCGCCAAAAACGCAGCCGGGTTGGGAATGGGCAAGACCCGGATACCGGCCTCTTGCAAAAACTGGTCCAGCACTTGAACTTGCGCAAAGCTGCGGGATATCTCGGCGAAGACGATGGCATTGATGGCCAATCCGTCACGCGCGGCATGTTGCGTGAGCTGCGCCGCGCTCCAGTCTTTCCAGTCGGGTTTGGCTTCGATCACATCAATCAAGACGCTGGAGTCAACAAAAATCATCGCATGGCATCCTCGCCACGCGTCTCGCGCAGGATTTCTTCGGTGGTCATGCCCGAGATGCCTGTGCCCATCCACTTCAAAAACGGATTTTCTGCCGGCGCAACCGGCTTGGCCGGAAACATCAGCACCTGCCCATTGGGCTGGGCCACAAACTCAAGCTCCTGCCCCTGCTTCACGCCCATGTGCTCGCGCATGGCTTTGGGAATGGTGACCTGACCTTTGACCGTAAGCGCGTGACCCATGGCAGACCCCTAAAGTATTACAAATTCAGGTATTACTTTACTTCAATTTCAGATCGTAGGTCACGCATCAGGCCAATTCTTCCTTGCGAATGCGGGTGATGGGCTGCAGCACGCTGGGCAGCGCCTGCATCTGTGCAATCGCCGCGTTCATTTTGGCCTCAACGCAGTCGTGCGTCAGGATGATCACATCGGTTTGCGCCACCTTGGCATCGGCCGACACCTCGTCGGCTTCGCGCTGTAGCACCGCGTCGATGCTGATACCGGCTTCGGCCAGGATGCCGGTGACTTTGGCCAGCACACCGGTCTCGTCGGCCACGCGCAGGCGCAGGTAATAGCTGGTGACAACCTCGCCCATCGGCAGCACTTTCAAATCGCTCATGGCGTTGGGCTGAAAAGCCAGGTGCGGCACGCGGTGCAGCGGGTCGGCGCTTTGTAGGCGCGTGATGTCCACCAGGTCGGCAATCACCGCACTGGCAGTGGGCTCAGAGCCCGCGCCCTTGCCGTAATACAGCGTGGTGCCCACGGCATCGC
>JAVHPS010000342.1:0-6086 GCA_036170715.1 Rhodoferax sp. | reverse complement strand
GGCCAGGCTTGCAGCAGCAAGCCGTATACCAGCCACAGCGCCACGCCCACGGTGAAAACGCTGTACATGCCCAGCGAGATGCCGCGTACATCCTTGGTCTGGAAGGTGTGAATCGCTTGAGGAAGAAAGCTGGCGGTGGTCAGGATGGCAGCCAGGGTGCCAATCAGGTCAATCAGGTTCATGGGGCCAGATTGTCCTGCACCGTCCAATCAATCAACGCATCCAACGCCGGGCGAACCGCACCCGCATTGGGGTGATTGACGATGGCCACCAGCACATAGCCTTTGCCACTGGCGGCGTGCACATAGCCGGCCAGCGCCATGACCGCACGCAGGCTGCCGGTTTTCAGGTGTGCGCTGCCCTTGGCCGCCAGACTGCGCTTGAGCGTGCCGTCCACACCCACCAGCGGCAGCGACGACATCAGCTCCGGCATGTAGGGTGAAGCGTACGCAGTTTTCAGCAGCAAGCCCAGCTGCGTTGCGCTGATGCGGGTGTAGCGCGACAGGCCTGAGCCGTTGTCGATGGTCGGCGCATCGCTGGCATCGATGCGGCGCTGCCACCACTGGCGCACGCTGTCGCGGGCCAATTCCGGCGTGGCCACGGCAGCACCGCTGAGCTCCCGACCCAAGGTTAAAAACAGCTGTTGCGCCATCACGTTGTTGCTGAACTTGTTGATGTCGCGCACCAGCTCCAGCAGCGTCGGCGACAGCACCTCAAAGCTGGGCGCACGCGCAGGTGCGACACCGTCCACCACGCTGCCATCCAACTGGCCACCCATGCTGCGCCACAGCCCCTCCAGTGCGCGGGCGTTGTAGCTGGCCGGGTCGCTGTAGGCCACGGGCCAGACTTTTTCACCACAAACGGCCGGATAGCTGCCCGTGAACTGGATCCGCTTGGGGTCTGAAAAATCGGCCCGCAACGCCGCTCGATAGTCACCACAGGTGGTGGTTTTTGACAGGGCCACCTGGGTTGGCAGGTGCACCCCGGCCAATGGCGGGTCGATCTGGATGCGCGCCAGGGTTCCTTCGGTATCTGGCGTGAAGGTCATGATGACGGATTTGAAATTGAGCAGCAGCGCGTCGGGCGCGGCGTTGTAGGGGCGCAGCGGTTCACCATCGAATTCGCCCGGGTCACTGGGGGCGACGGCAAAGGCATGGTGGTCCAGCACGATGTGGCCGGCAATGCGTTGCACGCCCAGCCCTTGTACCCGGCGCAACAACAGCCACAGCCGCTCCAGCACCAGCTTGGGGTCACCCTGGCCCTGAATCACCAAGTTGCCCTGCAGTACCCCGTTGTCCACCGGGCCGTCCAACCAGACCGGCGTGCGCCAGACAAAGGCCGGCCCGAGCAAGTCCAGCGCCGCGTAAGTGGTTACCAACTTCATCACCGAGGCCGGGTTCATGGGCACATCAGCGCGGTGGCGCAGGCGTGGCAGCGCCTGGCCGTTGGCCTCCAGCACCAGCACGGCCAGGGCATCGGCTGGGACGTGGGCGCGGGTCATGGCGGCTTGTACTGCTGGCGGGAGCGGTTGGGCCAGCGTGGGCCGGGCGGCACAGGCCCACACGGCCACGCTAAGCACAACCCAGGTGGGGATGTGTTTGAAAGTCAAGGGTGTCATGGCCTGAATTATGGGTTGCGCACGGATAATCGCGGCCTGTCTTTGACTACACCAGAACGGATGCCATGAATTTATTGGCCTTTGACACCAGTACCGAACGCATGTCGATCGCGCTGCAACGCGGCACGGGCAGCGCCGCAGCGCTGTGGCAGCACGACGCGGCCGGCGGCGCTTTGACTTCTACCCATTTGATTGCCGACATCCAGCGCCTGATGGCGCAGGCCGGGTTGCAGTTTGCTGACCTGACGACGATTGTGTTTGGAGCCGGGCCAGGCTCGTTTACCGGGCTGCGCACGGCCTGTTCGGTGGCGCAGGGGCTGGGCTTTGGCGCGGCGTTGCCAGTGCTGCCGGTGGACACGTTGCTGGCGGTGGCTGAAGACGCACGTGCCCAGCTGGGCATGCCTGAGCGCTTGCGGGTGACCGCCATGCTGGATGCGCGGATGGATGAGTTGTACACCGCCAGCTATAGTTTCGAGAGTGGTATATGGAATAAATACGAGGGCTACAGCCTTGTTTGTCCAGAAAAAATAAGCGGGGATGGGGTTGCGGTGCTGGCCGGCAATGGGTTTGCCGCCTACGGCGAGCGCCTGCAGACCGCCGGCGCGCAGCGTGTGCAGGCCTGGCCCACCGCCAGCGCCTTGTTGCGGCTGGCTCCCGGCTTGTTGGCGGCGGGGTTGGCTGTGCCGGCGGATCAGGCCTTGCCGATTTACATCCGCGACAAAGTGGCGCAAACCACCCGGGAGCGCACGGCGGCCAAGGTGGCGCAGGCCGGCGGCACGCTCGCTTCGCTGGCTTGATTGGTTTGCGTTTGATGCCATGAGTGCACTTTCTGATTCAATCGAAGTCCGCTTCGAACCCATGACCGAGGCCAGCTTGGCTGCGGTGGAAGCGGTGGAGCGCCTGGCGCACCCGCATCCCTGGTTGCGCCGCCATTTTCAAGACTGTCTGGACAGTGGCTACCCGTGCCAGATGCTGCTGGCGGGGGACGCGCTGTTGGGCTACTTTGTTGGCATGAAAGGGTTTGAAGAGGTGCACTTGCTCAACATCACCGTGGCTCCGGCCTACCAGCGCCAGGGCTGGGCGCGGGTGATGCTGGATGCGCTGGCCACCTGGGCGCGTGGGCAGGGCGTGCAGTGGCTCTGGCTGGAAGCGCGCACCGGCAACACCCGTGCCATCCACGTCTACAAAGCGCAGGGTTTTCGCACCGTGGGCACGCGCCGCGCGTATTACCCAGCGGCGGATGGCCAGCGTGAAGATGCCGTGGTGATGAGCTTGAAGCTTGACGCGCCGGGTTAAACCCGAATTGCAGGGACAATGCCGCCATGAGCCTCGACCTTGACCCCCGCCAACGTGCCATGCTGCACGAGATGGGGGTGCACGTCTGGTTGCCACTGGCCACTGATGACCCGATGGAAGGGGGTTATGATGCTACTGAAAATATAGCTATAGGACGAGAAAATACAAGGGCTGAAAGCCAAAATAGCATACAAAAAGAGGTTGTATCACCGCCTTTGCCTGCACCGGCATCGCAGCCCAGCGCGCCCCCCGCAGTGCGGCCTGCCACCGGACCCAAAGTGGTCAAGGCTTTGCCGACAGGTATGGCAGACATGGACTGGCCCACGCTGGCTACTGCCGTGACCCAGTGCCAGGGCTGTGCCATGTGTCTGGGGCGACGTGCACCGGTGCTGGCTGCACCTGCTGCGGCCACCCCTTGTGACTGGCTGGTGCTGGGCGACCCACCAGATGAGCAGGAAGAGCGTGCAGGTCAGCCTTTTGTGGATGCGCCAGGCAAGTTGCTTGACAACATGCTGCGCGCTGTGGGGGTGCAGCGGTTGCAGCCTGACCCGCAGTCAGCGGCTGACGCGGCTGCCCCGGCCCAGCGCGCTTACCTGAGCCACGTGCTCAAGTGTCGCCCGGCCCTGGCGCGTGCCCCCAGCGTGGCTGAACTGGCCACCTGCAGCCAGTATTTGCGGCGCGAGATCACACTCACCCAACCGAAAGTGATTCTGGCCATGGGCCGCTTTGCCATGCAGCTGCTGCTGAGTGAAACGCCGCCTGAGCTGGCCAAACAACCGCTGGGCAAGCTGCGTGGCCAGGTGTGGCGCTTTGCCGGTGTGCCGGTGGTGGTGACTTACCCGCCCGCTTACTTGCTCCGCTCTGGCCAGGACAAGGGCAAAGCCTGGGCCGATTTGTGTTTGGCGCTGGACGTGGCGCAGGGCAGCTTGCCAGCACCGTCAGACTGAGTCTTCAGTCTGAGTGCTCAGACCGGGGCGGCGTGATCCAGATCGGGGCGTTTGTAGGGGTCTACGTGCGTCATCATGTTGAGCACGCGGTGGTGCTGCATGACACGTGCGCGCGCGGCCACGGCAATGTCATGGCCTTGCTCTACGCTCAGGGTGGCATCTACTTCCAGGTGTGCGTCCACCACAATCATGTCGCCCATCTTGCGGGTGCGCACGTCGTGCACACTGCTGATGCCAGGCGTGCCCAGCAGGGTTTGCCGAATCGACTGCACTTCGGCCTCATCCACGGCGCGGTCCATCAGGTCGTGCAGGGCATCCCAACCAAAACTCCAGCCCATGCGCGTCACCATGAACCCCACCAGGGCGGCGGCAATCGGGTCAAAAATCGGGTAACCCAGCAGGTTGCCGATGATGCCCACGCCCACCACCAACGACGATGCCGCGTCTGATCTGGCGTGCCAGGCATTGGCCACCAGCATGCTGCTTTTGACCCGTTTGGCTACCGCCAGCATGTAGCGAAACAGCAGCTCTTTGGCCGTCAGTGCGCCCGCCGCCACCCACAGCGCCATGCTGTTGACCGTGGCAATGGACTCGGGGTTTTGCAACTTGGCTGCAGCCGACCACAACATCCCCAGCCCCACCGCCAGCAGCAGTGCCCCCAGAATCAATGAGGCTGCGGTCTCGAACCGCTGGTGGCCGTAGGGGTGGTCTTCATCGGCATCTTTCTGGCTCAGGTGGTTGGCCACCAGCACCACAAAGTCGGCCACCAGGTCAGACAGCGAATGGATGCCGTCGGCAATCAAACCCTGCGATTTGGTCAGCACCCCGGCGGTGATTTGCGCCACGGTCAGCAGCAGGTTCACCCCCACGCTGACCCAGGTGCTGCGTGCTGCAGCCTGGGCGCGTTCGGCCGGGGTAAACAGACTGTCTTCAGGGTCTTCTTGCAAATCGTTGCGGTTCATGGCGATCCATAGCGGGTAAAAGGGGCGCTTTGGAGTCTAGCGGTAAAACCATGCCCGCCAGAGCGTTAACCGGCTCAAGCCTGGTGCGTTGAGCCATGCAAGGCCTCGTCCAGGAGCTCAATCCAGTGCCGTACTTTGGTTGCCGTGCCACTTTGCAGGTGCGTGATGCAACCGATGTTGGCCGACACAATTTCATCGGGTGGCTGGTCGCCAAAGGTGGTGGCCAGGTTGGCCAGCTTGCGGTCGCGCAGCTGGTAGGACAGCTTGGGGTTGAGCACACTGTAGGTACCTGCCGAGCCGCAGCACAGGTGCGCCTCACAGCCGGTGGTTTGGACGTTGAAGCCGAGCTCGGTCATGTATTTTTCGACCCCGCCGCGCAGCTGCATGCCGTGTTGCAACGAGCATGGCGGGTGAAAGGCGATGCGGCTGGCGTTGTGGGCTACTTTGTCTTTGAGTTTGGCGGCCAACTCGGGCAGCCATTCGCTCACATCCAGGGCCAATTCGCTCACGCGTTGGGCTCGGGCGGCGTAGTTGGGGTCGTCGCGCAGGATGTGGCCGTAGTCTTTGACCGTGACACCACAACCCGAGGCGTTGACCACGATGCCTTCCATGCCGCGTTCCAGCATCGGCCACCAGGCATCCACATTGGCACGCATCTGGTCCATGCCGCCGGCCTGGTCGTTGAGGTGAAATTTGACCGCCCCGCAGCAGCCAGCTTGGGCCGCCACCACACATTCGATACCGACGGCATCAAAGACACGCGCCGTAGCGCTGTTGATGTTGGGGCTCATGCTGGGTTGCACGCAGCCTTGCAGCATCAACACCTTGCGGTGGTGTTTGCGGCTGGGCGTGCGGCCTGCGGTTTGTTTGGCCGGCACTTTGTTTTGCAGCGCATGGGGCAGGAGCGGGCGCAGCAACTGGCCCAGCGCCATGGCCGGCGCAAACGCCGGGCTGGACAGACCTTCTTTCAAAGCCCAGCGCAGCGCACGTTCAGTGGCTGGGCGTGGCACTTGCGCGTCCACAATTTTGCGGCCAATGTCGAGCAGGTGACCATATTGCACGCCGCTGGGGCAGGTGGATTCGCAGTTACGGCAAGTCAGGCAGCGGTCCAGGTGGAGTTGTGTTTTACGGGTTGGTGGCGTGCCTTCAAGCACCTGTTTCATCAGGTAGATGCGGCCCCGCGGGCCGTCCAGCTCATCGCCGAGCAACTGGTAGGTGGGGCAGGTGGCGGTGCAAAAACCGCAGTGCACGCATTTGCGCAGA
>JAVHPS010000341.1:0-1283 GCA_036170715.1 Rhodoferax sp. | reverse complement strand
CCCATGTTGTGGGCGATGATTTGGCTGCTGGCTACCGGGCCATGGGGCAAGACACTGTGCGCGAGCAAGAGGCATTGGCTTGGAGTGAAGCCCTGATCAGTGACGTGACCCATGCGTCGCGGTGAGGTTTGGTGGGTGGATTTTGACCCCGCCAAAGGGGGCGAAATTCGCAAGACCCGGCCTGCAGTCATTGTCAGTAACGACCTGTCAAACGCGCATTTGAATCGTTTACAGGTGCTGCCTTTGACATCCAATACCGGCCGCCTTTATCCCAGTGAGGCCATTGTTACCGTGGCGGGGCAGTCCAGCAAAGTCATGGCCGACCAGCTCACCACGGTGGCCAAGGAGCGCCTGACGACGCGTTTGGGTACGCTTGCTAAAGCGGATATAAAAATCGTTGAACATGTCATGAAAATCCAGTTGGGCTTGCCGCTTTGAAAAGATGTAATTAGAGGGTAATGAGGGAAAAAAAGGGGACGCTACCCTTTTATGCTCTTTTCCGGGTGCGGCTTTTATGCAGTATCGCCTTTGTCACCCATCAAAATCTCTAGCCCGGTGACTTGGGAAAAGTCACGGTCATGCGTCACAAAAGCAGCAGCACCGATGTCCAGGGCGGTTGCCAATTGAATCGCGTCTGGCAGACGCAAGTGATATTGGGCACGTAATTGCGCTGCCAATACCGCAATCGGTGTTGAGACTGGAATCACGGTGTAGTAAGACAAACTTTTCTCATAACGCTTGGCCAGCGCTGTTTGCCCGACTTTGAGTGGGCCTGTCAAAACTTCAGCCAGCGTGATGGTCGAGAGAGCAACGACCAAATCACGCTTGGCCGCCGCTTCAAACAAGCCCAGGAATTGATCGGAAAATTGGGGGTGCGATTCCAGCACATAGATAAAGGGTGCCGTATCAACGACTACTGTGGCGCCTTGTGGCAAGTTGGCCCATTGGCGTGGCGCTTTGACTTTCATTTAAGCATCACCCCATTCGTCACGCAAGTCAGATACTGTCTGACCAACATGGGCACCCCAAAGCCCTCGGCCCGTGCCACGTAAGGCCAATATTCCAGACGTCAAATCAGCATCAGTGGTTGGCTGTTGAATGTCTTGAAGAGGCACGATGGCTGCATAAGGTTTCCCGTGCTTGGTAATGATGCAACGAGCACCAGCATGGGCATTCGCAATGATGTTCGGCAATTGAATACGAGCTTGCTCTAGCCCATAGTTGGCGGTGGGTGGCATGGTTGGCTCCTGAAAAGTACAGACTGTACAGTATATTGCAGAATA
>JAVHPS010000340.1:1997-6127 GCA_036170715.1 Rhodoferax sp. | reverse complement strand
ACCGTGCCCACAGTCCCATCATGGCCAAGGCCAAAGAGGTGGTGAATTCTGGCAAGCTGGGTCAGTTGGTTGCCATCATGGGCAGCGCCACGTTTTATAAACCAGACCATTATTTTGATAGCGCACCCTGGCGACGTGAGCTGGGCGCGGGACCAATTTTGCTCAACATGATTCACGAGGTGCATAACCTGCGCATGTTGTGCGGCGACATCGTGGCGGTGCAGGCTTTTGCCAGCCACGCCACACGCGGCTTTGCGGTGGAGGACACGGTGGCCATCAACCTGCGTTTTGCCAGCGGCGTGCTGGGCACGTTCCTGCTGTCAGACACCGCAGCCTGCCCGCGCAGCTGGGAGCAGACCTCGCAGGAAAACAAGGCATATGCCAGTTACGACGACGAAGACTGTTACGTGATCACCGGCACCAATGGCAGCCTGTCAGTGCCCACCATGCGTCTGAAAACCTACCCGCGCGAGCAAGACCGCTCGTGGTGGAAGGCGTTTGAAGTGGGCGTGGTCGGCATGGTGCGTGACGACCCGCTGAAACACCAGTTGGAACATTTTGGCGCTGTCATTCGCGGCGAAGCAGAACCGCTGGTCACTGCCCATGATGGCTTGCAAAACCTGCGCCTGACCGAAGCCATTGCAGATGCCGCCAAGAGCGGTCAAACCATTCATCTTTAAGCCTTCAATATCTAAACAGGAGACAAACTCATGGACTTTTCACTCAACGACGAACAGAAAATGATGATCGACACCATCCGTCGCTTCATCACCGAAGAACTGCACCCCCTTGAGGCTGAACTCGAAGACCAGGGATTTCTGATCAAAGAAAAATCGTTGGCCGTATTCGAGAAATCCAGAGAACTTGGTTTGTACGCCCTGAACATTCCGGCAGAACTGGGCGGGGGCGGGCTGTCGGCACTGGATCGCATCATGTGTGAAGAGCAGTTCGGCCATACCTCTGACTACCTGATTCGCCGCGCTTTCGGCAACGTGTATGAACCTTTGCTGGAGTGCAAGGGTGTGCAGGTGGATCGCTGGCTCAAGCCCACGGTGGCGGGGGAGCGAACGTGTTCGATTGCCATTACCGAATCGGGTGCCGGTTCTGATGCGGCGGGCATCAAAACCCATGCCAGAAAAACTGATGCGGGCTGGGTTTTGAGTGGCAGCAAACACTTCATCAGCGACGGTGAGTGGAGCGACTTTTTTCTGGTGTCCGCCAAAACCGGCGAGAAAGAGATATCCATGTTCATGGTGGACAAGGGCTTGCCAGGTTTCACGGTGGGCAAAGACCAGAAGATGATGGGTCTGCGCGGCACACCGCACCTGGAACTGTTTTTTGATGATGTGCCGCTGGAGCCCATCAGCCTGCTGGGCGCAGAGGGTCAGGGTTTCAAACTGGCCATGGGGGCGCTCAACGTGGTGCGCCTGGCGCAAGTGGGGGCGCGTGCTGTGGGCAAAGCCAGCCACGTGCTGGAGTTGATGGTCAATTACGCCAATGAGCGTAAACAGTTTGGACAAAAAATTGGTGACTTCCAGATGGTGCAGCAGCACATTGCCGACAGCGTCATTGAGGTCAATGCCACCCGCTGGATGGTCTACCAGGCCGCCTGGATGCTGGATCAGGGCTTTGATGCACGCGAACAGATCGGCATGGTCAAGGTGCTGGCCGCCGAGACATTGGGCAAAGTGGTGGACCGTGCCGTGCAAATCTTTGGTGGCATGGGTTTTTGCAAAGAGCTGCCCATAGAGCGTTATTACCGTGATGCCCGTGTCTACCGCATCTTTGACGGCACCAGCGAAATTCACCGCTCGGTGGTAGCCAAAAGCACCATGAAAAAGGGTGCCGTGTTGTTTGATGTGCACCGGTAATTCGGGGGTAGATAAACCATGAGCAACAGCAAATTCATGACCGCAGCACAGGCTGCAGACCTCATTCGTGACAACGACACCGTCGCACTGATGGGCGGTGGTGGCGGGCTGATGGAAGCCACCTGCCTGTTTGAAGCCGTGCAGGCACGTTTTTTGAGCACACAAACCCCACGCAACTTGACCATGGTGCATGCCTTGGGCATAGGCGACAAAAAAACCAAGGGTATGAACTGTTTTGCCCATGAGGGACTGGTGAAAAAGGTCATTGGTGGCCACTGGGTCTGGTCACCCACCATGCAGCAACTCGCCCTGGATGAAAAGATCGAGGCCTACATCCTGCCCGGCGGTGTGTCGAGCCAGCTGCTGCGTGAAATCGGTGCCGGTCGCCCCGGTCTGTTCACCCACGTCGGGCTGGGTACCGTGTGTGACCCGCGCCAAGGTGGTGGCCGCATGAATGCCTCTGCCAATGACGATCTGGCTGAAGTGGTGCAAATGGACGGGCGCGAATACCTGCGTTACAAACCTTTTCCCGTGAATGTGGCCCTGGTGCGTGCCAGCGCCGCTGATGAAGACGGCAACATCAGTTTTGAGCATGAAGTGGCCAATGTGGACGCCCAGTCGCTGGCACTGGCGGCTCGCAACAGCGGCGGCAAGGTGATCGTGCAAGTCAAAGAGCGCCTGCCAAATGGCGCCTTGAAGGCGCGCGAGGTGCGCATTCCATCGGCCTGGGTCGATGCCATTGTGGTTGACCCTGACCAGCGAGCTAGCTACGGCATTCCTTTTGATCCAGCGCTGAGCGGTGAATTGACAGGCGATGCACGCCGTCAGAGTGAGGCGGCCGACCATGCAGGAGAACAAGCTGCGGCCCTGGGGACTTTTGGTGAACGCCAGGCGGTGGCCAGACGCGCCGCCTTGGAGTTGTTCAACACCGACAAGGTGCGCCCGGTGGTCAATTACGGTGTGGGTGTGCCCGACGCCGTGGCCAAACTGATTGCGGCGCGTGGTGAGCAGCACCGCATTTACCAGACCATTGAGCACGGCACCTACGGCGGCACCTTGATGGATGGCGTGTTGTTTGGTTATGCCCGCAACGCCACCGCCATGCTGGATGCCGCCACACAATTCGACTTTTATGCCGGTGGTGGTTTGGACATTGCTTTTCTGGGTTTTGGTGAGTTTGACGCGCAAGGCAATGTCAACGTCAGCAAGCTCGCAGGCTTGACTGTGGGGCCGGGCGGCTTTATCGACATCGCCCAAAACGCCCGCAAGATGGTGTTTTGCGGCACCTTTGCCGTCAAAGGGGTCAAGCTGCAAACCGGCGACGGCCAGATGCGTGTGCTGCAACAAGGTGCCATCAAAAAGCTCGTGGCGCAGGTGGATCAAATCACCTTCAGCGGCGTGGAGGCACTCAAACGCGGCCAGACCGTGTTGTTTTTGACCGAGCGCGCCAGCTTCAGGTTGACCGAACAAGGTGTCGAGCTGTTTGAAATTGCGCCGGGAATTGACCTGGGGCGCGACGTGCTGGACCAGATGGACTTTGCGCCTTTGATCAGCCCCCATCTCGCTGTGATGCCCGCCGACCTTTTTACCGCCCTATCCACAACACCATGAGTGACCACTACGCCGTGATCGGCAACCCCATCAGCCAAACCAAATCGCCATTGATTCATGGTTTGTACGCCAAGTCATGCGGGCAATCCATGCACTACACCGCGCTGGAAGGGCCGCTCGGCGGCTTTGCCGAAGCAGTTGATGCGTTTCGCGCTGCAGGCGGGCGTGGTCTCAATGTGACCGTGCCATTCAAAATGGAGGCCTGTGCTTATGCCACCACGCTGTCGGAGCGAGCGCGTTTGGCGGGTGCCGTTAATGCGCTCAAGTTTGAAGGTGATCAGGTCTTCGGCGAAAACTTTGACGGCATTGGTCTGGTGCGCGATGTGACGCACAACCTGGGATTCGCACTGCGTGGCAAACGTGTTCTTGTGCTGGGCGCGGGTGGTGCAGTCCGAGGTGCTTTGTTGCCTTTTATCCATGAAGAACCGGCAAGTTTGACCATCGCCAACTGCGCGCTGTCCAAAGCTGTGACCCTGGCGGCAGAGGTGGCTTCGCACGCAACGGTGAACGCTTGCAGTTATGAGGCGCTGGCAGGTCAATCATTTGACCTGGTGTTCAATGCCACTTCAGCCAGTTTGCGAGGTGAATTGCCGCCTGTGCCAGCCACGGCCTTTGCCCCTGGAGGCCTGGCCTATGAGTTGGCCTATG
>JAVHPS010000340.1:0-1897 GCA_036170715.1 Rhodoferax sp. | reverse complement strand
TGGCCTATGAGTTGGCCTATGGCAAAGGACTCACACCCTTTCTGCGTCTGGCACAGGCGTCGGGTGCCGGCCACTTGGCCGATGGTGTGGGCATGTTGGCCGAGCAGGCAGCAGAGGCATTTGCATGGTGGCGAGGTATCAGGCCCGACACACAGGCCGCTATCGCGCAGTTGACGGTGCCGTTGGTCTGATGGTCGACCCAACCACTCGAACTAAATTTTCCCCATCGACTTCTGCATTATTGCCAGCACCGTGTTCAGGTCTTCAATGGGAACCTGGCCGGGTGCAGAACTGCTGGCGCCCACGGCAAAGGTCAGGCTGGAGCCAAACACGCCGCCCACCATGCGGGTGACTGCCCCCAGCGGTCCCATGGCCATGGAAATCAGTGGCACGCGCAGCTTTTTACTGGCTTCACGGGTGGCGGTCAAAAGGGTCAGTACGTCGCTCAGGTCACGCGGCATGACTGCCACCTTGGCCACATCGGCACCCAACTGGTCAGCGTTGAGGAACTTGGCTACCAACGTTTCCAACCCCGGTGTGTAGGAGAAATTGTGAAACGACAGCACCAGCTTGATGCCATTGGCCTTGGCTGCCGTGCGTACCTGGGCGATGTTGGCCACGTCGTTGGCCATTTCGTAGTCGATCAGGTCTATGGTTTTGCTCTCGCACACGGCGCTGTACATGGCAATGACCTGGCCTTCGTTCAACGCGATTTTTTCGCCGCCTTCAAGGGTGGAGCGGCGGGTGAACAGCAGCGGAATGCCGCCTGCTTTGCTTTTGATAGCGCGCGCTGCAGCAATGACGGCCGCTGCATCGCCAATGGATTCAAAAAAATCAACCCGCCACTCTAGCACGTCGGGTTGTTTGGGCAGCACCACCTCAAGTTCTGCCAAGAGAGCGTTCAGCGTGCGCCCGACCAGCGGTGTGCAGATCAGCGGGAACTTGCCGCCAGCGATGGGTTGACCGTTGAGTTCAATGGGTTTGTGGGTTTGCATCAGTTTCTCCTCAAAAAAAAAGGCCTGCCAGCGCTGCGAGGGCGCACGGCAGGCACTTTACGTCATGTCAGGGCTGGTTCAGCAGGCGCTGGCCATGTCTTCGGCAGTGAATTCACCTTCTTCCAGGGCTGGGTCGTAAAACGCGCCGAACAGTTCCTGGTCGCTCGGACGGTCTTCCTTGATTGGCACCGACACCCAGGTGGTGTTCATGTAGTGCTTGAGGCTCACGTTTTCAGAGATCACGTTGCCGCCCCAGGTGCCGCAACCCAAGCTGGAGGTCATCGGCATGCCGTTGTTGAAGGCACCGGCATTGGCCTTGGATTGCGGCTGACGCACCATCATGCGGCTGACCGGTGCGGCCATGGCCAACTGGTGAATGTGGTCCTGGTTGAACGAGTAGATGCCGCAAGAGTGGCCCTTGCCGCCCACGTTGTAGATGCCGCGCATCATGTTCAGCGCTTCGTCAAACGTACCGTATTTATAAACGGCCAGTAGCGTGGTGAGCTTTTCGCCCGAGTAGGGGAACTCTTTGCCAATGCCGTCGCCGCGCACGATGATGAACTTGCGGTCTGCCGGAATGCTGAAACCGGCTGCCTCGGCCAGTTTTTGCGGTGCCACGGCCACGGTGTCGGCCAGGCGGTGGTTTTCGTCGTCCCACATGGCTTTGCGCAGAGCAGCTTTCTCGGTGTCGTTGGCGAGGTAGCCACCTTCTTTGACCAACTGGGCCAGCAGGGCGTCAAAAATGCTTTCTTGGATGATCAGGTTGCCGTCCGCCGAGCAGCCGGAGCCGAAGTCAGACGTCTTGCTCAAACGGGTGTTCATGGCCGCTTCTTCGATGTTGGCGGTCTCGTCGATCACCATGGTCGAGTTGCCGGCGCCCACGCCGTAAGCGGGGGTGCCTG
>JAVHPS010000339.1:0-25809 GCA_036170715.1 Rhodoferax sp. | reverse complement strand
GCTTGCGGCGCTTTGTCGGTGCTGTCTTCATAGACGCTGGCGTGGCTGCCCGACAAGATAATGCCTTTGAGCTTGCCGTCACGGGCGTAGGCACGCACCCAGTCGTCGGTCACATCACAGGGATGCACCTCGCAAAACACATGGGCTTCGCGAATGCGCCGGGCAATCAACTGAGTGACTTGTGAACCAAAGTCGAGGATAAGGATTTTTTGATGCATGACAGTCAGAGCCCAGTTTTTGCCTATTCAGCCCGGTAGTTCGGCGCTTCTTTGGTGATCTGCACGTCGTGCACATGGCTTTCGCGGATGCCGGCGGTGGTGATTTCAACAAACTCGGCCTTTTCTTGCAGCTCGGCAATCGTGGCGCAACCGCAGTAACCCATGCTGGCGCGCAAGCCACCGGCCATTTGGTAAATGATCGACACCATGGAACCCTTGTAAGGCACACGTCCTTCAATGCCTTCAGGCACCAGTTTGTCCGCGTTCGGGTTGGCGGTGCTGGATTCTTGGAAATAGCGGTCGGCACTGCCCTGCTGCATGGCTCCAATCGAGCCCATGCCGCGGTAACTTTTGTAGCTGCGGCCCTGGAACAAGATCACCTCGCCTGGCGCTTCTTCAGTGCCAGCAAACATGCTGCCCATCATGACCGTGCTGGCCCCAGCTGCAATGGCTTTGGAAATATCACCACTGAAACGGATACCGCCGTCTGCAATCAAAGGCACACCAGTGCCGCGCAAAGCCGTGGCCACACTGTCAATGGCCATGATTTGCGGCACCCCCACACCCGCCACGATGCGGGTGGTGCAAATCGAACCCGGACCAATACCAACCTTGACCGCATCTGCACCGGCTTCAACCAGCGCCAGAGCCGCAGCGCCGGTGGCAATGTTGCCGCCAATCACTTCGACCTGTGGAAAGTTTTGTTTGACCCAACGCACCCGGTCCAGCACGCCCTTGCTGTGGCCATGCGCGGTGTCCACCACAATCGCATCCACACCGGCACGCGCCAACAATTCGACGCGTTCTTCGGTGCCCTCGCCCACGCCTACCGCCGCGCCGACACGCAATTTGCCCTGGGCATCGCGCGCGGCATTGGGAAAGCTGGTCTGCTTGGTGATGTCTTTCACCGTGATCAGACCTTTGAGCTCAAACGCGTCGTTGACCACCAACAGGCGCTCAATCTTGTGCTGATTGAGCAGCACCTTGGCCTGGGTGATGGTGGTGCCATCGGGTACGGTCACCAATTTTTCACGCGGAGTCATGATGTTTTTGACGGGCAAATCCAGACGCGACTCGAAGCGTAAATCTCGTCCGGTGACCAGCCCCACCACCTTGCCGCCGTCGCATACCGGAAAACCCGACACGCCCAACTGCGCCGACAACTCCATCACCTGACGCACGGTATGCATGGGGGTGATGACCACCGGGTCGCGCAACACGCCAGATTCATAGCGCTTGACCTTGGCCACTTTGGCCGCTTGTTGCTGCGCGGTCATGTTTTTATGCACAATGCCCATGCCACCCTCTTGGGCAATGGCAATGGCCAGGCGGGATTCGGTCACCGTGTCCATGGCGGCTGAAACCAGGGGCAGGTTCAGGGCAATGTTGCGGGTCAGGTGGGTGGCAAGGGAGGTGTCCTTGGGCAGGACTTGGGAGTAGGCTGGCACCAGTAACACGTCGTCAAAGGTGAGCGCTTTACCAATCAGGCGCATAAGTGTGGGCTCCAAATTCTCGATTGTATCTGCCCGCCGCAACATCAAGGGCAACCACCTCAGTCGACTTGACATAAACTACCCGGCCATGAAACCCATCCAGCGCCTTTTTTTGATTCTTGTGTGTTTGCTGTCGTTTAGCGCCAGCGCGCAATGGGCTTGGGTCGACAAAGACGGCAAAAAAGTGTTCAGTGACCTTGCCCCCACAGCCGATGTGCCCGACAAAAGCATCTTCAAACGCCCGGGACGCAACGTCATGGCCGTTGCACCAGCCGCCAGCGACAATGCCACCACTGAAAAAACGCCAACAGCCGCCCATGCCGGAGCCAGCAAACCTGTAACCGGGGTTGACAAAGACCTGGCTGCGCGTTTGAAGAAAACCGAACAAGAACAAGCCATCAAAAAGAAAGCTGATGAAGAACGCATCAGCAAAGTAAAAGCAGACAACTGCGCGCGTGCCAAACTGGCGCAAAAAAGCCTGGATTCCGGGGTGCGCGTGAGCCGTGTCAACGCCCAGGGTGAGCGCGAAATACTCGACGATGCCGCCCGTAGCGCAGAAACCAAACGGTTGCAGGGCATTGTCCAGAGCGAGTGCTTGTAAACGCGGGCTGCCTGACGGTCTCTCACCAAGCCACCACTCGCACTCAATAACCCGCTTTGGCTCCAGCCCGTTTTTTGTCAAACAAACCCGCGCCGCGGCTGCCTTGTTTGATAAAACGCTCCCGCCGTGCCACCTTGGGATCGACCCGCAAAGGCCGATAAACTTCAACCCGATCGTGTTCACGCAGCATCTGATCAAGCCCAGCTTTGCGCCCCCAGACACCCACCACGGTCTGTTGGTTGTCAATTTCCGGGAAACGCGCCAACAACCCACTGCGTTGCAAAGCCTGCAACACGCTGCAGGGGGCATCCAGCTGCAGCGTGACTTCATGCACCTCGCGTGCAGCCGGTGCGTAAACCACACTGACATTCACGCACGACTCACTCACCGTACACCTGCTTGGCCCGTTTGACGAACGCATCCACCATGCTGCCCGCGATCTTATCGAACACCGGGCTGATGAGCCGTCCCAGCGCGTTGTCAAAGCCGTAGGTCAGGGTCAGTTCCACCTTGCAGGCGCGTTGTGCAGCATCGCCCAGTGGTAAAAAATTCCATTCGCCTTCCAGCTTTGAGAACGGGCCGTTCACCAGGTCGATGATGACCTGGCGATCCACCACATGCTGGTTGCGGGTGGAAAACGTTTGATGCATGCCCGAGAACGCCATGCCAATCTCTGCCAACATGCCATTTTCTTCATGCGCTACCACACGCGCCTTGTCGCACCACGGCAAAAACTGCGGGTAAGCGTCCACGTCAATCACCAGCCGGTACATTTCGGCCGGGCTGTACCAGATCAGAACGGATTTTTTAACAGTTTTCATAGAATGCGGGTGTGCGCTTTGAATTGTAGTCAAGCCTGGCGCGCCCACCCTTCACCACAACCTGCTTTCATGGCCAAAAAACCCGATACCGCAACCCGCATTGCCGACAACAAAAAAGCTGCCTTTAATTATTTTTTTGAGGAGCGGTTTGAGGCTGGCATCGTGCTTGAAGGCTGGGAGGTCAAGTCCTTGCGCGAAGGCAAGGTGCAACTGACCGACGGCTATGTGGTCATCCGCAGCGGCGAGCTGTTCATCATTGGCCTGCAAATTCAGCCACTGGGCACGGCCAGCACGCACATCACCCCTGACAAGCAACGCACGCGCAAGCTGCTGATGCACAAGGATGAGATCAAGCGCCTGATTAGCAAGGTGGAGCAAAAAGGCCACACCCTGGTGCCGATCAACCTGCACTGGAAAGCTGGCAAGATCAAGTGTGAAATTGCCCTGGCCAAGGGCAAAGCCGAGCACGACAAACGCGACACCATCAAAGACCGCGAAGGCAAGCGCGAGGTGGAACGCGCCATGAAAGTGCACCACCGATAATTTTTTTGGATACGGATGGAATAAACCGGCAAGCTGTCGTGTTCATGGCAGTGCAGGCACTTGACTGCATTCACCACAACCGGAGATCACCATGAAATTCATATCCCGCAAATTGGCCACAAGCTCAGCCGCACTCATCGCTCTGAGCGCGTGCGCGGCGCTGTCAGCTGCACCGGCCAAGGATTCCTACGGCGTGCTGGTCGGCCCCAATGGCATGACGCTCTATACCTTTGACAAAGACATGGCGGGCAGCGGCAAGTCGGTTTGCAATGGGCCCTGCGCCACCAACTGGCCACCGCTGGCGGCGGCGGCCAGCGATGCCGCCAGTGGCAACTTCAGCGTCATCACACGTGACGATGGCAGCAAGCAATGGAGCATCAAAGGCAAACCGCTGTATTACTGGGCCAAAGACAACAAGCCAGGTGACAAGACTGGCGACGGCTTCAACAACGTCTGGCATGCCGCCAAACCCTGACGTTTCCCGAGCAGCCACGCCATGCCCACACCCACCGCCAAGCAACTGCGCGTGCCAGCATGAGTCAAGACCTGATGCTGGCTCAGATTCCAGCCCTGCGCCGCTATGCACGGGCGCTGACGGGCAACACCTGGGCGGCTGACGACCTGGTGCAGGACACGCTGGAGCGCGCCTGCAGCAAATGGCGCTTGTGGCTGGTGGGCTCCAACCTGCGCGCGTGGTTATTCAGTGTGATGCACAACCTGTTCGTCAACCAATTACGACAAAGCCCCCAGCAAGCGGGTCTGACACAGACCGAGTTTGACGAGGTAGCCGGACAGTTGCACGCACCCACGACGGACAGCGACCAGTTGCTGGATTTGCAACGCTGTCTGCTGCAGCTGCCGCCCGAGCAGCGCGAAGTGGTGTTGTTGGTTAGCCTGGAGGACATGAGCTACGCCGAGGTGGCCAAGGTCACCGGGGTAGCTGTGGGCACGGTGATGTCACGCCTGTCACGCGCACGCACACGCTTGCAGGCCCTGCTGGATGCACCGGCGGGCCAGGCACAAGACGCAACTGCCCTGAGCGCTTCCAGACCCCGTGTGCCTGCCCTTCAACGGTTGAAGTAAACCACCGATTGCCATGAAACCTGACACCCTAACCCCACTGACCAACGATGAATGCCATGCACTGGTCGATGCCCAGGGCACGCTGCAGGCATTGGCCGCCTTGCGCCAGCGCCTCCAGGGTGACCCTGCAGCACAACAGCAAGTGGCGCAGTGGCACGCGCAACGCAGCAGTTTGATCCGCTTGCACGCTGCCATGCTGGATGAAACCCTACCCAGTGCGCTGACGCAGGCAGCTCACCATGCCACGGCGGCACACCAAAGCACGACCCAGTGGCGCAACCTGGGTGGCATGGCTGCCAGTGTGCTGCTGGCTTTTGGGCTGGGCTGGCTGTCCAACACCAGCTGGCAAGCGCAGCAAGCAACACCGTCTGTAGCGCCGCAACTGGCGCAAGTGCAGTTTGAAAAAGATTTTGTACGCCAGGCCAGCCTGGCCCACAGTGTCTACACGCCAGAGATCAAGCATCCAGTCGAGGTCACCGCGCAAGAACAGGCGCACTTGGTGCAGTGGCTGTCCAAGCGGCTGGGCAAGCCTTTGAGGGTGCCTGATTTGAGTGTCCAAGGCTTCGAGCTGGTGGGCGGACGGCTGCTGCCAGGCGACGCAGGGGCACGGGCGCAGTTCATGTTCCAGAACAGCTCGGCGCTGCGGGTCACGCTGTACCTGGGTGCGTTGAACCCCGCCGCTGTCCAAAGCCAATCCAGCCAGGAAACCCGTTTTCAGTTCGAACCGCAAGCGGGCGTGCCCAGCTTTTACTGGGTCGATCAGGGGTTTGGCTACGCGCTGGCCGGCCCATTGCCGCGTGCACAACTGATGCAGCTGGCCGATGCGGTTTACCGGCAGCTTTAAAAACCCGACTCAGCCATCGCTGGCTTAAACCAGTGCCCGTAGCGGGTGGCTATGGGTCGGCCAGGGGCTGACAAAAAATGGCCGCACCATCTCTGGCGTGATGTCCTCGATGCGCACCGGTTGCCAGCGCGGCGCGTTGTCCTTGTCCAGTACCAGCGCGCGGATACCCTCGGCGGTTTCGGTGTGACGGCCGCTGCGACCGAGGTGTGTCGGGTAAAAACAATGCCGCACCAGATCGCGCTCCAGGCGCAAGTCTTGCGCCAGCGTCAGGTGGCGGGCGCGGCGAATTTGTTCCAACGCGACGTGCAGCATCAGCGGCGAGCGTTGGCGCAGCAGAGTTGCAGTCTGGCGCGCCCAGTCGGCCGCATCGGCCTCCAGCGCCTGCACCATGGCCGTGACCGAGTCCATGGAAAAATAATGGTCAATTTGGCCTCTAGCCCTTGTATATTCTGGGCCAACAGCTATTGAAAACGTATCAATCCAGGCGCTGATGGTGTCGTTATCCAAGTGCTGCAGTTGCGCCAGTGCATCCCACGCCACGGTCAATTGATCCACCGCCAGGCAATGGTCAGCCAGCCCCAGCGCGATGGCATCGCCCGCGCCAATGGTGCTGCCGGTCAAGGCCAGCCACTCCCCCGCAGCGCCCGGGCAACGGCTCAGAAAATAACCACCACCGACATCAGGAAACAGCCCGATCAGGGTTTCCGGCATGGCCAGCTTGCTGCGCGGCGTGACCAAACGGTGCGACGCGCCCTGACTGATCCCCATGCCACCGCCCATGACCACGCCGTCCATGAACGCAATGTAGGGTTTGGGGTAGCTGTGCACCAGGTGGTTGAGCGTGTATTCCTCGGTAAAAAAATCCTCGGTGGATGGGTCACCCGCCAGCAGTGCCTGATGAAAGTAGCGAATGTCACCGCCAGCGCAGAAAGCGCCAAACACACCTGCCTTGTTGCTGCCGCGAACCGCTACCGCCTGCACACGGTCATCGTCACGCCAGGCCAACAAACAGGTCGTCAAGGCGCGCACCATGGGCAGGTTCAGGGCATTGAGCGCTTGCGGCCGGTTCAAGGTGATGCAACCCAGACGGCCACGAATTTCAGTAACCACCTCATGCGACGAATTCATGCCCTGCCTCTCCATGCCATCAGCTCATTGATCACCAGTGCGCCAATCACCAGCGCACCGCCCAGAACCACGTTGGGCCCCGGCACTTCACCTGCGCCCAGCCATGCCAGCAGGATGCCAAAAATGACTTCCAGCAGCCCTAGCAGCGCCATCTCGGGGGCTTTGAGCACGCGGGCGCAAACAATCGCCAAGCTGCACGGTATGGCCAGCTGCACCAGCCCCAGCAAGGCCAGCAGACGCACATCATGCGCCGAAGCTTGCAGCGGCCAGGCCAGTGGCAAGGTCACCAAGGCTGACACCACACCGCCAATCAGCACCGCAGGAATCAAATCAACCGATTGGCCGTGCCGGTGCGCATGCTGGTTCAGCGTCCAGTTGGCAGCGCCGCCCAGCGGCACGGCCAACGCGGCCAGCGCGCCAAGCAGACTGATGCCCTGCCCCAATTGGCTGCCATACATGTAGACAATGCCCGCACCGGCCAGCCCAATGGCAACCCAGGTGCGCGCAGCTACTTGATGACCAATGAAAAGGCGCGCCCCCAAAGCCGTGAACAACGGGGTCAAGGCACTGATCACCAGCACATTGGCCACCGTGGTCAAGGTCAAGGCCAGCATGAAAAATGTGAACATACCGCCCCAGAGCAAGCCGGACACCAGCAACGCGACACCCCCCTGACGAATCAGGGTGAAAGTGCCCCGGCCACGAAACAAGGGCAGCAGCACCAGCAAACTCAGCGCCGTGAAAAAACTGCGCCAGAACGTCACCTCAAAGCTGCGCGCCTGTTCCAAGTGGCGTGTCACCACCCCGGCGATCGACCACATCAGGGTCACCGCCAGCATCAGCCACACCGCACGGTGATGCGAGAGCCTCAAAGTTTGCCTTGCCAGGCTTTAGCTGTTGCGACCGGCCTTTTTGCGGTCATGCTCGGACAGGTGACGCTTGCGCAGGCGGATCGACTTGGGCGTGATCTCCACCAGTTCGTCGTCTTCAATGAACTCCACACCATATTCCAGCGTCAACTGGATCGGTGGCGTGATCTTGATCGCGTCTTCTTTGCCAGAGACGCGGAAGTTGGTCAGCTGCTTGGTGCGTGTGGCGTTCACCACCAGGTCGTTGTCACGGTTGTGGATGCCCACAATCATGCCTTCGTACACCGGGTCGTTGGCAGTGACGAACATGCGGCCACGGTCGTCAAGTTTGCCCAGCGCGTAGTTGAAAATTTCACCCGCGTCCATGGAGATCAACACGCCATTCTTGCGGCCCTCGATATCGCCTTTATGCGGTTCGTAGCTATCAAAAATATTGGAGATCAGACCTGAACCACGTGTCAAGTTGAGGAATTCATTGGTGAAACCAATCAGGCCACGGGCTGGAATGCGGTATTCCAGGCGGACACGGCCACGACCATCGGGCTCCATGTTGACCAGGTCACCACGGCGCTCACCCAGCGCTTGCATCACACCACCTTGGTGCTGTTCTTCAATGTCGGCCGTGACCATTTCAATCGGCTCGTGACGCACGCCATCCACATCACGGAACACCACGCGCGGCTTACTCACAGCCAACTCGTAACCTTCGCGGCGCATGTTTTCCAGCAAAATGGTCAAGTGCAATTCACCCCGGCCCATGACTTCGAAGATACCTTCTTCGTCAGTCTCACTGACGCGCAACGCCACGTTGGACTGCAATTCTTTTTGCAAACGATCCCAAATTTGACGGCTGGTGACAAACTTGCCTTCACGACCGGCCAACGGGCTGGTGTTGACGCAAAAGTTCATGGTCAGTGTCGGTTCATCGACCCTGAGCATGGGCAGCGGCGCTGGCGTAGTGGGGTCGGTGATGGTGACACCAATGCCAATGTCGGCAATGCCGTTGATCAGCACAATTTCACCTGGGCCAGCAGCGTCGGTCTGCACCCGATCCAGACCCTGAAAAGTCAACACCTGGTTGACGCGCCCTTTGATCGCCTTGCCGTCGGGGCCTTCCATCACCACCACGTCCATCATCGGCTTGATCGTGCCCTGCTTGATGCGCCCGACACCAATGCGGCCGACAAAACTGGAAAAGTCAAGCGCTGAAATTTGCAACTGCAGCGGTGCGCTGGGGTCGCCCTCTTGGTGCGGCACATGGTTCAGGATGGTGTCAAACAGGGCTGACATGTCCGGGCCCCATTGTTCGCCCTGACCGCCTTCTTCCAGCGACGACCAGCCGTTGATGCCCGAGGCGTACACCACCGGAAAATCGAGCTGCTCATCCGTGGCACCCAACTTGTCAAACAAATCGAACGCGGCGTTGACCACAAAGTCGGGACGTGAGCCAGGCTTGTCCACCTTGTTGACGACCAGAATCGGCTTCAAGCCCAGCGCCAGTGCCTTCTTGGTCACAAAACGGGTTTGCGGCATGGGGCCTTCTTGCGCATCAATCAGCAGCACCACGCCGTCCACCATGCTCAGGGCGCGTTCCACTTCACCGCCAAAGTCGGCGTGGCCGGGGGTGTCGACGATGTTGATGTGGGTACCTTTCCAGGTCACGGCGCAGTTTTTGGCCAGAATGGTGATGCCACGCTCTTTTTCAATCGCGTTGTTGTCCATCACGGTGTCCACCACTTTTTCGTGCTCGGCAAAAGTGCCAGACTGGCGTAACAACTGGTCAACCATGGTGGTTTTACCGTGGTCAACGTGGGCGATGATCGCAATGTTTCGAATTTGTTTATGAGCCATGGTTCTCTTTCTTAAAGGGATTGGACCTCGGGCGTGCTGGCACACGCTTGCGTCCGGGATGCGTTTGTAATCTGTTCAATTTCAATCGGGCTGAGCAGCCGCCCGGGGATCAACTCACCAGCTGCCACATGGGCAGTGCCCAGCAGCGCTTTCGTTTTTTCTTCATAAACCGCGACTTGCGCCGCGTCCGGCCAGGAGCCGCGGCGGCGCAAACCACTCAGGAATCGGCCTGCATTGTCGCCGTCGAGTGTGACCACGGTGTGATCGGCCAACAAGCTGTCCACCGGCAACAAACACGCTAGGCGCTGGGCTTCGGTCATGGCCTCCAGCGCCGCCAGCGTGACACATTGCGCCACCTCAAAACCACCGGTTCCAATGCGTCGCAAGGCGCTTAAATGCGCCCCACACCCCAAGGCTTCACCAATGTCTTCACCAAGCGTGCGAATGTAAGTGCCCTTGCTGCATTTTACTATTATATCAATAGCTGCTTGCCCAGCATCAACAAGGGCTAGAGGCATATTTAACTCATAAATATTAACCGCGCGTGCGACCCTTTCCACTTCAATGCCAGCTCGTGCGTATTCGTACAAAGCCTTGCCATCTTTCTTCAAGGCGCTGTGCATTGGCGGCACTTGTACGATGCGCCCGGTAAATTGGGCTTTGACACGAGCCAGATCAGCCGGTGTAACTGCTACCGTCCGCGTTGCAATGACATCACCTTCCGCGTCGCCGGTGCTGGTTTTTGTGCCCAGACACAGCGTGGCTGCATAGGTCTTATCCGCATCCAACTGCAGCTGGCTGAATTTGGTAGCCGCCCCAAAACACAAGGGCAACACACCACTGGCCAGCGGGTCCAGCGTGCCGGTGTGACCTGCTTTCTCGGCGCGCAACAGCCATTTCACTTTTTGCAGCACGTCGTTGCTCGACCAGCCTAATGGCTTGTCCAGCAACAGCACCCCATGCACAGGTCGACGAACGACCTTGCGCTGCTTAGGTGGAGATGATGCCAATGTCTGCATGATTTACGTGGAAACTGAGAGCAGCTTCCAAACCATTGGAATCTGACCCCAATTATTCTTAGTCGTCCTTGGCTCTGGATGCCACCGCACGCGCAATCAGCGCGTTCATGTCGGCAGCGCGCTCGGGCGTTTGGTCGTAGACAAAATGCAGGGTCGGCACCGTGTGGATATGCAAGCGCTTGAACAGCCCGGCGCGCAAGAAACCTGCGGCCTGGTTCAAACCTTCGGTGCAGGCTTTCACATCACCGGCCAGCAGGCTGAAAAACACCTTGGCATGGGCGTAGTCGGGTGTCACTTCCACGCCCTGCAAGGTCACCATGCCCACGCGCGGGTCTTTCAACTCACGCGCGATCAGTTCCGTCAGATCACGCTGGATCTGATCGGCTACCTTGAAGGCGCGGTTGGGCGTGGCTGATTTTTTATGCACGGGTTCTGTCCAATGGCATCAAAGCGTACGCGCTACTTCACGGATCTCGAAGAACTCCAGCACGTCACCCTCTTGAATGTCGTTGTAGTTCTTGATGTTCAAGCCGCAATCGAAACCTTCGCGCACTTCCTTGGCATCGTCCTTGAAGCGCTTGAGCGATTCGAGTTCGCCGGTGTAAACCACCGTGTTCTGACGCAACAAACGCAGCCGCGCGGTGCGACGCACCACCCCGGAGGTGACCATACAACCGGCAATCGAGCCGATTTTGGAAACCTTGAAGATTTGACGAATTTCGGCCGTGCCGATGACTTCTTCCTTCTTGTCCGGAGTCAGCATGCCCGACATGGCCAGTTTCAGGTCATCCACAGCGTCATAAATAATGTCGTAGTAGCGAATGTCCACGCCGTTGTTCTCGGCCAATTTGCGCGCCCCGGCATCGGCCCGGGTGTTAAAGCCAATGATGACCGCCTTGGCGGCGATGGCCAAATTGACATCCGACTCGCTGATACCGCCCACAGCGGCGTACACCAGTTGCACCTTGACCTCGTCGGTGGAGAGTTTGAGCAGCGATTGACCCAAGGCTTCCTGCGAACCCTGCACGTCGGCCTTGACGATGATGGGCACCATCTTGACCTCGCCCGCGGTCATGTCGGTGAACATGTTTTCCAGCTTGGCGGCCTGTTGCTTGGCCAGCTTGGTATGGCGGAACTTGCCGGCCCGGTAGGTGGCAATTTCGCGCGCCCGACGCTCGTCAGACAGCACCATGAATTCATCGCCCGCCTGCGGCACTTCGGTCAGACCCTGGATTTCAACCGGGATCGACGGGCCTGCAGTTTTGATGGTCTTGGCGTTTTCGTCCAGCATGGCGCGCACGCGACCATAAGTTTGCCCGGCCAGCACAATGTCGCCGGTCTTGAGCGTGCCAGACTGCACCAGCACGGTGGCCACAGGGCCACGCCCCTTGTCGAGTTGGGCTTCAATCACCAAGCCCTTGGCCATGGCATCCACTGGCGCTTTGAGTTCCAGCACTTCGGCTTGCAGCAGCACTTGCTCCAGCAACTCGTCAATGCCTTGACCGGTTTTGGAGGACACACCCACAAACGGCGAATTGCCGCCAAATTCTTCCGGAATCACTTCTTCGGCAACCAGTTCATTCTTGACCCGGTCGGCGTTTGAATCAGGCTTGTCGATCTTGGTGATGGCCACCACAATTGGCACCCCAGCGGCCTTGGCGTGTTTAATGGCTTCTTTGGTTTGCGGCATAACACCGTCGTCAGCGGCCACCACCAGAATCACAATGTCGGTGGCTTGTGCACCACGGGCACGCATGGCGGTAAACGCCTCGTGACCGGGGGTATCCAGGAACGACACCACACCGCGCGCGGTTTCCACGTGGTAAGCGCCAATGTGCTGGGTAATACCACCCGCTTCGCCAGAGGCCACCTTGGTGCGGCGGATGTAATCAAGCAGTGATGTTTTGCCGTGATCGACGTGACCCATGACGGTCACCACAGGTGCACGCGGCAAGGCCTCGGCTTGCTGTTGAGATACCTCGTCGTCAGTGAAAGCTTCCGGGTCGTCCAGCGCGGCGACCACCGCTTTGTGCCCCATTTCTTCAACCAAGATCATGGCGGTGTCTTGGTCGAGCGGCTGGTTGATGGTGACCATCTGACCCAGTTTCATCAGGTGCTTGATCACTTCAGAGGCCTTCACGGCCATCTTGTGTGCCAACTCGGCCACGGTGATGGTTTCTGGCACGTGCACTTCAAGCACGCGCACTTCCACCGGCGCTTGCGGTGCGTGATGGTCGTCGCGGTCACGGTCATTGCTGCCACGTCGGCCACGCGGGCCACCGCGCCAATTGCTGTTGCGCCCGGCCCCTGCGCCGGTATCACCGCGGGTAGGAATGCCTTTTTTCTTGGCCGGATCACCCGCCCAGCTGCTGGACAATTTGGCTGATTTAACCTCTTTGCCAGCACCGGCTGCTGCCCCTGCCGCCGCGGGTGCGCCAGGCGCGGGTTTGCTTGCAACTGCACCTGCAGGTTTGTGCAAAGTGCCTTTGATGCCCGCTTTACCGGCATCAACGGCTGGTTTGGGCTCTTCCTTTTTGGGCGGCAATTTTTTGCCTGGCTGCGACATCATCAAACGAATGGCGGCGGCCTCGGCTTCAGCCTTGCGGCGGCGTGCCGTCAGGTCTTCGGCGCGCGCCTTTTCCTGCGCCACGAGCACTTTTGATGCAGCGGCTGCTTTTTCGGTGGCTTCCGTCTGCACTTGCAACTCGGTTTCAGCCTTGATTTTGGCTTTGGAAGCAGCCTCAACTTGAACCGCTTGGGCGGCCAGGGCTTGCGCCTGTGACTGTTCCTCTGCGGGTTGTGCTTGCAGGGCTTGCTGCTGCGCAGCAGCCCGATCAGCCTGTTCTTTTTGAGCTGCAATCAGCTCGGCGGCTTGGCGTGCAGCCGCTTCCTGGGCTTCACGTTGACGACGGCGTTCGGCCAGTTCTTCTTCCTGGCGGCGAATCAATTCGGCCTGACGACGTGCGTCTTCTTCACGGCGCAACAACTCGGCATGGTCGATCACTGGGGTTGCATCTGCAACCACTTCTGGTTCGACCTCTGGGGTGGGCGCGTCCAGTGCGTCATCGCGGCGCACAAAGGTGCGTTTTTTACGCACCTCGACCTGAATCGTGCGCGCCTTGCCAGAAGCATCGGCTTGCTTGATCTCGGTGGTTGATTTTTTGACCAGGGTGATTTTTTTGCGCTCACCCGTCGCAGTGCCATGGCTGGCCTGCAGGTAACCCAACAGACGCTGTTTATCAGCCTCTGTGAGGGTGTCAGATGCGGCTGATTTAGCCACGCCTGCCGACTTCAATTGCTCAAGCAAAGTGTCGGTTGTTTTCTTGAGTTCTTTGGCAAACTCGGCGACGGTCATACTGGACATTTTTTGGGTAACCTTTGGTTCCGACTTTCACGCCCGCACGGGCAATGGGGTCGCTACTTGACTATTTGTTCATGATCAGGACTCTTGTGAAGATGCGTCATTGGCAAACCAATGTTCACGCGCCTTCATGATCAAGGCTTTGGCCTCGTCTTCGGACTGCCCCGTCAACTCGGTCAACTCGTCGACTGCCAGATCGGCCAGGTCGTCCAGGGTATGGATGCCACCCGCGGCGAGTTTGGCCAACTGCTCGGCACTCAGGTTTTCAAGATCACTCAACGCATGCGCCACGTTGCCGACACTTTCTTCATTGGCAATTTCCATGGTCAGCAATGCGTCTTTGGCACGGTTGCGCAACTCATTGACCGTGTCTTCGTCAAAGCTCTCAATCTCCAGCATTTCTTCCAGCGGCACATAGGCCACCTGCTCCAGACTGGCGAAACCTTCAGCGATCAGCAAATCGGCAATTTCTTCATCGACATCGAGTTTTTCCATGAACAACGCACGGCTGGCATCGACTTCTACCGCCTGTTTCTGGGCCGACTCGGCGGCATCGAGAATGTTGATTTTCCAGCCGGTGAGTTCAGCCGCCAGACGCACGTTCTGACCACCTCGACCAATGGCAATGGCCAGGTTTTCTTCGTCCACCACCACATCCATGGCGTGACGTTCTTCATCCACCACAATGCTGCTCACATTGGCCGGAGCCAGGGCACCAATCACGAACTGCGCCGGGTCTTCGCTCCACAACACAATGTCCACCCGCTCGCCTGCGAGTTCGTTGGTAACGGCGTTGACGCGCGTACCACGCACCCCAACACAAGTACCAATCGGATCAACGCGCTTGTCGTGTGACAACACGGCAATTTTGGCCCTTGAGCCAGCATCACGGGCGCAGGACTTGATCTCCAGCAACCCCTGCTCGATCTCAGGCACTTCGTTGCGGAACAATTCGATCATGAATGCCGGAGCCGAACGACTCAGCACAATCGGTGCGCCGCGCAGCGTCAGGTCCACTTCCATGATCATGGCGCGAACGCGGTCACCAGTGCGAAAGTTTTCTTTGGGAATCATTTCACCACGGCGCAAACGACCTTCAACACGGCCCGATTCGACGATCAAATCACCCTTGTCCATGCGCTTGACCGTACCCACAAACACCTTGTCGCCCCGCGACATGAAGTCGTTCAGCAGCATTTCGCGTTCGGCATCACGAATTTTTTGCAAAATCACCTGCTTGGCCGCCATGGCACCAATGCGGCCAATCGGCAACGACTCCACGGTTTCTTCAATGTATTCATCGACCTCAATGTCAGGAATTTGCTCTTTGGCCTCAAACAGCAAAATTTCCTGATCAGGCAACTGCAAACCAGCTTCATCGGGCACCACATGCCAACGCCGAAAGGTTTCATACGCCCCGGTGTCACGGTTCAGTGCCACGCGGATATCTACCTCACCGGCATACAGTTTTTTGGTGGCCTGCGCCAACGCAGACTCCACCGCACCAAACACCACATCACGCTCGACGTTTTTCTCGCGTGAGATGGCATCGACCAACATTAACATTTCGCGATTCATGCCATGACTCTCCTGTTTCAATTCAAATGGGTTCAGACTCATCCAAAGGCTGCCCGGCAGAGCGGCCCTTGAAGCTGACGATGGGCGCCAAACGCGCCTCTTTAAGTTCACTGATCACAAAGCCCAGCGCTTGCAGCGGGGGCAAGGCGCGCTTTTTACTGATCTTTTGCCCAGGCTTGGCAACAATTTCATCACGCCAGACGATTTGCCATGAAGGCTCTGCTGGCGTTACTGGGGCAGCTGCGGCCACGGCGTCTACACGTTCTAGCACGCCTCTGAATTTTTTACGGTTGGCATTGACTTGGCCTGATGCCACGGCAGCACCTAGGGGTTGCTTGAGCGTGACATCAATGGTGTGCCCGACAAAACGCTCAAAGTCTTGGGTGTGGCGCAACGGGCGGTCAATGCCAGGGGAAGACACCTCTAACCGGCGGTATTCCACTTGGTCAACTTCTAAGGCAAATTGCAGTTGACGGGTCACTTTTTCGCAATCTTCAACCGTGACAAACTGCTCTTCAACTGAATGGTCGGCAGACGGCGCGAGCCAAGGCAAGTCAATGGTGATGCGCAGCAAGCCACCGGCGGAACGTTCAATTTCCACCAGGTCGTAACCCAGCCCAGCCACAGTTTGTTCGACAATTTCCTTCAGCGCCACCGGTCAATCAGTCCTAAAAATTTGGATACAGCAAAAACAAACGACCAAAAAAAACGGGCGGAAGTGACTCGCCCGTTTGGTCGTGAAGCCACGGATTGTAGCTCAAAATTTGCAAAAAGCCTTGATTTGTAAGGATTTATCAGGCAGCGGCGAGCAATGCACGGGTGTAACTGTGCCGTGGGCTGACCAGTACCGTGTCCACCGGGCCGGACTCCACCACTGCACCGTCTTTCATGACCAGCACGGTGTGGGCCATGGCGGCGATCACTGCCACATCATGGGTGATCAGCACATAGCTCAGGCCACGCTCGCGTTGCAACTGCTGCAGCAATCCGAGTACCTGTTTTTGCACCGTCACATCCAACGCGCTGGTGGGCTCATCCAGCACCAGCACCTGGGGCGCGATGATCAACGCCCGGGCAATCGCCAAGCGCTGCCGCTGACCGCCCGAAAATTCATGCGGATAACGCGCCAGCCAGTGCTGGGCATCGCCCCCGGCAGCCATGGCATCTTCAGCCAGACCGACATCACGCAACGCGGTCAAGACCCGTGCGCGGCGTTGCACTTGCGTCAGACCGGGCTCATGCACACTCAAGCCCTCGCCCACAATGGCCTCAACCGTCAGGCGCGGCGAAAGCGACGAAAACGGGTCTTGAAACACCACCTGCACCTGGCGGCGCAGAGCCTTATTTTCGGCCGCACCCGTGCCCCAAGCGGAACCCATCAAGCTCAATTGCCCCTGAAACGGCAGCAAACCCAAAACCGCCAAAGCCAGCGTTGACTTGCCTGAGCCGGATTCACCCATGATGCCCAGCGTTTGTCCGCGCTGCAGTTCAAAATCTGCCCCCTGCACCGCCACAAACACGCCATGGCGAAACCAGCCCTTGATACCTGGCAATGCGGTGCGGTAGCTGACTTGCAATGCTTGCGCTGTCATCACGGGGGGGGTGTCGGCCTGCAGCGGCAACGGTACCGCGCGGTCACGCTCAGGTTGGCTGGCCAGCAGGCGTTGGGTGTAGGGGTGTTGCGGCTGCGCAAACAAAGTCTGGGTCGGGCCTTGCTCCACCACCCGTCCCTGCTCCAACACCACCACGCGGTCGGCAAAACGGCGCACCAGATTCAGGTCATGGGTGATCATCAGCACGGCCATGCCATGGCGGCGTTGCATTTCTGCCAGCAATTCGAGAATTTGCCCACGCAAGCTCACATCCAATGCGGTGGTGGGCTCGTCGGCCAGCAACAACCGGGGTTGGCACGCCAGTGCCATGGCAATCATGGCGCGCTGACGCTGGCCGCCGCTGAGTTGATGTGGGTAAGCCTGGGCGCGACGTTGCGGCTCCGGGATACCTGTGTCTGCTAGTAATTTTATAGCTAATTGTGTAGATTCTAATGGGGCTAAACCCTGTTTTAACGTGACAACTTCAGCAATTTGGTCGCCCACCGTCATGAGCGGGTTCAGCGCCGTCATGGGTTCCTGGAAGATCATGGCGATGTCACGGCCGCGCAGGGCGCGCAGTTCACGCTCGGGCAGTGCCAGCAAATCACGCCCCTGAAATATCGCCTGGCCGCCAAGGTCGGCATTGGCCACCAGGCGCAGCAAGCTCAATGCAGACACCGTTTTGCCCGAACCTGACTCGCCCACCAGCGCCACTTTTTCACCCGGTGCAATGGAAAAATTGATGCCATGCACCACCTGGTTGCCCGCAAAGGCCACCGACAACCCGCGCACCTCGAGCAGCGCCGTGGCGTGGGGCTGCCCAGCGGCCATCATGCTTGCACCTTTCGCGGATCCAGCGCGTCGCGCAGCGCATCTCCCATAAAGGTCAGCAGCAACAAGGTCACCACCAGCACGGCAAAAGTAGCCAACGAAATCCACCAGGCATCGATGTTGTTTTTGCCTTGCGACAGCAACTCACCCAGCGATGGCGTACCCGGCGGCACCCCAAGTCCGAGAAAATCAAGCGAAGTCAGCGCCAGAATGGCGCCACTCATGCGAAACGGCAAAAATGTCACCACCGGGGTCATGCTGTTGGGCAGCAAATGACGCGTGATGATGTGCCAGTTGCTGACCCCCAAGGAGCGCGCCGCACGCACATAGTCGAGCTGTCGGTTGCGCAAAAACTCGGCGCGCACATAGTCAGACAAGCCCATCCAGCCAAACAGACTCAGCAGCACCAGCAACAGTGCCAGGCTGGGCGCAAACACCGCGCTGAAAATGATCAACAGATAGAGCTCGGGCATAGAGCCCCAGATTTCGATCAGACGCTGAAAGACAAGGTCGGTTTTGCCACCAAAAAAGCCCTGCAACGCACCGGTGATGATGCCCAGCAGTGTGCCAGTAAAGGTCAGCGCCAACGCAAACAACACGCTGACGCGAAAGCCGTAAATCAATTGCGCCAGCAAATCGCGGCCCCGGTCATCAGTGCCCAGCCAGTTGTCTGCCGTGGGTGCTGACGGGTTCGGGGCCTGGGCAAAATAATTGAGCGTTTTGGGCCCATAGGGATTGGGCGCAAACAGGGCCCAGTTGCCGTTTTGACTCAAGCGCGCACGGATAAACGGATCAAGGTAATCGGTGTTGGTGTCAAAGTCGCCACCAAAAGTTTTTTCAGAATAATCTTTGACGATCGGCCAATAAGTTTGCCCCTGGTAGCGCACCAGCAGTGGGCGGTCGTTGCTGATCAGCTCGGCTACCAAGCTCAAGCCCACCAGTGTGCAAAAAATCAGCAGGCTCCAGTAGCCCAGGCGGTTGCACTTGAAACGCAGCCAGGCACGCCGCCAAGGCCCAATGGATGCGGGTGGCTCAATCAAATTTGACACGCGGATCAACCCAAACATAAGACAAATCAGAGATCAACTTGGTCACCAAGCCAATCAAGGTAAAGAAATAAAGTGTGCCCAGCACCACCGGGTAGTCGCGCCGGATCACACTCTCGTAACTGAGCAAACCCAGGCCATCGAGTGAAAACAGCGTCTCAATCAACAGCGAACCGGTGAAAAATGCCCCGATGAACGCAGCCGGAAAACCAGTGATGATGGGGATCAGTGCATTGCGAAACACGTGTGTCCACAGCACCTGGCGCTCATCAAGCCCCTTGGCGCGCGCGGTGACCACGTATTGCTTGCGAATTTCCTCCAGAAAAGCGTTTTTGGTCAACATGGCGGTCACGGCAAAACTGCCCAGCACCATGGCCGTGACCGGCATGGCAATGTGCCACAGGTAATCTGCCACCCGCGCACCCCAAGTCAGTTCATCCCAGTTGCTGCTGGTTAAGCCGCGCAAGGGAAACCACTGCAACTGGCCACCAAAAATCACCAATAAGGCCACGCCCAGCACAAACCCGGGTATGGCGTAGCCCAGCAACACCAGCAGCGTGGTGACAAAGTCAAAGCGCGACCCGGCACGCACCGCCTTGGCCACGCCCAGTGGCACGGCCACCAGGTAGCTGATAAAAAACGTCCACAGCCCAAGGCTGATCGACACCGGCAGTTTTTCCCACAGCAACTCCGACACACTTTTGTTCTGGAAGAAACTGCGCCCCAAGTCAAACCGAGCCAACTGCCCCAGCATCTGTAAAAAGCGTTCATGGGCAGGTTTGTCAAACCCGTACAAGGCTTTGATTTGCGCAATGCGCTTGGGGTCTACACCCTGTGCGCCGCGGTAACTCAGGCCACCGGTTTCTGCAACAGCGCCTTTGCCGACACCCGCCTTGGCCTCGGCCAAATACTGCTCCACCGGGCCACCGGGCACAAACTGAATCACCACAAAGGTCAGCAGCAACACGCCCAACAGCGTAGGAATCATCAGCAACAGACGTTTGAGGATATAGCTGGCCATGGCTTACTGCGTTTTCAGGGGTTTGGCCCACCAGGTGTCAATGGCCCAGCCTTCACCCTGGGCATAGGCGGGCATGCTGGCAGGCTGGTCAAGTCGCCAGGCGTTGAACACCATACGGTGCGTGGGCGCAGACCATTGCGGAATCAAAATGTGGCTGTGGGCAATCACGCGCTCTAGTGCACGGCAGGCGGGCAACAGTTCGGCCTTGGTTTTGGCCCGCGTCATGGCGTTGATCAAGGTATCCACCGCCGGGTTTTTTAGCCCGGCCATGTTGCCGGAATCTTCCTGATCGGCCGCCTTGCTGCCAAACAGGTCGGCGTATTCCTGACCAGGGTTGTGCGTGCCGCCATAGGCCAGTGAAGTCAGGTCAAACTCAAACTTTTGCAGCCGCTGCTGGTACAGGGCAAAGTCCACCGGACGAAAGTTCAGGGTGATGCCGAGTTTTTCCAAGTTGCGGGCCCAGGGCGTGACCACGCGGGCGCTGCCCTCGTTGCTGTCAAGGTATTCCACCTCTAACACCTGGCCCTGGGCGTTGCGCAAGCGGCCGTCACGCACCACCCAGCCAGCCGCTTGGAGCAAGGCTTGCGCCTGGCGCAAATTGGCGCGCAACGATGCCGGTGCATCGGTGCGCGGGGGCTGCGTCATGGCGCCAAACACTGCAGCGGGCATCGCCTTGCGCCACGGTTCCAACAAGGCCAGCTCGGGCGTTGAGGGCAGCCCCGTGGCCTGGCAATCGGTGTTGCCAAACAGACCATTGACGCGTTGGTAGGCGTTGTAAAACAGTTGCCGGTTCATCCACTCGTAGTCCAGCGCCAACCCCAAGGCCTGGCGCACCCGCACATCCTGGAACTGCGACCGGCGGGTGTTGAGCACATAGCTTTGAAAACCGGTCGGCAAGCGGTGTTGGTACTCGCGTTTGACCAATTCACCGGTGTCGAATTTTTTGCCGTTGACCCGGCGCGCCCAGTCACCGGCAGAAAAAAACCGCATCAAATCAAATTCGCCCGCTTTCAGGGCCTCCAGCCGGGCCGTGCCGTCTTTGTAGATTTTGACCGTGATGCGATCAAAATTGGCTGTGCCCCGGCGCACGTTCAGGTCTTTGGCCCAGTAATTGGGGTCACGCACGTAGGTGATGTCTTTGCCAAAGCGCACCGGGCCAATTTTGTAAGGGCCGCTGCCAATGGGGATGTCCGTCACGATCTGGTCAAACGGTTTGGCTTGACCCGCTTGCAGGCCCCAGGCGTGGCTGAACACAGGCAGGCTGCCCACCGTCAGGGGCAGTTCGCGGTTGGGTTTTTTGAAGTGGTAACGCAAGGTATGCGGGTTCACAACCTCCAGCGCGGCCACATCGTCGAGCATGGTTTTATAAGCCGGGGAAGTAAACGGGCCCATCAGCGCGTCAAAACTGAATTTGACATCGGCCGCCAGTACCGGGTCGCCATTGTGAAAACGGGCCTCGGGACGCAAGGTAAACGTAGCGCTCAAACCGTCGGGAGCCACCGCTACATCTTGCGCCAGCAAGCCATAGCCCGAGCCGGTTTCATCCAGCGCGCCGCTGAGCAAACTGTCAAACATCAGGTCTGACAAATAGGCCGGAGCCGAACCCTTGATAGTGAACGGGTTGTATTTGTCAAAAGTCGACACCCGCAAATTGCTCACCAGGCGCAGTTCGCCGCCCTTGGGCGCGTTGGGATTGACATAATCAAAGTGCTTGAACTGCGCCGGGTACTTCAGGTCACCCCACAGGGCATAGCCGTGCGCCGCCGATGCCGGATTGATCCAGCTCAAGACAGCAAAAAACATCAGACGGCGCATGCGACAATTCTGCATCATTTACGGCGGCTTCTGGCTGGCTCAACCAGCCCAAGCCACCGTGTTTCGACAGACATTCCAAGACAAGAGAGGTTGATATGGGTTTTCTGACTGGCAAAAAATTACTGATCACAGGCGTGTTGTCCAACCGTTCCATCGCCTACGGCATTGCCAAGGCTTGCCATGCACAAGGCGCTGAACTGGCCTTCAGTTATGTGGGTGAACGCTTCAAGGAGCGCATCACCGAATTTGCCGCCGATTTCAACTCCACCCTGATTTTTGACTGCGACGTGGCCGAGGACGCACAAATTGACCAGCTGTTCAAAGACCTGTCCAAGACTTGGCCGACCTTTGACGGCTTTGTGCACAGCATTGGTTTTGCCCCGCGCGAGGCCATTGCCGGTAACTTTTTGGATGGCCTGACGCGCGAAAACTTCCGCATTGCACACGACATCAGCGCCTACAGCTTCCCCGCCATGGCCAAAGCCGCGCTGCCGTACCTGAACCCAACCGCCTCGCTGCTGACGCTGACCTACCTGGGCGGCGTGCGCGTGGTGCCAAGCTACAACACCATGGGGCTGGCCAAGGCTTCGCTCGAATCTTCGGTGCGCTATTTGGCCGACGCGGTGGGCGCGCGCGGCATTCGCGTCAACGGCCTGAGCGCTGGAGCCATCAAAACCCTGGCCGCCAGCGGTATCAAGGACTTTGGCAAACTGCTCGGTATTTCGGCCGCCGCTTCACCGCTGAAACGCAATGTGACGATCGATGAAGTCGGCAACGTGGCCGCTTTCCTGCTGAGTGATTTGGCCTCAGGCATGACCGGTCAAATCTCTTATGTGGACTGTGGCGTGAGCCAGACGGCAGTGGCAGTGGTTGAATCAGACTCTTGATAAAAATGCACTCTAACCCTTGTATATAAAGGGCTTATAGCTATTTATTTAATAGCATTTAACTCAAGGATGAGGCGTGCCAGCATACAGCCATGGCATGTCCAGCAGCCCTTCCCCCCCTAACCTCATGGCCAGGTCACGACCCCAGCGCAGCGGGCCGGTGGCATGGAAAATACGCCCATTTTGAATGGCACGCGCCTGCACATGGGCGTTGCGCGCCCAACGCGCCTGGGCATAGCGCTGCAGTTGCGCGGCCACCGGCTCTGCGCGGCCACTGGCCTGACCAGCCGGTGTCAAGGCCCAGGCCAAGGCTGCCGCATCTTCAATCGCCATGCCTGCTCCCTGCGCCAAATAAGGCACCATGGGGTGCGCTGCGTCACCCAGCAACGCTACCCGCCCCTTGGCGTGCTGATGCGCGCCCTGCATGGGGGGGCGAATGCTCAACGGCCACAAGCGCCAGTAGCCAATGGCGGCCACCAGGTCTTGCAACGGCTGACAAGCCAGAGCCATGCAACGCTGCAAGTCTTGGGCGTTGGCACTGTGGTCCCAGCACGACATGTCGCCCTGCGCCTGACCGTGCACGATGGCCACCACGTTGAGCCAGTCGCCACCGCGCACGGGATACTGCACCACATGCAGCCGCGGGCCAAGCCAGGCCGTCACTTGGTCTGAGCGCAGCCGCGCCGGCAAATCGGCCTGCGCCACCATGGCGCGGTACGCCAGATGGCCGGTGGGCTGCGGCGTGCCATCGTTTAGCAAGGCTTGACGCACCGCGCTCCAGCCGCCATCAGCCCCCAGCAACACGTCGCTGTGGGTGTGCAAGTCGTTGGAAAAATGGCTGCTGACACCAGCTTCATCTTGGGTAAAGTCCAAAAAGCGGCTGTCAAAGTGCAACGCAACGCCCGCGCTGTCACGCACGGCGCGCAACAGCACGCCATGCAAATCGGCACGGTGAATCGTCAGGTAAGGCGCGCCGTAGCGTGCCTCAAACGCGCCCGCGAGCGGCAAGCAACCCAGCGTGCTGGCGCTGGTGGCGCTGCGCACCCGAATCTGCGCTGGCCGCGCCGCCACTTGGTGCAAGGCCGCTTGGAGTCCCCAACCGTACAAGACCTTGACCACGTTGGGGCCGAGCTGAACCCCTGCGCCTACTTCAGCAACCTCTGGCGCGCGTTCACACAGCGTGACCGCATGCCCGGCCTGTGCACAGGCCAAAGCAGCAGCCAAACCACCAATACCGCCACCTGCTATTTGTACCTTGCTCATTGCGTTGCCATTTTTCAAAATCGAACCCAAATTGTCTGTGCCCCATCATTCAACAGCCTGACAAGCGCCCCAGCACCACACCTCAACCCCAACCGCTCACTTCACCCCAACTGCGCCCAGGCTTTTTCCAGCCTTTTGACGCTCACCGGCTGCGGTGTGCGCAACTCTTGCGCGAAGAAGCTCACGCGCAGTTCCTCCAGCAGCCAGCGGAATTCTTGCTGGCGTGCATCCATCACACCCTTGCGCTCGGCCACCAGCCGCCAGTAGCGCTGCTCCAGGGGTTGCAGTTCTTTCAAGCGGGCAGCGTCCCGCGCCGGATCGGCACGAACCTTGTCCAGCCGTGCCGTGATGGCCTTCAAATAACGCGCAAAGTGGTGCAAGCTGGCCCATGGGGTGAGGCTCAGAAACTTCTTGGGCATCAATCGGACTAGTTGCTGGGCCGCATCCGCTGTGGCTTCTGGGGCGTTTTTGCTGTCTTTGATCTTGCGGGCGGCCACCGCGTAATCGGCCAAAATCACCGCGCTCAGGCGGGCAACTTCGGTGCAGATCAGCGTGAGCCGCCCACGCCCCTCGTCGATGCGCTTCTTAAAAGCGAATTCGTCCGTCGGCAGCGGGTCGAGCAAAAAGGCGCGCTCCAGCGCCACGTTGATGATTTGCTCGCGCAACTCTTCCAGCGTGCCGCCCGTGCCTGAGCCATCCGCGTTCCTGCCCACTTGCATGTAGGTGACGGCCATTTTTTGCAGGTCGGGCACATTTTTTTCAAGGTATTTCAGTGCGTCCTTGATCTGCAGGGCAAACAGGCGGCGCAGGCCGGCGCGGTGCTTGGCTGCGGCCACGTCGGGCTCGTCAAACACTTCAATGGTGACGCTGTCCCCCGCGTCGATCAGGGCCGGGTAGCCAATCAGCGTCTGGCCACCTTTTTGAATTTCGAGCAGCTCGGGCAGCTCGCCAAACGTCCAGGCGGTGTGGCGCTGGCTGGCGTTGGGTTCATTGTTTGCTCCTGACTGGGTAGCTTCTAGCCCTTGTTTTGATTGGGCTGCAGCCTGTTTTTTCACTCCAGCTGCAGCGGCATTCGTGGCAACACCAGCTACTTTGTTATTGATAGCTACTCGCCCTTGTTCCATAAGGGCTGTAGCATGATTTTCCTTATAAGAACCGGCTGAACCCGTCGTCCCGCCGCCCTGCCCCAACTTCAGCGCCGCCAGCGCCTGGAACGCCCCCCGCGCCTGCGCGCCCAGCTCGGCCTTCAACGCACCCAGGTTACGCCCCTGCCCCAACTGGCGGCCATGCTCGTCCACCACCCGAACATTCATGAAAAAGTGGGGTGGGAGCATGTCCACCTTGATGTCGGCCCGCACCACGTCCACCGCTGTGGCGGCACGCACCAGCTTCAATACCGCATCCGTCAGGGAACCGTGGCCAAACAGTGCGGGCTCATTCAACTGCGCCGCCATCTTGCTGGCCGACTCGGGCAACGGCACCAGGCGTGAGCGGGGGCGCTGGTGCAGGGTTTTGAGCAGCGCCTGAATCTTGTCCTTGATCATGCCCGGCACCAGCCATTCGCAACGCTCCTCATTGACCTGGTTCAGCACGAACAGCGGCACGGTGGCAGTCAAACCGTCTTTGGGGTCGCCCGGCTCGTGCAGGTAGGTGGCCGCGCAGTCCACGCCGCCCAAGCGCACGGTTTTCGGGAACGCCTGGCTGGTGATGCCGGCGGCCTCGTGGCGCATCAGCTCTTCGCGGGTCAGGCACAGCAGCTTGGGGTTGATCTTGGCCGCGTCGCGGTACCAGGCCTCCAGCGTGTAGCCACTGCAGACATCGGCGGGCAATTGCTGATCGTAAAAGGCGTAGATCAGCTCGTCATCCACCAGCACGTCCTGGCGACGCGCCTTGTGCTCCAGGTCTTCCACCTGTTGGATCAGTTTCAGGTTGGCGGCCAGAAACG
>JAVHPS010000338.1:0-1298 GCA_036170715.1 Rhodoferax sp. | reverse complement strand
GATACTTTGTTGAAAGTTCCCCTCAATGACCTGCACGTTGCCCTGGGCGCGCGCATGGTGCCATTTGCCGGTTACAGCATGCCGGTGCAATACCCACAAGGCCTGATGGCCGAGCACAAACACACGCGCACAGCCGCGGGCCTGTTTGACGTGTCGCACATGGGCCAGTTGCGGCTGGTCGGCTCAGATGCCGCGGCCGCGTTCGAGTCCCTCATCCCGATGGACGTGATCGAGCTGCCCGTTGGCAAGCAGCGCTATGGTCTGCTCACCAACGACGCGGGCGGCATCATCGACGACCTGATGTTCTTCAAAAAGAGCGCCACCGAGCTGTTTGTCATCGTCAACGGCGCGTGCAAGGTGGGTGATATCGCACACATTCAGGCCAAAATTGGTACGCGCTGCCAAGTCATCCCGATGCCTGAATTTGCGCTGCTGGCGCTGCAAGGCCCGCAAGCCGTGAAGGCCTTGCAACGCCTGGCACCTGGCGTGGAAAAACTGGTGTTCATGACTGGCGGCAACTTCACGGTAAACACAGGCACAGAAAAAATCAACGTGTTTCTGACCCGCAGCGGCTACACCGGCGAAGACGGGTTCGAGATTTCGGTGCCCGCCACGCAAGCCCTGGCACTGGCCACCGCCTTGCTGGCGCAACCCGAGGTGGAACCGATTGGCTTGGGCGCACGCAATTCGCTGCGCCTGGAAGCCGGTCTGCCGCTGTATGGCAACGATGTGGATACCACCACCACGCCGGTCGAAACCAGCCTGCAATGGAGCATTCAAAAAGTGCGCCGCAATGGTGGCGCACGCGCTGGCGGCTTTCCGGGTGCTTCAAAAATACTAGCTGAACTTGCAGCTACAACGGGGGCCACAAGCCGAAAACGTGTGGGACTGATGGCACTGGAGCGGGTTCCGGTGCGCGAGCACGTGGAAATCCAGAGCAGCACCGGCGAGAAGATTGGCGAGGTCTCCAGCGGCCTGCTCGGCCCCACCATCGACCAACCGATTGCGATGGCTTATGTACCGCCCGCATACGCCGCGCTGGGCACGCAGGTCAACGCCATCGTGCGCGGCAAGCCGGTCCCCATGAAGGTCGTTGCGATGCCCTTTGTGCCCACCAACTATTTCCGCGGTTAACCTCTTTTACCCCCAACTTTTATCGGAGCCCAACATGAGCATCAAATACACCCCCGACCACGAATGGGTCAAGCTGGACAACGGCATCGCCACTGTCGGCATCACGCACCATGCGCAAGACGCGCTGGGCGACGTGGTGTTTGTCGATCTGCCTGAAATCGGCA
>JAVHPS010000337.1:0-1299 GCA_036170715.1 Rhodoferax sp. | reverse complement strand
ACCGGAGTCGATGCGCAAGAGCGCCCCGAGCTCAAACACCTGGTGCGCCAATCGGCCAGCAAGATCGAAAACGCCCTGCTGACGGCCCAAAACCATACCCTGCTGCTGCGGCTGAACTGGCCCGGCAATACGCTGGGCAGCGAGGCCGACGGCCTGTTGTGTCTGGACGCGGATGGCTGGGTCACCGGAGCCAACCGGGTGGCGCGCCAGATGGTGCCCGGCCTGGGCGGCACCGGGCTCGCGCCAGTGCACATCAGCGACGTGTTTGGCCTGCCCTATGAGCAGTTGTTTGATGCCACCAAACGCGTCGGGGTAGCCATGGAATTGCCGCTGTGGAGTGGCTTGCGGCTGCACGCCCAGGTGCTGGCCCACGCGCAGCAATCTCACCCCTTGCCACACCCCGGTGCTGTACCCACCCCGGCCTTGCGTGACGTGCAAGCCGCCATGATACGAAAGGCACTGGACGATGCACGTGGCCATGTCGGCCAGGCGGCGCGCACTTTAGGCATCAGCCGCGCCACGCTGTACCGCAAGCTCGCAGCCAAAGACAAAGACCCGGCGCAAGACTGACACCCCCGTGTGCTGCTGAACGCCAGCTTCGGCTTTACCCTGCCAACCCGACCACCAGCGAAGACGTGCCCATGCGCGCCACCGCGCTCTGCCCCAGCGGCGTTGCAAACGGATGCGAGGCAAACCCGACCCAGTGACCACCGCCGTTCAGTGCCAGCACCACTTCGTCGCGGCCCTGACCCGGGGTAACCCGCGCCACCCGGCCCACAAGCTGGCAGGCGCTGGGCAAGGCTTGATCGGCGGGCTTGGGCAGCTTGGCGCGCTCTGCCGTCATCTCTGTTGTCATTTCTGCCATCATTTCTTCCGACAGTGCCAGCACCTGCACTGCCGTGGCCTTGCACAGCACCAGCACCGCCAAGCCCGCTGCCAGCCCCAGCAAATCAGCGCTTTCCCAGGTGATGTTCGACTGCAGCAGCGCGCCGCCGGGGGTTTGCAATGTCACCGTGGCCATCGGGTCATGCGGGGGCAGCGCCTCACAGCGCAACACGGTGCAAGGCAACTGGTTGCGCATGCTGGTGCGCAAGCCCAGGCTGCCCACCAACGCCGCGCCACCGGCAAAGCGTGCCAGCACGTGCTGGCGGGCGTTGGCCAGTTCATCGGCCAGTGCCAACAGTGCCAGCCCTTGTGCGGTGATGCGCGCACCGCCGCCGCCACTGCCGCCCACGGTGCGGTCTACCAGCGCCACACCGCTCAAGTTGGTCAATGTGTCAATGGCCTGCCAGGCCGCTT
>JAVHPS010000336.1:0-1307 GCA_036170715.1 Rhodoferax sp. | reverse complement strand
GCCAGTAGGGGGCGAAAACGCTGATTACACGAAACTTACGTTAAAGACCGGTTAGGGGGGGTACCAAGCACAGGTTCACCCATTCGCTGCATCAGCAACTGGATAGCGGGTGGCCGCGGTAAAAGTGCGGTGCTGGTGGCAGCGTTGGCCACCGGGGGCCTGGTGTTGGCGTTAGGACAGTGGTTGCTGGCGATACCGGTGGGCGTGATCGCGGGCTTGTTTCTGCTGCAAGCTCCGTTGATGGTCGACCCGTTGTTCAAGCAGCAGCTGTGGCGTGTTGTCAATAAGCCGTGGATTCAGAGTGCCCGGGTGGCAGACCTTGGCTTTTGGATTACCTTGGTCATCACCCTGGCTGGTGTGGTCGGTAATTTAATCTGGGCATGTTTTTTGGGGGTGGGGCTGTCTTGCTTGGTGATTCTGCGGCGAGTGTCTGGCAGCTTGACATCGCGCTGGGTGTATCTGGACCAATGTCGCTCCCGGCGCGTGCGCAGTTTGAGCGATGTTGCCGCTTTGGAGCGGTCGGCGCATCAGGTGGCTGTGCTGGCTTTGTCTGGGCACTTATTTTTTGGCAACAGTGCGCGTTTGACCCAATTGGTCGACGAGTTGCACCCCGCTGTATGTGCGGTGGTGGTTGACATCAGTCAGTTAGAAGATGTTGACCCCAGCGGGCTTGAAGCTCTTCATCGGCTGCTGCGTGCCTTGTTAGAGCGTCAACTGAGGGTCGTGTTAAGTGGCGAGGAGCAGGTGGCTGTGCCCGATTTGCAGCAGCTGTTGCCACAAAACCAGGACTTGGTGCGCAGCATCGATCAAGACCGCGGTCTCGAATTTTGTGAAGATCTGCTGTTAAGCCAGCTGCAACCCGCCTCAAGCGACCCAGGGTATGTTTCCTGTGCGCACAATCTGTTGTTGCTGGGTTTGGATGAGGCAGGTGTGCAGTTGGTGCGGGCGCTGGGCGAAGTGCGTGAGCTGCAAATGGCACAAGATTTATTTCGCTGTCACGACACTGCTGATGGCATTTGGTTGCTGGAGCAGGGTCGGGTCAGCATCTTGTCGGGTGCGGCTGATCAAACCCGACTGGCCACGTTGGGTCCGGGTCAGTTTGTTGGCGAAATGGGGTTTGTAGACCAACAGTCGCGTTCGGCCACGGCGCGGGCGGAAACGCCTATCAAAGCTGTCTTTCTATCTCATGCCAAGTTGCTGGGGCTCACCCAGCAACAGCCTGAAGTGGCGCTGAACCTTGCGCTGAACATTGCCCGTGCCATCTCACTGCGAATGCGCAACTCGGTTTTTCGTTGAGATCAATCGAC
>JAVHPS010000335.1:0-1308 GCA_036170715.1 Rhodoferax sp. | reverse complement strand
CCAAGATCAGCGCCATCATCTCCAACACGCCCAAGTTGGCCGAGTTCAGCAAACAGATCAAACTCGGAATGACCGCAGACGGTTTGCAAATTCAAATTGTGGACGACCAGAAACGACCCATGTTTGACAGTGGCAGCGCCAGCGTCAAACCCTACATGCGCGACATCCTGCTGGAAATTGGTGCGGCCCTGGCAGACATTGACAACAAGATCAGCCTCGACGGTCACACCGACCAAACCCCGTATGGCTCCGGCGCACGCGGCTACAGCAACTGGGAGCTGTCCGCCGACCGTGCCAATGCCACACGGCGCGAACTGGTGGCTGCAGGCATGCCAGATGAAAAGATCGCCCGCGTCATGGGGTTGGCATCCAGCGTGCTACTGGATGCCGACAATCCGCGCAACCCGGCCAACCGTAGAATCAGCATCACCGTGATGACCCGCGAGGCAGAAGAGCGATTGCTAGGGCCGCGTGGCGCTGAAACCAGCACCGTGGACAAGGCGACAGCAGCAGACACCAAGCCAGCGGCAACACAGTAAGATCAGCATTCAATATCGCTCTCAAAGGTTTATTCCATGGCTAATGAACTCAAATTTTTGGTGGTTGACGACTTCTCCACCATGCGCCGTATTGTGCGCAACCTGCTCAAAGAAAGCGGATATGCCGAATGCGATGAGGCTGAAGATGGTGCGGTGGCTTTACACAAACTGCGCAACGCCAGTTTTGATTTTGTGGTGAGCGACATCAACATGCCCAATGTCAATGGGTTTGAATTGCTTAAACAAATCAAGGCCGACGAAAAACTCAAACACATCCCGGTGCTGATGGTGACGGCTGAAGCCCGCAAAGAAGACATTGTGCTGGCGGCCCAAAGTGGCGCGGCGGGCTACATCGTCAAACCTTTTACCAAAGCGGTCCTTGAAGACAAGGTCAACCTGATTTTGGCCAAACTGGGGTTGAAATGACTACAGCCGCACACACCACTTCAGATGCATCGCCAGAAGATGTGCACCAGCGTCTGGGTACGCTCACACGGCAGTTGCATGACTCCCTCAATGGCTTGGGGTTGACGGACAAGGTCAAAGACTGGGCTGGTGAGATCCCAGATGCCAAAAGCCGTTTAACTTATATCGCCCGTCTGACGGGTGAAGCCGCCGAGAAAGTCCTCAACAGTGTCGACCAGGCCAAAGCGCACCACGATCACATTGCCACCGAGACAAGGCGCATTGGGGCTCTTATCGTCAAAGACCCGGTGGCCGCAGTGGCCAAGGGGCATGTGATGAACTTCATCACCGACGTGGAAGAATC
>JAVHPS010000334.1:0-1319 GCA_036170715.1 Rhodoferax sp. | reverse complement strand
GCTCTGCTCTTGTTGGCGGCGCTGCAGCAGCGACAGGTTGCGCACCACCAGCCAGCCGACCCACAGTGTCAACAGCAGCAAAAAGGTGGCGATCAGACCGGTATACAGCGTGAAGCGTCTGATTTCATCCAGTTGTGCCGCCACACGCTGGTTTTCCACCAGGTACGCATCCAGCACCAGCCGGTGCAACGGCAGACGCAACATGCGGCTTTGTTGTAGCAGGGTTTGCGTGGCCTGCGGGGTCAGTGCACGTGGTGAACTGGCCAGATCAACGTCGGCTTGCGCAATGTAGCGCGTGGCCGCATCCATGGCGGTGCTGAAGCTGGCATGGTCGCGCATCACCCGGCCACTGTTGAGGGTTTGCAGCAGCTGCACCTGGCTGGCAAAAATCTCGTATTCCCGGCTCAGGTCGGCCAGCAGCGCGGGCTCGGTAGGCCGGGAAGCCAGTTCGCGCAGCGCCAGTTGCACGTTGGCAAGTTGCAACTCAAGTTTGTAAAAGTCCCAGATCAGGTTGTCGCGCCCACGCAGCGAAGCCTGGGTCACGCGGTCAATCTGCCGGTATTGAAACCACCCCATGCCCGACACCGCCAGCACCACCACCAAGGCAACCGCCAGCCAAGCGTGGCGCGTGGGCGCTTTGAGCACCTGCAGCCATGTCCGCCAACGCGGCACGGGTGCGGCGACTTTCATTCGACCACAATGCGCTGCAGTTGCCAGACCGCCCGGCCCGCATACAGCTCGACGTTGAGCTCAGGATACTGGTCAAACGGGTACATCACCTGGATCGGGCCCAGGGTGCGCAACGCCAGGGGTTTGCCGTCCACCCGCAGTGCCAACACCGGGTTGAAACGCTCCACATCTTGCATCGGCACCGTGGCCTCGTAATTGTCCAGCGCCACCAGCCGCAACGACTGGCCGTGCGCGCCCACCAAACGCAACAGCGTGCTGAGTGCCGGGCCAGCATAGGTCATGACGGGTTCTTTCCAGGGATTTTTAGTGGCCAATTCGTGCACCGGCAGCGCCTTGAGCATGGCCAGGTCAAACTCTGCTGCGGCCGCGGTGTTGCGCTGCGTGATGCGACCGCTAACTGTCAGCACCACCGGGCCTTTGGGTTTGGCCAAAGCCTGGGTCTGCGCCCAGGCCGGTGACATCACCAGCGCCAACGACAATAGCCCCCAACCCAACCGTTTACTTACCACAAGAACGAATTTCATGTTGCCACCTGCATGTTCCAACGCATGGCCAGCGCCACTTCAAACCGTGGCACAGGCACACTTTGCCAAACCCTTGCTTGCTCTGTTTTTGATAGCTAATTGTAC
>JAVHPS010000333.1:0-6312 GCA_036170715.1 Rhodoferax sp. | reverse complement strand
TGGCCAAACAGGCGCATGACCATGACCCGGATCAGTGCTACCAAAAGCTGTGGCAGCAGGTGTGAACCGGCGACAACTCCCTGATTTCACAACCCCGAAATTCCCACCAAACATTGACCTCTGAAGATCAGGCCGACTCAGGCACACGCCAGGTTGAAGTGGAATGTGGTGCCCTGGCCAGCGCCACTCTCTACCTCGATCTGGCTGCCATGCAGCTTCAGCAAACGTTGCACGATGGCCAGCCCCAACCCCAAATGCGTCGAGCGGTCGCCCGCCGCACTGTCACTGTGGTAGCGGGGTTCAAATATGCGTGACAAGTTGTCGCTGGCAATACCGACGCCGTTGTCATGCAGTTCGATCAAAACCCCCTGGTGCGATTCCAAAATATTTAGGCGCACCTCCCCACCGGCAGGGGTGTGACGAAGGGCGTTGTCCACCAGGTTCACCAGAACACGCTCCAACTTGGCAATATCGGCCGCTACCCTGAGGTTTGGCACGGGTGCATTGACGCTGAGCAAAACGCCGCGCTGCTGCGCATCCAGCGCAAACTTGGCCATGATGTCGTGTGCCAGTTCGGCCACCACCACGGGCTCCAGCGTCAGTGTTTCCTGACCCGCATCGAGTCGCGCCAACTCCAGCAGCTGCTCTACCAACCGGTGCAACACACGACCATTGCGTAGCGCTATTTCAATGTGTGGGCGGTCTTGCGCTTCTGGGTGATGCAGCAGCCAGGTCTCAAGGTAGCCCTGAAGTGACGCCAGCGGCGTTTTGAGGTCGTGTGCAATTTGGTCCAGCAGCTCACGCCGGGACGCCTCAGCTGAGCGGATCTGGTCCATCTGATCAACCACGGTGTCGGCCAGCGCGACAAAGCTACCCTGCAATTCCAGCACTTCCCGGCTGGCCCAACCAGGCAAATGCCTGCCAATGGCGCTGCGCCCGAGCCCGCCTTGGCGAAAGGCCTGCATGGCCCGGCTGAGCGCGGCCAACGGCCGGGTCAGCAAACCAAACATCAGGCCCGAGGCCAGCAGTGCCAAAAAGAGTGCGCCCACGGTGAACAACAACGCTTGGTCTTGACGTAGCTTGCCAGCGGAAATGCTCTCAAGTTCTGATTGTTTGCTGCCGCCAACAATGACATACAGGTAGCCGCGCAGCACCCCTCGTGCATCTTTGATCGCGGCCGCCGAGAAGACCTGGCGGCGCGCCGGGTTGCGCGGATCGGTGCCATACAGCGGCAGGTCTGCACCCACCAGAAACTGGTGAACGGGCGCCAGCTCGATCTCTGACTGTTTGACCAAGCCCAACTCACCCGAGTAAGCGCGAATTTTGCCCGTGGTGTCGGTGGCATAAATTTCAAACGCTGGCCCCAGCAGCATCAACGAATGGAACGCATTGCCGAGCGAGCTTTTGGCCACCTCACCCTCACTGAGGAGTGGGTTGTCGGCCACCATGTTGGCCGCCAGCTCCCGGTGCAGCGCCTGTTGCACCTGATCCGTGTGCATGCGTTCACTGCGCCCGACAAAGAACATCAGCAGTGCCGCCGCGCTCAACGTCAACAGGGTCAGGATCACCACCAGACGCCCCAGCAAGCTGGTCATCATGGTGTGTCTTTCGGCTCAAACTTGTAGCCCACGCCCCATACCGTGCAGATCACGCTGGGCACCACAGGATCAAGCTCAACCTTGGCGCGCAACCGGCTGATGTGGGAGTTGACCGTGTGTTCATACCCTTCGTGGTTGTAGCCCCAGACTTCCGACAACAATTGCTGGCGGCTGAAAACCACCCCAGGTCGCCGCGCAAGAAACACCAACAAGTCGAATTCAGTGGCCGTGAGTTCCACCGGACTGTTGCGCACCGTCACCGTGCGTTTGGCAAGGTCAAGGCGCAACGGCGGGGCATCGATGATCTCGCCCCCCTGATCGGGTTTGACCAAAGTGGCGCGACGCAGCAGCGCACGCACACGCGCCTGCAATTCCATCACACCAAAGGGTTTGCTCAAGTAATCGTCAGCCCCGGCTTCCAGACCGTGCACGCGGTCGTACTCGGTGCCACGGGCGGTGAGCATCAGCAGAGGCAACTGCGCGTTCACCGCACGAATCTCGCGACAAAAGTCAAGGCCATCACCGTCTGGCAAGGACAGGTCCAGCACGACCAGCGCCCAGGCACGCTCGTGCAACGCCCTGCGGGCAAAGGCCAGCGTGTCGCAGCACTGCACCTGGTGCCCCAGCATCTCAATATGCAGGCGCACCAGGTTGGCAATGTCAGCTTCATCTTCGACGACAAGAATGTTGGCGATGGGACGTTCTCCTGTGGATGCCGATACCAGTGGTTTGTGCGATCAGCGAATTCGCTCTATCAACACACCCAGCACCGGGTTGTCAAAACGGTGCATGCTTTTTAGCACAGAAGTGGCCAGGCCATCGTCGGCGCTGACCACGCCCGCGTGCACACGAATCAGGTTAAGCCCATCGCTGCGCGCTGCGTTAAAACCTTCGCCACCGCCGGCCGGGCCGGGAACGGTGGCCGCCGTTTCATCGTTGGCCTCGGTGCCCGCATCCCAGGCAAGCCCTTGCTGCGTCAACTGCCCGCCCACTGCCAGACCACCTACCGACAAGGCGGCCAGCCCGGTGAAGGCATCGTTGGTGTTGACCAGCATGCCGGCCAGCGTCAGCTTGGCTGCTGCGTTGGCATTGAAGCTCAGCTCAATGCTTTCGCTCGCACCGGGCCCGATCGGAGCCTTGCCATTGGCTGCACCCAGCCCGCCTGCTGCTGCCAGACTGGCAGCGAGCGCCGAGGCATCACCGCTTTCGGCCAGCTTCTCCAGCGCCGTTGAAGCTACAGCACCTGCAGACCACGCGGCAGCACCAGTATTGAGCGCCACCATGAGCGGACTGATGGGTTGGCCTGCCGTCAAATTTGTCACCGTGATTCGCAGCGTCTGCATGGGTTCCGGGCTGCTACCCCCGCCGCAGGCCACCAGGGTTGTGGTGGCCAGCAAACCCAGGCCAACTTTGATCATGTTGTTCATCATGGCGGGCCTCACTTCACCACAACCGTCACACGGGCGACGGGGTTCAGCCAGCGATGGCTACGGCTGTCCAGGTCACTCATGCCGCCGGTGGCGTTGGTGTCACCCAAAACGCCGCGATGAATGTGCACCACGTTGGGTTCTGCATTGTTGGGTGTTGCTGCAACCACACCGGCACCGCCACTGCCCGCTTTGCCCGAGGGATCACCTGGAATACCGGGCACGCCAGGCGCACCACCGGCACCGGCGTTCATGAGTTCGGTGTTGGCCTCTGTACCAGCGTCGTACGCGTTCAGGTCAATGGTGTAGGTTCCCGGCGCGCTGGGAATCTCCCACCCGTCCAGCCCCACAAAGCCGTCGTTGGTCGGCAGCATCATGGCGGCCAATGACAGCCGGGTGTTGCCCGCACTGGTTGTCAGTGTCGTTTGGGTGGCCAGCGCGGGGCCAAGCAGCCCACCTGCCGGATTGGCAATGGTCTGGCCCCCAGCGGCTTCTGCTGCTGTTTTGAGCGCAGCGGTGTCGCCCCCTTCGGCCATGGCCTGCACGGCTGCACCCGCCGCCTTGCCAGCCTGAAACAAATGGGTTGTAGCGGGGTGTGCGGCAATCAGCAACGGCGTGAAGTAAATGCCGCCGGTCAAATTGGTGACGGAAATATCCAGGCTGGCCGCCTGTGAGCTCAGTGGTGACAAAGCGGCAACGAGTGAAGCCAGCATCAGTTTGCGTTTCATGGGTGAATCTCCTTGGGTTGATGGGAGACTTCATGTTAGGAACCCAACACGGGGAAGTCTTGCGCTAATCAAAACGAATTGATCACAAAAGTGTCACAAGCAACGGCCGGACGTTTTCCAGATGGCGGGTTGACGCTGCCCGCCAGCCAATGAACCCAGCTGGACACGCCCGACGGGTCTGCTGGCGGCGTGGGCAGTTACCAAATCTTGAAGTGAATGTTATGAATTTGTGAGGATTCGATGGGGGGCCGTGCACTACGCTGTAAGCACATCAGGACAAGACCTGTGCCCCTCAAACCCAACTGCTGAATTCGCCATGAAACTGACCTCCAAATACAACCAGCCATCCCACAACAACTCGCCAACCCAGGCATGCGCTGTGCATTGGGACGACTTGCTGACACACCGAGAATTTCTGGTTCGTTTTGCCAAAAGAAAGCTGCACGACCCAGCGCTGGCCGAAGACCTGGTGCACGACGTGTTTGAGGCCGTGGTGTCAGGTAGAGCCGCTTTTGGTGGCAGGTCCGCGCTGCGAACCTGGCTGACGGCGGTCTTGAAACACAAGCTGGTTGACCTGATGCGCCAGCGTTCAGGCCTGGAGAGCTTGGATGTCGACTTGAACGGTGAGCCTTGTCTAGCCCTGGAATGTCCGCAGCCATCGCCCGAAAAACTGTTTGAACAACGCCAAATTTTGGGCCAGGTACTGCACCACATTGCCAGTCTGCCGCAAGGTCTGCGCGACGTGATGGAGCTGCGCATTTTGAAAGAACAGTCCAGCACAGAGGTTTGCAGGTCTCTGGCAATTTCTGAAAACAACTTGTTTCAACGTTTGTTCAAAGCGCGCAAAAGCCTGGCTGCAAGCCTGCCACTGGCCATGGGTTAAGCCGTAGCGTGACATTGCCTCTACCGCCGGTTTGACGTCAGTGGTTGACCTGGTTGCCCCAGAGTTGCTGCACGCGCGCATCCCGCCCGCAACTGGCACGGTAGTATTTGTAGCGCAACGGGTTCTTCTGGTAATAGTCCTGGTGATACGCTTCCGCCGGGTAAAAGGTGCTGGCCAGCACAATCTCAGTGACGATGGGGGCCTTGAAAGGTTTGGTTTTTTCAAGTGCTGCGCGGGATGCTTGCGCGATCTTCAACTGATCAGCGTTGTGCGCAAAGATGGCGGTTCTGTAAGGCGTGCCATGGTCACAAAACTGCTGGTCTTTGACGGTGGGATCAATGTGGCGCCAGAAGTAGTCCAGCAGTTGCTTGTAACTGACTTTGGCGGGGTCGTACACCACTTGCAAGGCTTCGGCATGACCGGTGGTATGGGCCGACACCTGCTCATAACTCGGGTTGGCTGTTTGGCCACCGGTGTAGCCGGATGTGGTCGAGAGCACGCCAGGGACTTTGTCAAAGTCAGACTCAACACACCAAAAGCAGCCGCCCGCAAAGGTGGATTTTTCAGTGGCAGTGCTGGCCGTGCTCGTGTTGGTTTGGGCGAATGACAGCGTCGCTATGCTGAGTAAAGACAAGGCACTGACACGACGCAACAGACGGCGAAGGCGGTTGTTTTTGTTCATACGGCACCTTCAAATGTCAAAGCAACACCGTTATTGCAATAGCGCTTTCCGGTGGGCGGGGGGCCGTCGGTAAAAACATGTCCCTGATGCCCCTCGCACCGTGCACAGTGGTATTCGGTGCGCGGCAGAATCAGTTTGAAATCGGTTTTGGTCAACACGGCACCCGGCAGTGATGTGAAAAAACTCGGCCAGCCGGTACCGCTGTCATATTTCATGTCAGAAGTAAAAAGCGGCAGGTTGCAGCCAGCACAGTGATAAACACCCTTGCGTTTCTCGGTATTGAGGCTGCTGGTATGGGATGCCTCGGTTCCTTCGTGGCGCAAGACGTCGTATTGCTTGGGCGTCAGGCGCTGCTTCCATGCGCTGTCAGACAAACGCAAAGGCTCGATACCCGCCGGAGCCGCGCCGTTGTTGGCAAACACGGTTTGGTGTGTCAACCCCAAGCTGGCAAAAATACCTAAAAATGAACGTCGAATCATGTGTAACCTCATAAGTGCTGCCAGGTTGAGTGGCTGATTTCGCAGTGAATTCACATCCTGCACTGACAGACATGGCAGTGAGCAACCACAACATAAGTCTTATCTTGCCTCTCATGTGAAGGCCTTGCAGAACGAATGACTACAGAACTCGGTCGGCGCTGCGGACAAAATCTTTCAACAAAATTTGTCCGATGGGCTGAGCGTGCGAGCCATCTTGTTGGCGTTGGGCGTTGCCAATAACCATCAACCACTGGGGCACTTTGCACCTTGCGGGTGAACCGCCACCGCTGAACCCGCACAATCTCCCTTGCCTAAAACTTGACACTTGCCTTGCAACCTTGCAGACGCAGCCCCGTAGATGCAGATGAATACCCCAACCAGTGCCCACCCCGCCCACACCCTGCGCCTGATTCTGGGCGACCAGCTCAACCCGCTGCACAGCTGGTTTTCAAATACAGACGCCAGCGTGGTCTACGTGCTGATGGAGCTGCGCCAGGAAACCGATTACGTACTGC
>JAVHPS010000332.1:0-1321 GCA_036170715.1 Rhodoferax sp. | reverse complement strand
ACGTCGATCTGGCCGCGCACAGCTTGCAACAACGCCACGTCCTGCGCCCAGCGCGGTGACAGCACCATGGCACTGGTGGCGCTGATGCGCCCCAGCCGTGCCAGCTTGGCAATGCCGAGCGAGGCGCTTTGGTTAACAGCAAAGTCGTCGGCGCAAATGATCACGCCTTTAACGCGCGCCAAATCAGGGGCAACAACAACAGAAGTCATGGCGCAGCGTTTAAATGCCAAAGCCTGCCTGGGCGTAGTTCTGCTTGAGGTAGTCCACCCACAAGCGCACCCGCAGCGGCAAGTGTTTGCGCTGCGGAAACACGGCATAAATACCATTGGGCGGCGCGGCAAAAGCTTCCAGCACGGGTACCAATGCACCGCTGGCCACTTCAGCCTGAACCTCCCAAGTGCTGCGCCAGGCAATGCCGTAGCCCGCCAGACACCAGTCAAACAGCACCGCACCATCAGAGCAACTCAACGGCCCGCCAGGCTTCAGGTGCACCACCTCCACGCCCTCTTTTTGAGGTACTGAAAACGCCCAGCCACGAGCCTGCGAAGCCTCGCTGGACAGCGTCAGGCAATCAAAGCGGGCCAGGTCACTGGGGTGCTGCGGCGTGCCGTGCTGCTGCAAATACTGCGGTGCAGCCACGCACAGCCGGCGGTTATCGGCCAAGCGCACGCTGACCAGGGACGAGTCAGGCATTTCGCCCACCCGCACGGCGCAGTCAAAACCTTCAGCGGCCAGGTCAACCACACGTTCGCTCAAATTCAGTGACAGTGTCACATCGGGGTGCAAGGCGCGAAAACGCGCCACCAAGGGGGCTACATGGCGGCGGCCAAACCCGGCCGGCGCGGTCAGGCTTAAATGGCCGCAGGCCTTGATACCACCGGCGGACACACTGGCCTCGGCATTGGCCAGGTCGGCCAGCAGACGTTGGCAGTCTTCAAGAAAAGCCATGCCCTCGTGGGTCAACGACACACGCCGTGTGGTGCGCACCAGCAGTTTGACCCCCAGGCGCTCTTCCAGCGCGTCGAGCCTGCGCCCGATGATGGCCGGTGCCACGCCTTCCGTTTTGGCTGCCGCCGTCAGCCCCCCTCGCGCCGCGACCGAGACAAAGGTTTCAAGTTGTTTGAGCTTGCTCATCCGGCAAGGTTACCACCCCCCGCCAGAGGGGTTGACATGGCAACAGCGCCTTTCAACAATTTCCCCTTGTTTTAATTCTGCAAAGGTCAATCATGAAAAGTACACGGATTGCACGCTGGTTAAGTGCGGGTTTGCTGGTTGCGCTGCTGCCCGCAACCGCCAGCGCCGAGAATCAATTCCAGGAACA
>JAVHPS010000331.1:0-1325 GCA_036170715.1 Rhodoferax sp. | reverse complement strand
CGCCAAGCCAGCATGCTGCAAGCCCACGACCCGGCCCATTTTGAACGCGTGTTGCGCCATCGCGCCACGCAGGTGCGCACTTTTGCGCAATTGGCGGTGTCGGCATGAAGCTCAAACTGGTTGCGGCGCGCACCGGTGCGGTGTGGGTCAAGCTCGGCATTCAAACTTTTGGCAAACAACCCCTGGCGCTGATGGGACTGTTTTTCATGTTCATGGCGCTGATGTCACTGGCCAGCATGCTGCCCCTGATCGGTTTGCCACTGGCCATGCTGGTGCTGCCGGCTTGCACTCTAGGGTTGATGGCGGCCACGCTGCAGGCCACCCAGGGCAAGTTCCCGATGCCGCTGATTTTGCTGTGTGGTTTTCGTGCGGGCAGCGTCAAAACGCGGGCCATGCTGGTGCTGGGTGGCCTGTACGCGGCTGGCTTCATGGGCGTCATGGGGGTGTCTTACCTGGTCGATGGTGGCGGCTTTGCAGGCATGTATCTGGGTGGACACATGCCCACCAAAGACTTGATGGAGTCCAGCGCTTTCATGGCCGCCATGTGGACTTTTATTGGCCTGCACCTGCCACTGTCACTGATGTTCTGGCATGCACCGGCGCTGGTTTACTGGCACGATCTGCCACCCGTGAAAAGCATGTTTTTCAGCATCGTGGCCTGTTGGCGCAATGTCTGGGCCTTGACCGTGTTTGCGCTGGTGTGGATGAGCGTGATGGTGGGCATGGTGCTGGGCATCACGTCGCTGTCGAGCCTGTTGGGCAACCCGGAGCTGGCTGGCACGCTGCTGTTCCCGGGGCTGATGCTGGTGGCGGCGATGTTTTTCACTTCGCTGTTTTTCACTTACCGCGACTTGTTTGAGCTGGAAACACCGCAGGCCGAGCCTGCGGTTGACTGACATCGTGGCCAGCTGCGTGCCTAGAGCTTGATGGCCTTGCCCGCTGCACTCAGGTAGCCCACGGCGGCCCCAAAGCGGTCTTTGTAGTTGGCGCGCACCAGCGGGTCCAGCGTGGCTTGCACCTTGCTGTGCAACTTTTTGTCCCAGTCGCCCGGGTGCTGGAAGTTGCTGGTGATGTAAGTCCAGCCGTTCAAGTCATCCACCACACCCAGTCCGGTCGATTCAGCTCCGGCCGGGCACGACTGGATGCGTGACAACACCTTGCTGTCCACGTTATAAGCCCACAAGAAGTTGTTGACGTGCATGCCACTGTCTTCGCCAATGAACAGCGTACGCAGCTTCTCAGAAAACTTGACGTTGTCGGGGTTGGCAATTTTGTCGGCGTGCGCCGTGTTGCCCAAGGCATCCGGCGTGGCCAGGTCTTCACCC
>JAVHPS010000330.1:0-6369 GCA_036170715.1 Rhodoferax sp. | reverse complement strand
CCGATGCGTCGCCCGCGGGCAACAGCGGCAAAAACTTGGGCACGATGAAGAGCGAAATACCCTTCACCCCGGCGGGCAGCTTGCCATTGGCATTGGGAATTTTGGCCAGCACCAGGTGCACGATGTTTTCGGTAATCTCATGCTCGCCGGCTGAAATCCACATCTTGTTGCCTTTGAGCCGGTAGCGTGGCCCCAAGGGATCATTGGCGAAACCGTCGCCATCAGGCACGGCACGGGTGGCAATGTCGCCCAGGCTGGAACCGGCTTGCGGCTCGCTCAGGCACATGGTGCCAGCCCAGCGGCCAGCAAATTCATTGGCAGCAAACACCGCTTGCTGCAGCGGTGTGCCGTGCGCCATTAGCAGGTTGGCGTTGCCGGTGGTGAGCAGGCCAAAGCCGATGCTGACCGATGCCTTGGCAAAAAAGGCGTTGGCCGCCGCCTCGACCACGTAGGGCAACTGCATGCCACCGAGCTCGTAGCTTTGCGCGGCGCTGAGCATGCCGGATTCAGCATAGGCGCGGTAAGCCTCTGCCGTGGCTTGTGGCAAGACCACGCGCAGCTTGCCGTCGGGCGCAACTTCGGTGCGCGGCTCTTGCGTGTCTACCAGTCGGTTGAATGGCGCAAACTTGTCGGCGGCGATGCGTTCGCAGGTGTCAAGCACCGCGTCAAACGTCTCGCGGCTGTGGTCGGCAAAGCGCGCGCGGGTGGTGAGCTGGGTCACGGCCAGCCAGTCGTGCAGCAAAAAATCAAGGGTGGTGCGAAAGCTCATGGCGGTAAGACTTACAAAAAGGTGTGGTCAAAACAATGGCCACAAGGTTAGCCTTAGGTAGTCTTTGGCGTGGTCACTTCAGCGACAAACGGATGGCTTGGAGTTGGCTAACCAATTCAGGCAACGCAGCCTGCACCGTCTCCCATACCGTATCCAGATTGATTTCAAAATAACCGTGTGCGATACGGTTACGCATACCCTTCATGCTGCGCCACGGAACTTCTGGATGTGCTTCGGTAAATGCTTCGTCAACTTTGAGCAACTTTGTGACTTCTTCACCGAGAAGAATCAAGTTCAGTATGACCGCTTGTTGGGTACGCTTATCGTCTTCAAAATCGGCTTTCGCCAAGCCTTCAACATACACGCTGGCCTGTTGTGCTGCTTCCAACATGTGGTCAAGGCAGTCGGCAACACGGCTGGATTTCATATCGCCCTGGCTTCGGTCAACACCTGCGCTCTGAACTTGATCGGCAAGTCTTTGGGGGTGAGCACATCCACCGGCACGCCCAACAAGGATTCAAGCTCGACCTGCAAACCACCCAAATCAAACAGTGTGGTCTCGGGCAAGGGATCAACCAACACATCCAGGTCGCTGCCGTCTGCGTCGTCGCCATGAACAACCGAGCCAAACACACGCGGGTTGGTAGCACGAAAACGGCTAACCATGTTGCGCACCGCAGTCCGTTGAAGTTCGAGCGAGTCAGAGGGTTTCATGATTTTCAAGTTGTGACATGTTGTTCAATGTTAGCTGAACCTGCGCGGCTCAAATCACCAGCGCAATGGTTCCCAGCGCCACGGCCGACTATTCATGATGCTCGGGCTCCTGTTCATGGTGGGGGGTGTGGCTGGTGGCGCGCGCCAAATTCAGCGCTAGCAGACGCTTCAAAATTTCTTCGTCGGGCATGGCTGCGGTGTAGTCCACCCAACCGTAGGCGGCAGCCACGGCCATGTCAAGCTGCTGGTGCGCCAAGGTCAGCCAGGCCGGTTTGGCGTTGTACAGGTTGGTCAAGGTGCGTTTTTGTAGCGCCTTGAAGTCAACATCGCTCAAGCCCGGTTTAGGTTCAATCCGGTCTGGGTAGGGCGATTTGTCCATGCCCAGCGGCGTGACCTCGGGCACTCTGTGCGTCCACTCGGGCGGGTTGAGCCATTTTTCACGCAGGTCGTTCAGGCGTTTGGCTGCTTGGGCGATGGCAACGGCCTGTTGTCTCGTGCTGGTAGCAGACTCAATGTTGATAGCTACTTGTGCTTGTTCTATAGGGGCTAGAAGCCCATTTTGCTCATCAATTCCGGCAGGAATGACCGCGCCGTCTGGTAGGGTTTCGGTCTGCTGGTGCGCGGTGTCTTGCGGGGTCAGACCGGCTGTGAATGGGAAGGTCTCAAAACAGGACTTGGCGTTGTAGGTGGGATCGTTGCCTACGCCATGCATCGACGCTTGCGCCAGTGACCAGACTTCGTGGAGGCGGGAACTGAGTATGCCAAAGGTGGTGTCGTCGGCGCGGGCAATGATGTTCAGGCGGGTATCGGGTAAGACCGACTGCGCAAGAAAAACAAAGAATCGATGTTTCGAGACACGTGATGTCGCCAAATAGCGAGGCAAATCAAGCACCGCTTTGCGCATCGACACTCTGGCTTCTTCATGGAGCAACCAAAGTCTGGAAGTTCTTTCGCGTCTTACTTTCAGCCTGTCAGGCTTAACGTGTTGCAGCACATGGTCAAACGGTGTTTCAAACAGTGCTGCATCGCTCTCAGGCATGGCGATGCCAAAATCAATGATCCAAGTATCACTCGGTCTGCGGCTCAGGTCTTGGCCATTGCGCCAGGGCTTGACCACCAAAGCATTTGACTGCCCATGCGGGTTGGGCAGGCCAAGCCATTGCCGCGCGAGGTGGCCGGGAATATCAAAGTCGCCGTATTTTTTGGTGCCTTCAAAGCTGGCATTGGCGTTCTCTGGCAAGGCCACAGCCCGTGTCATATCCAGCCCGATACCCGCTGTCAAATCCGCATGAATGGCCGCGACCGGTTGACCATTGAGCTGGGCTGGCTGTGACTCAAACCCAAAGCACACCAGCGACACGCGCACGGCTGCGCCGTTGTTGACCCAGGGCTCGTCAGCCCAGGCGTTAAAGATGGTAATCGGGGAAGGGCTTAAAAGAAGGCTTTGAGCACCAGGGACATGACCCCGGCAAGCATCAGACCCATCATCCACTTCAGCACCACCAGGTCGGTGCGCAACGGTGCCAACGCGCTCTCCAGCTTGGCATCGAAGTGCTCTGATGTCACCAGGTTGTCCTGGCTTTTGGCAATCACCCGTACCACCGCTTCGGCCTGTTCCTGCGGAATCCCGGCGCTGCGCAGTTGTTCCACCAGTTGCAGTGTATCGAAGGTGATCGTGCTCATGGGCTGGATTATGGTGCAAGTCTGGCCACTGCAGCAAATGCTCCAGCACGCTGCGATTGGTGCCAGCACGAATGGCCTGCGTGGCCACCAACCCGGCTGCCTGCAGTTGCCCGGTGGTCATCTGCACACGAGCCTTGTCAAACCAGTCGCACACCAGGTCTGCGCCGCCAGGGACTCGACCAGCAAACACGCTGTCGAGCGCTGCAAAGTAGTCGTCGCCCAGTTCCCGGCGCTTTTTGCTGCCGCCCAAGAAAGGCGGGTTGCCAATGACGACGTTGGCTCTTGGCCAGGCGGCTTCGGTGGGTTGGTCAGCATCCGCAAAGGCCAGCAGCGCGTCGCGGCACTCAATGTGGTCCAGCGGCTCTAGCACCGGGTTGGTTTTGAACTCGTAGCCGTGCGCCATGCGCCACTGCAGCTCACCAATCCACACCGTCACGCGCGCCAGCTCGGCAGCGTATTCGTTCAGCTCAATGCCCAGCACATTGTGCGGACCGGTGACCAGGTCGGCCTCGCGGTCCAGCCCCATAGCGGCTTCGGTGATGTCACGGCTGGTCTTTTGCGGGCGAAAGCTTTCGGGGTTTGTCCACAGGCGGCGCAGCAGGGCTTGTTTGGCGGGCTGGTCCAGCTCGGCCAGCAGCACCGTGTGCACTTCAGACGGGTGGCCGTTGAACTGGGTGTGGATGCGGATGGTGAGGCGGTCACACACCACCAGCAGCGGCGGGTTGGAGAGCGCCAGGCTATAGGTCAGGAGCTGTTTGAGGGCGGTGTCGAGGTTTTTGCCGGGGGCTTTGTTCTCCCAGGCGAAGTGGTCGCGGTAGAACACGTCGGCGTAGCCGCGCGCCTCGCCCAGCACCAGGGTGTCTTGCTCAAAAATATAGTCGCCCGCGCTGCCGGGCAAAGGCACGCCCAGCAGTTGGCACAGGTCAATGAAATGGGGCTGTGCGCCCTGGCGCTTGTTCAGGTCAAACGCCGGGCCGCCGGGGCCCCATTTGGTGATGAAGTCTTGGGGGGCATAAATGGCTTCGTTGTTTCATTGCAAGCATTGGGCTGCAAAATTTGCGGGTGTGATCACGCGTTCAAGCATGGCTGCATCTTGCAGCAACAGCTTGTCACCCGTAACCAGCACCAGATCGCTGCGGCTGGCCAGCAGATTCCACAAGAACTGATCGCCAGGGTCTGGCGCAACCTGTTTGGCGGCGTTGCCGTCAACGGCCAGCACAATGGCGTGCTGGGTCAGGTCAACCAGAATGGCATCCACTTCTGACTCAACCAGTCCATGCAGCTTGCACACATGGGGGCGAAGCAGCACGGCGCGGTATTCGGCCAACAAAGCTTCGGACAACACATAAGAAAAAGCGGCATCCAACATGGCGTCCAAAATGCGCGCCACCGGCGAACTCGGGTGTGCCGTCAGCAAGCCCGCCACAACCACGTTGGTGTCGATGATGAAAAATTGCTTCACCGCGTCTGCCGCGCGGCATGCTGCGCATCCAAAGCCAAGTCCATGGCTTGCTCGTCGCTCAAGCCACTGCCAACGCGCGCCCGGCGCACCAGGTCTTGCGCTTGCGCGCGTGATTTGATGCCAAAGAAGTCAAGGCTCTCGTCAATCAACTGACCAATGGTTTTGTTGCGCTGCGCCGCCGCTTCTTTGAGCGCCCGGTAGCGGGAGTCTTCCAGCGTGATGGTAAGTCGGCTCATGGTGATACCTCACTTTGGTGTTAAAACACCAATATGCTATCACCCAAAGTGGTATTGGACAAAATCGCAATGGGTCTAGCAGTAGTCAAATTTTCAAGATTCAACGCAAAATTCCCTTCAAGATCAGCTGCGGTGCTACAGGGAAATAACGGGGGTCAATGCCGCGTGGCAGCCATTGAGAACGCCACTTGCGGAAAGTTGCGCAGCACTTTTTTGTCCTCGGTGACCAGCCGCGTGCCCAGCTGTTGAGCCAGTGCCACAAATTCGCAGTCGTAAGCCGAACACTCGCTTTGTTGCACCAGGCTCAGCACGCGCTGCGAGTCCACGTCAAACTCACGTCCGGCCAGCAGGGACTGGGCTTCAAGCTGGATGGCGCAGGCTTGCGCCAAGCTCAAACTGCCTCGACGCATGAACCCGGCCAGAATGTTGCGAAATTCGCTGCGCCAGAGCACCGGTGCGGCCCAATCAGGCTGGGTGCGCAGCAGCTCTTCCGCCGCTGCGGTGAAATCACCCGGCAAATACAGGTAGGCCAGGATGTTGCTGTCCACCACCAACGGGCTGGCGCTCATGCCCGCCCTTGCGCACGAAAGCTGTCAATGTCGCTGGACGAGAACGCGCCCACAGCAAGGTTCTGCCGCAGTGAGCGGGCGCGCGCAAGGCGGTCTTGCGGGGAAACTGTATGCGGCAGCAGCACGCTTTCAAGGCAAACGATGGCTTCGCTGTTGAGGCTGCGGCGGTTTCTGTGTGCCGCCTGGGTGAGCACGCCATACAGTTCGTCTGGAATGTTTTTGAGTGTCAAGGTGGTGGGCATACAACCTCCAAAAAGAAACCATTATGGTTCCTTTTGACGAAACAGCAAACAACCCCATTCGTCAAGTCCCGACACCGTTGATACTGGGGCGAATGCTGTAGCGGCATCAAGGAGGAGGCCGAAGGCTGGGGGACAGCCGCGCAAGCATTCGCCCCAGTGTCAGCGGTGTTGAAGTGGTTTCAGAGCACCTCAAACACCCCACAAGCCCCCATGCCGCCACCAATGCACATGGTCACCGCCACACGTTTGGCACCGCGGCGTTTGCCTTCAATCAGTGCGTGGCCGGTGAGGCGCTGGCCGCTCACGCCATAAGGGTGGCCGACGGCGATAGCGCCGCCGTTCACGTTCAGGCGCGCGTTGTCAATACCCAGACGGTCACGGCAATAAATCACCTGCACGGCAAAGGCTTCGTTCAGTTCCCACAGGTCGATGTCGTCCACCTTCAGGCCCAGGCGACCCAGCACTTTGGGGATGGCAATGGCCGGGCCAATGCCCATTTCATCGGGCTCGCACCCGGCCACGGCAAAGCCCAGAAAACGGCCCAGCGGCTGCAGGCCTTTGCGCTGCGCGGTAACTTCATCCATCACCACCACCGCGCCTGCGCCGTCCGAGAACTGGCTGGCATTACCCGCTGTGACCACGCCACCGGGTACAGCCGAGCGCAAGCCCTTGATGCTGTCATAGGTCGTGCCGG
>JAVHPS010000329.1:0-6378 GCA_036170715.1 Rhodoferax sp. | reverse complement strand
GTGGTCAATGAAAACTGCACACCCAGTTTGCTGCCCCAGATCATGCCGGCCACCAGAGCCACCACACCCGCCACGCACCACACAATGAACCAGATGCGGTTTAGCGGGATGCCCACGCTTTGCGCCGCCTGGTGGTCATCGGCCACGGCTCGCAAAGCACGTCCGGTCACCGTTTTCTGGAAAAACAGCGTCAGCAAAGCCACCAGCACGGCCGCAATCAAGGCCGCATACAAGTCTTCTTTGTTGAGCAAAATGCCGCCTTCAAAAGTGCTCTCAAAGGCCATGATGGGGTCTTTGGGCATGCCAATGTCAATTTTGTAGATGTCGCTGCCAAACAAGGTTTGGCCAATGCCATCCAGAAAGTAGCTGATGCCCAGGGTGGCCATCAACAGCGTGGTGGCCTCCTGGTTGACCAAGTGGCGCAAGGCGAGGCGCTCAATCAACCAAGCCACCACAAACATCACCGCGCCGGCACCGATGAAGGCCAGCAGGTTGGCTACGAATGCGTTGTCCAGGCCGGTGTACAGCGGTATCCATTCGGCGAACCGGGCCATGGCCAGCGCAGCAAACAGCACCATCGCGCCCTGCGCAAAATTGAACACACCACTGGCCTTGTAGATCAGCACAAAGCCCAAGGCCACCAATGAATACAACATGCCGGCCATGAGACCGCCGAGCAAAGTTTCTAGAAAAAATCCCATGGTTATTGACTCCCCCCTGTTGCTTGCTCACTTCGTGTAGCAGCCTCCCCCCTCGAGGGGGCGATGCCAGTGGCCTGGCAAAGCCAGTTCCACGGCATCCCTGGCTTGGCGTTCATTAGATTCGCACGCTTCATGTTTAATTCAAAGTTGAGGTAATTCATCTTCAATGCCCCGTTCCTAAATAAGCGCTGATCACTTCTTCGTTGTTGCGCACTTCGTCGGGCGTGCCGTCGCCAATTTTTTTGCCGTAGTCCAGCACCACCACACGGTCGCTGATGTCCATCACCACGCCCATGTCGTGCTCGATCAGCACAATGGTGGTGCCAAACTCTTCGTTGACATCCAGTACAAAACGGCTCATGTCCTGCTTTTCTTCAACGTTCATGCCGGCCATGGGCTCGTCCAGCAGCAGCAGTTGTGGCTCCATCGCCAGGGCACGGCCCAAATCAACCCGCTTTTGCAAGCCGTAGGGTAGTTGCCCGACCGGGGTTTTGCGGTGCGCCTGAATCTCTAAAAAGTCGATGATGTGCTCAACAAACTCGCGGTGTTGCTCTTCTTCACGTTGTGCCGGGCCGATGCGCAACGCCTGCAAAAACAGATTGCTTTTGATGCGCAGGTTGCGTCCGGTCATGATGTTGTCGATCACGCTCATGCCCTTGAACAACGCCAGGTTCTGGAACGTGCGACCAATGCCCATGGTGGCTACCTGGTGGCTGTTCATGTGGCTGAAGGTCTTGCCGCGAAAAGTGATCGACCCATGCTGCGGGGTGTAAACCCCATTGACGCAATTGAGCATGGAACTCTTGCCCGCACCATTGGGGCCAATGATGGCGCGTACCTCATGCTCGCGCACGTTGAATGAAATATCGGTCAGCGCTTTGACACCACCGAAGCTTAAAGAGATGTTCTTGACATCAAGAATCACCTCACCGATTTGTTTGATTGCCATGGGTTTTTCTTTTTTAGCCTCAGGCCGCAGCCTTGACGGGGGTGAACAATTTGGCATCGTCAATGCGCAGCGTGGCGCTCACCTTGCCGGTGCGGCCGTCTTCAAATTTGACCTGGGTTTCAACGTATTGCTGGGTCTTGCCACCGTACAGCGCATCCACCAACACGTCGTATTTTTCAGCGATGAAGCCACGCCGAACTTTGTTGGTGCGCGTCAACTCTCCGTCATCGGCATCGAGCTCTTTGTGCAGCACCAAAAAGCGACTCACCTGGCTGCCTGCCAACAAGGTGTCGGCGCTCAAATCCGCATTAACTTTTTCAACACATTCCTTGACGAGTTGGTAGACCTCTGGTTTCTGCGCCAGATCGGTGTAACCGGCGTAGGGCAGGTTGCGGCGTTCAGCCCAATTGCCCACGGCCTCAAAATCGATGTTGATCATGACGCACACTTTTTCGCGCCCATCCCCGTAGGCCACAACTTCTTTGATGTGCGGAAAAAATTTGAGCTTGTTTTCAACGTACTTGGGCGCAAACATGGCCCCATCAAACGCACCACCCTTGATACGCCCCACGTCTTTGACGCGGTCGATGATCTTGAGGTGACCGTGCGCATCCAAAAACCCCGCATCACTGGTGTGGTACCAGCCGTCGGCCGTGAGCACTTCTGCGGTGGCCTCAGGGTTTTTGAAGTAGCCCTTGAGCAGCCCGGGTGACTTGACCAGAATTTCGCCGTTGTCGGCCACCTTGATCTCCACCCCTTTGCACGGCACACCCACGGTGTCGGCTCGGGCCTCGTTGTCGGGTTGCAAGCACACAAACACGGCCGTCTCGGTAGACCCATAAAGCTGCTTGAGGTTGACACCAATCGAGCGATAAAAGCTGAAAAGGTCCGGCCCAATGGCTTCGCCTGCCGTATAGGCCACGCGCACCCGGCTGAAACCCAGGTTGTTGCGCAATGGGCCATACACCATGAAGTTGCCCAAGGCGTACAACACACGGTCCGCCATGGACACCGGTTTGCCGTCCATCAAGGTCGGTCCGACGCGCTTGGCCACGCCCATGAAGTAATGAAACATGTTGCGTTTGAGACTGCCCGCATCTTCCATGCGAATCATCACGCTGGTCAACAAACCTTCAAACACGCGGGGGGGAGCAAAGTAATAAGTGGGGCCAATTTCTTTCAGGTCGATGCTGACCGTAGACGCATCCTCTGGGCAATTCACCACATAGCCGCAGCTCAGCCACTGTGCGTAAGAGAAGATGTTTTGCCCAATCCAGGCCGGCGGCAAATAGGCCAGCACGTCCTCGGCATGGGTCAGCTTGTCAAACTCAGCCCCGGCACGGGCACGGTTCAACAGCGTGTCGTGCGTGTGCACCACACCCTTGGGGTTGCCGGTGGTGCCGGATGTGAAAAACATCGCCGCCACATCATCGGGCTGCACCTTGGTCACCGCGGCCTTGAAGAAATCGGGGTGTTGTGTCGCAAAGTCTTTACCTTGCGCCAGCAGGTCATCGAGCGACAGCAAGCCAGGCTCATCGTAATTGCGCAGGCCACGCGGGTCATCAAAGTAAATGGCCTTGAGCTGGGGGCATTGCGCGCGGATTTCGAGCAGCTTGTCCACTTGCTCCTGGTCTTCGGCAAAGGCAAACGACACCTCGGCGTTGTTGATGGGGAACACGCACTCTGGGGCGGCAGCATCCTGGTACAAGGCAATCGGCACCGCACCGAGCGACTGCACCGCCAGCATGGTGGCGTAAAGCCGTGGCCGGTTGGCCCCGATGACGATCATGTGCTGATGCTGACGCAAGCCTGCTTGATGCAGGCCGCAGGCCAGGTGCTCAACCATGGTGGCCATGTCAGCCCAGGTGAAGGCTTGCCAAATACCGTATTCTTTTTCGCGCATGGCCGCATCCCCCGGGCGCTGGGCGGCATGGCTTAAAAGCAGTTGTGGAAACGTCGTTTGCATCTCAACCCTTTGTCTTCAGATCAGTGCCCGCCGAGCCGAATCCGGCCAGCAGGTGTGATCGAATAATAAGACTCGATTTGACGTTATGTTGTCGTTTGGACGACAATTTGAGGCATTACAGGTAGGTGTTTTCCCTGCACCTCTTGCCCGCAATCCACCCCTTCAAGACCGCAATAATGAAAACAGAAAGTCTTTTATTTCAGAGGCGCAGGACACTTTCAGCGGTAGAACTTGAGGTCATTCCATGGCTCAAGTTGCTCAACCTTGATGAGCGTCAGCGAGCAGTGGAAGACCTCAAAATCACCGATGCGCTACCGGGTGATTTCCTGTGCCGCACCGGTCGACCCGTGACCTACTGGTTTGGCGTGGTGGACGGTTTACTCAAGATGAGCAGCGACAACGCCGAGGGGCAAACCATGACCTTTACCGGTGTGCCACCAGGGGGCTGGTTTGGTGAAGGCACAGCCTTAAAACGCGAGGCCTACCGCTACAACATCCAGGCTCTGCGCAAGAGCTTGGTGGCGGGTCTGCATGTGGACACGTTTCACTGGCTGCTGGACCATTCCATCGGCTTCAATCGCTTTGTCATGAACCAGCTCAACGAACGCTTGGGACAGTTCATTGCAGCGCGCGAAATTGACCGCATGACGAACCCGAATATTCGCGTCGCGCGCAGCTTGGCGGCACTGTTCAACCCGGTGCTGTATCCGGGCCTGGGGACGGTGCTGCGCATCACGCAGCAGGAACTGGCTTACTTGGTAGGGTTGTCCCGCCAGCGGGTCAACGAAGCACTGACCACGCTGGCCAGTGCCCATGCCATTGCGGTGGAATACGGTGGTTTGCGCGTGCTTGACTTGCAGGCTTTGCGCAGCCAGCGTTTTTAAACTGCGCTCAGCCTTGAGAGATCAAGCCGAGAAGCTCGAGCCACAACCGCAGGTGGTGGTGGCGTTGGGGTTTTTGATGACAAACTGAGCCCCTTGCAGGTCTTCTTTGTAGTCGATTTCTGCACCCACCAAATATTGGTAGCTCATGGCATCAATCAACAAAGACACCCCATTTTTGGTCATGGTGGTGTCGTCTTCATTGGTGATTTCATCAAACGTAAAACCATACTGAAAGCCTGAGCATCCACCACCCTGCACGAACACACGCAGCTTCAGGTCGGGATTGCCTTCTTCGGCAATCAGGTCGGCCACCTTGGCCGCCGCACTGTCGGTGAACAGAATCGGAGCCGGCATTTCAGTTTCAATTTTTTCAGCAACAGCGCTCATGAAAATCACTCCAGTAAGTTGAATAAGTGAATGCTACAGTAAATCGGTCGGGTATTGCATCAATGGTTATTTGCCGCCAATTTGAGTGTGGGTTTTTCATCAGCGTCTGGCCCCGCTTGCCCCCCCAACAGCGGACAAAGTCGGCCAGCCACCGTGGCACCTTGGTGCATCTCCAGCAGCTTGTAAGTGACCTCCCCAGTGATACGGGCCTTGGGCTGCAGCTCCAGCATCACGCGTGCGTGCACAGGCCCTTCGACGCGGCCATTGATGATGATGTGATCGGCCTGGACGGCTCCAGTCACCACTGCCGACTCCGAGATCACCAGCATGCTGGGTTGATCGGTCAGCCCTGTGACATTGCCCACCAGGCAGCCATCCAGCCGCAGGCCATCGGTGAACATGAAATCACCGTCAATCTGGCTGCCTTGCGCCACCAGGCTTTTGATAGGGGGTTGTTTTTTGTGATGGAACATGCTGTGTTTTCCTTGTCGATTGATCTGCTGCACAAATTCAAAGTTTGAAGGTTTGCGTGGCACGCACCGATTGCCCATCCAACACCTTGGCGACCACGCTGTGAATGACCACATGCGCGGGCACAGGGTAAGCCCCTTCAAACCGGGCATATTGTTTCACGACCACAGACTGACTGCCTGTCGGCAAACTGGCAGACCAGGCTTGCCCGTCGCGCACGCCAACAAAATCGATCTCAAGCCGTCCGCTGAAAGCAACTGGATTCTTGGTTGCCTGAATCACCAGCACCTGCCATTTCAGCTCACCATTGGCTTGTAACTCGGCTTGCAAGCCCCGAATGGAAGGACCCACCGCACCGGTTGACGGAATCAGACGCTCAAAAAAACCAAGATCATTCTTAAGTTGTTGGTTGTCAGCCTCCAGTTGCCGATTCAGTACCAGCAGTTTTTCTTGCGCCACCTTCTCCGTCATCAGCAAGGTATCTGCCGTGTTGGCGACCGAACGAGCTTGGTCACGCTCGGTCTGAACCGCACGCAACTGATCTTGCAAGGCCTGGTTTTGCAGCCGCACCTGCTGCAATTGTTCTTTGGTGCCCCGATCCAGCCCGGCAATGTCTTTGCCGAACTCAAACGCCCACATGGCAATGGCGGCACAAAACCCGGCCACAATGGCCAGCACCGCCCAGCGAAACGGCCACGGCAAAGCGCTGCGCACCGCCATACGCGGTGCGCTGATCGTCAAGCGTCTTAACAACAGGCGCAACTTCATGGTCAGGCCAATTCAAGCTTTAAACGGTTGAGAACAAAGCAAACAGCCACCAGAACTTGCATTCGGGTGGCTGCTGGAGTGAAGCGAGAAAAAATTAACGCTTGCTGAACTGTTTGCGACGGCGCGCACCGTGCAAACCGACCTTTTTACGTTCCACTTCGCGCGCATCACGCGTTACAAAGCCAGCCTGGCTGAGGGCGGGTTTGAGCGTTGCGTCGTAGTCGATCAGGGCACGGGTGATGCCGTGGCGCA
>JAVHPS010000328.1:0-1332 GCA_036170715.1 Rhodoferax sp. | reverse complement strand
ACCATGGCCGAGACGCTGGGTTACTCAGCCGACAAGCTGCGCCTGCGCGGGTAAGCCCCCATGAAAAACCGATGGATGAAGGTGCAAAGCTTGCCTGTGCCCTGTCTGACCGCCATGAAAAAGGATTGACATGAATGCCATAGAACTGCAACAGCGCATCCGCCTGGGTGAGGACTCCACACTTGAACTCAAACGACTGGTGTGGCGTGGTGCTGGAAAAATCAACGAACCGCACCCGAACAGCATGGCCGACGAACTGGCCGCCTTGGCTAACGCCCATGGCGGCGTGTTGGTCTTGGGCGTAGACGACGCCACACGCGACATTCAGGGCATTGATCTGACGCATATCGATGCCGTTGAGCAATGGGTTTGCAATCTGGCGCGTGATTTGATCGAGCCTGAGCTGATCTTTCAAACCCGCCACATGGAGCTGCCCGATGCGGCAGGCACGCCTAAAGCGGTGTTAACCGTCAGCGTGCCCAAAAGTCTGTGGGTGCATCGCAGCCCCGGTGGGTATTTGCACCGGGTAGGCCACGCCAAACGCGAAATGCGCACAGACTACCTGGCACGTCTGTTTCAGCAACGCAGCCAGGCCAGGTTGATCCGGTTTGAAGAGCAAGCGGTTGAAACTGCACCTGATTTTGAATCACTCCCGTGGCGCATGATCAAACCGTTTCTCATTGCCGAAGAAGGCGATGAAAGCACTCAATTCAAACGCTTGCACTTATTGACAGAAGTCGAGGGTAAGCCGGTTTTGACGGTTGCCGGTGTCCTGCTGTGTACCGAAAATCCTTCTGAGTGGATACGAGGTGCCTACATTCAGGCAGTGGCCTACCGTGGCCTTAAAAACGACCCGGCAGACCAAGTCGATGCCAAAGACTTTACAGGTCCAATCACCGATCAAATCTGGGACGCCTTTAACTTCTGCATGCGCCATATGCTGGTGCCAGCCACCAAAGATTTAGGTCGTATTGATTACCCACAGTACGACCGTCGTGCCGTGTTTGAGGCCATCGTGAATGCCGTGGCGCACCGCGACTATGCCATTTATGGAGCGCGCATTCGCCTTTTTATGTTTGCGGACCGATTGTTAGTGTGTGTACCTGGTGCCTTGGCCAACACCATGTCGATTGACACCATGACACGCATGTCTTTGCCGCGCAATGATGTGTTGTGCAGCTTGCTGTCACGTATGCCGATGCGTGAATTTGACTTGGACCGCCAATACGTCATGGATAAGCGCGGCGCTGGGGTAGATGTCATATTAAAAGAAAGCGAAGCGCTCTCTGGCAAAAGACCCCACTACGAGCAAATTGACGACCTGGAACTGCA
>JAVHPS010000327.1:0-6397 GCA_036170715.1 Rhodoferax sp. | reverse complement strand
GCATGCCCTTGACGGCTTTTTCCAGGGCGCGGCCCGGAAATTTGGCTTGCATGTCGCGGAAGTTGGTGGAACTGATGCCACCTGGAAAGCCAGAGTGGCTGTAGTAAATCTTGTCCAGGGACTTGGCACCGGTCACGCGCAGCTGGGCTGCGTTGGTGACAATGATGAAGTCGCCAGTATCGACGTGAGGCGTGTAAATGGCCTTGTGTTTGCCGCGCAAACGGAGAGCAACTTCGCTGGCTACTCGTCCGAGGACCTTGTCGGTCGCGTCAATCACAAACCACTCGTGCACGACCTCAGCGGGTTTTGCGCTGAAAGTTGACATGAGAAATTCCTAAAAGGAGTTGGTTTGGCGGGCTCTTTTCTACGGTCGGCGCTCCTCTGATGGGAATCTCTTAGGTAGGGTTTCAAGCTTCGCCGCGGAGCCACAAAAGCGCTGCGAAGCTCGGCATTATACAAATTTCCCAGTCGGCGGGGTAACATCACGGCATGTTCAGTTATCGCCACGCCTTTCATGCCGGCAACCATGCCGATGTTCTCAAACACACCGCCTTGATCGCCGTGTTGCGCCACATGACGCAAAAAGACACCGCCTTGAACGTATTTGACACCCACGCCGGGGCCGGCCTGTACCGGCTGGACGGTGACTACGCGCAAACCAGCGGCGAAGCGGGCGACGGTTTTTTACGTCTTTTTCAGAATGAAAATAAGCCCAAGACCCTGACAGAACAAGCACATACTGCTACTAAAATATTAGCAAAATCAAGCCCATCAACCGACGTATTGCCAGCAGCACTCCAAGATTACCTGGACGTGGTGGCCAGCTTCAACCAAGGCAGCAGCCACAAGGTGTACCCCGGCTCGCCGTTCATCATCTGGCACCTGCTGCAAGGGCGCGACCGTGACCGCCTGAAGCTGTTTGAGTTGCACCCCACCGATGCCAAGGCGCTGCGCGCCAACATTGCCCAGCTGGACGCGGGCCGTCTGATCACCGTGCACCAGGAAGACAGTTTTGAAGGCTTGAAAAAGTTTCTGCCACCACCATCGCGCCGCGCGCTGGTGCTGTGCGACCCCAGTTACGAGCTAAAAACCGACTACGCCCGCGTGGTGGCCATGATGACCGATGCCGTGACCCGCTTTGCCACCGGCACCTATATGGTTTGGTATCCCATCATTCCGCGCCCTGAGGCGCACGACTTGCCGCGCAAGCTTAAAACTTTGGCCCAGCGTGCAGGCCGCCCGTGGCTCCATGCCACACTCACCGTCAAATCCAGCAAACTCACCACCGACGACGCGGGGGACACCGTGCGCCCCGGCCTGCCCGCCAGCGGTGTGTTTGTGATCAACCCGCCGCACACCCTCAAAGCAGCCCTGACAGCGGCGCTGGGAGCGGCAGCCAAGTTGCTGGCGCAAGACAAGAACAAGGCGTTTGACGTGGAGTCGGGGGGGTAGCTAGCCCAAGCTGCTTGCTGACTCTGATCGGCGCGGCACGCAACGCAGCACGGACTTGGGGTTTTGCCACATCAAGGCGCAGGCTGCAGGCCGGGGGACAGTCGCGCAGTTGCGTGCTGCGTCGGTAAAAGTCCGGCGCGCCACTCGTCTTCAAGCGCCGCATCACCGGCCAAGTAGGCAGCGAGCATTGGCAGGGCATCAAAACCCCAGAACAACTTGCCGTCCACTTCAAAGGTAGGCACACCAAAAACGCCTTGGGCAATGGCCGCATCGGTGTTGGCCTTGAGCTGTGCTTTCACGGCATCACTGCTGGACTCTTGCGGCGGAGCCAACTGCGCCGTCAGCGCTTGCAAGCGTTGCGCGTCAGCAGCATCTGCACCACCCTGCCAGACGTGGCGAAAGAGGGTCTCGCACACATAGCGGTTGGCGAAACCGTCCGCACCACACGCCAGCGCCAGGCGCAACAGCCCGAGCGGGTTGAACGGGTGCTGGGCGGGTAGCTGCAGATTCACTTGGTGTTGCCGCGCCAGCCACAACACCTGGCGGTACGTCCACTCGCGTTTGCCAGGAATTTCTGCCGGGCCAAGTTGTCCGTGGTGCTTGAGCAAGCCCGCAAACAACACCGGCTGGTAACTGATGCGGTAGCTGTGGCCCATCAGCGCCTCGGGCAGTTTCTCAAAGGCCAGGTAGGCAAAGGGCGAAATAAAGTCCAGGTAAAACGTGATGTGCTTCATCGCCACCTCAAGGTTCTGTGCCCCAAAAATCGTCGCCCAGGTCGGTTCGCAGTGCTGCAACCCGGGCCCCTATGGCCTCCCACACCTGGCGCTTGTAGCGTTCATCCGCATTGCCCCAGGCCGTGATCTCATTGAGCGTGCGCAGGCAGCCTCGGCACAAGCCGCTGCCGGCATTCATCTGGCACACCGACATGCAGGGCGATGGCAGACCTTGTGTGTATTTTTGGCCTTTAGCCCTTATATCTTCTAATGTTGAAGCTACTAACTCAATAGCATTTAAATCAAAATCCAGCACAGATTCAGCAGCGTCACGCATCACGCACACCTTTTGTTCAGAAGTGCCTTGCCTGCGCGTGAATGGGTCGGCCGCCCCAGAAAGTCGCTGATGAACTGGCCCGCATCGATCAACTTGTCCAGGTCAATGCCGGTCTCAATGCCCATGCCATGCAACAGGTACACCACGTCTTCGGTTGCTACGTTTCCAGTAGCACCTTTGGCATACGGGCAGCCGCCCAGGCCCGCCACGGACGACTGAAAATTCCACACCCCCAGTTGCACCGCTGCCAGCGTATTGGCCAGCGCCTGGCCGTAGGTGTCGTGAAAATGGCCGCTGATGTGGTCGATGTCGAAATGCGCCAGCGTGGCCTCCAGGGCGCGCTGCACCTTGAGCGGCGTGCCCACGCCAATGGTGTCGGCCACGTCCACGCGCTGCACGCCAATGTCTTTCATCAGCCGCGCCAGCATGCCCACGCGCTCAGGCGCAACCTCCCCTTCATACGGGCAGCCCACGGTGCAGCTCATGGCCCCACGCACCGCAATGCCAGCCGAGCGCGCCGCCGCTACCACTGGGGCAAAACGTTCAATGCTCTGGGCAATTGAGCAGTTGATGTTCTTCTGGCTGAAGGCTTCGCTGGCGGCACCAAACACCACGATTTCATCGGGCTGAGTGGCCAGCGCCGCTTCAAAACCTTGCAGGTTGGGTGTTAACACCGAGTAGCGCACGTCGGCCAGGCGCGTGATGCCCGCCATGACCTCCAAGTTGTCGGCCATTTGCGGTACCCATTTGGGCGACACAAAGCTGGTGACCTCAATTTCTTTCAGCCCAGCGGCCTGCAGGCGGTGCACCAGCTCGATCTTGATGGCAGCGGGAACCATCTGCTTTTCGTTTTGCAAACCGTCACGCGGGCCGACTTCGACGAGTTTGACTTGGGAGGGATAGTTCATAAATACCTTTGAGTAACAGTCAGTTGCCTAGTGGGTACAGATCAAATTTCTGCCCATGGCATGGGTTTGCTTTTATCCAAACGCTGACGCATTGCCAGCCCGAGCGTGAATTCGTTGCTTTCACTGAACCTGGCTCAAGCGCTCAGCCATACGCGTTTGCCAACCGGCACCCGTGGCTTTCCAGCGGGCAATCACCTCTTCGGGCAAGCGCAATGAAATCAACTTGCGCGGATTGGCAGAGCAGGGTCGCCCGCCTTTATTGACTTTGGCACGGGCCAACATCGCATCCGTCAGTTCCGGCAGTTCGTCAAATTCCGCCGCCTGCAACACATGGGTGTCGCTGCGCGCCAGATCAGACTTCAAGGTAGGGCGCGATGCGCTTTTGTTCGCGTTCATTGGCTTTCCTCATACTGAACACGTGGCGATCCGCGCCACGCGGGGTGTAGCCCACCACAACCATCCGGCCCTGCAGCCAGCCGTAGCAAATGACACGCTTTTCACCATAGCTTTCACGCGTGTCTTCCACTTCCAGCGTCACACCAGCAAAAACCACGGCAGCGTCTTCAAATGCCAGGCCCCGGTCAGCCAGAGTTTTGTCTCTTTTGGCTTGGTCAAAGGTGATTTTCACGAAGTTATTGTATTTACAAAAACATCAAGATGACAGACCCTGCTGTCAATACCCACGCCCCACGTCCACCCGCCCGGTCACCGGCTCGCCGCGCTGCAGCGCCACCAGCTTGCCGACCATCTGCGCAATACTCTCTTCGCGCAGCGTGCGCGCCGAGGTGTGCGGCGTCAGGGTGATGCGTGGCTCGCGCCAAAAAGGATGATCAGCAGGGAGCGGCTCGGTGCGGAACACGTCCAGCAGCGCACCTGACAAATGCCCGCTTTGGATCAGCGCCAGCAAGTCATCATCGACCAGATGCGCGCCACGCGCCACGTTGATGACATAGCCGCCCGGCTGCAAGCGGCTCAGGCGCGCATGGTTCAAAATATTGACGGTGTCAGGCGTGAGCGGCAGCAGGTTCACCAGCACCCGGCTGCTGGCCAAAAAGTCGTCCAACTGCGCAGCGCCGCTGAAGGCCCGCACACCGGCCAGCACCTTGGGTGAGCGGCTCCAGCCGTTGACCGAAAAGTCAAACGCGGTCAGCGCCTGCGCCACGCGCGCGCCCAGCACACCCAGGCCCAGCACGCCCACGGGGAAGTCGCTGCGCTGGCGCGGTGGGTAATACGTCCAATGCCCGGCGTGCATGTCTGAGGCATAGGCATCCAGGTCGCGAAAATGGCGAATGACGCCCTGGCAAACGTATTCGGCCATTTGTACCGCCATGCCCGCGTCTTCCAGACGCACCACCACGGCCTGCGGCGGCAGGCGCAGTTTCAGCAGCGAGTCCACGCCCGCACCAATGTTGAAAATGCCTTTGAGCTGCGGCTGCTCGTCAAAAAACTGTTGCGGTGGCTGCCACACCACGGCGTAGTCGGTCGGGGCCGCGCCGGGCTGCCACACCGCTACCTCGGCCTGCGGCAAGGCGGCGTGCAAGCCCGCCAGCCAGGGCTCGGGGGCGGTATTGGTGCAGCAGAAGGTGATAAGAAAGGAAGGCATAAATGATTTAAATTTAATAGCTTATTGCCCTTATTTAATAAGGGCTAGGGGCCAAAATGACATAAAGCTTTTGAGTTGATATTTTCGTTCAAACCACCCTGATCAGCCGCACATCCAGCCCCGCCACTTTGGCAAAACCCGCATCAGCGGTGACAAAAAGCGTGTGCGTTGAGGCTGCGAACGCACTGGCTGCCTGCAAGGCATCAGGGGTTTTGAGACCGTAACGGGCGCGTAATTGGGTAGCGGCATCGACCACTGCGGCGCTGAGTTCCGCAATCTGCACTGCGGCAAAAAAGTCTTCATACCGCTTCAAAAGCACCGTGTTGCCTTCGCGCAGCGGCTTGACGCGGCACTCCAGCACCGACAGGCGCGACACCGCCAGTTCAACGCTGGCCTGCTGTGCGGTCAATTGCGCCATCAGGTTCATGGCGGCAGCGCGAAATGGGGCCGCGCCTTCAAACCGGTAGATCAGTGCGCAGGCATCCAGAAACAGCTTCACCGATCGCTCCAGCCATCATTCAGCCCGGCCAGGCGGGCCTGCAAACCCGCTGCATCCAACCCACCCGCTTCGGTATCTTGCGCAAGAAACTGGCTTAACCCATTGGCAGCCGTTGGCTGGTTGCGATGCGCCTGCGCCAATAAAGCTGCGTAGTCTGCCGGGCTCAACAACACCGCGCTGGGGCGGTTGCGCTTCATCAGGTGCACTGGCCCCTGCGCCAGCGCCGCGTCCAGCGCCGCGAAACCGCTGCGCTTGATCTCTGCCACCGTGATGATGTTCATAACCATACCTTTATTGAAACCGATAACGGTATCAATGGTACACAAAACGGGAGGATTGACAACACGCTCTAGCGCTGGAAGCACAGCAAAACCAACAGGCATGAGCAACGCGCGCTTAGCGGGGTGGGGTTTTTGCACTTGGTGTTGCACCATATGTTGCCCAAGGGATTCAGGCGTTCACGCAACTATGGTTTTTTGTACCCCAACAGCAAGCGGCTGATAGCGTTGCTGCGTTTGTTGGTGTTCAATCGCTGTGCATAAGCGCCCAGCCAATCTGGCACGCCCAAAACCTAGCGGCCCAAGCTGCTTTGCATTTGCTGTGGCGGAGAGATGTGCATTGAGCATCGGCTCATCCTGCCGGTGATCACTGAGCCCCGGGGGGTGCAGCATAATGACTGGGAGATGACCACCCGGTAATCGCGTCGAACCAAGACCCACCACATCGGTGCTGCGCAGGCGCTTTGGTGGAACTCGGCGAGAAACAGCCCAAAGCGGCTGCGCTGGCCACCCAAAAGGGTGCTTTGGCGCACCGGGGTCGTTGCAATGACAGCTTGAATCACCGGGACTGGCGGACTTGGGTTGACCCATGGCCGCTGCGTCAGGT
>JAVHPS010000326.1:0-6400 GCA_036170715.1 Rhodoferax sp. | reverse complement strand
GCGCGCATGGCGGCAAAAATGGCCAGCACCTTCTGCGCGTGGTGGCGTACGTAATCTGTCTCCTGGCGCACCTCCATCAGCACGTACACCACGCCAGTGTCCACCTGCGCCAGCCACGGGTGCAGCGGGTTGAGCTGGTCGCCCAGAATCAGGCGCAGGGTGTGGGTGGCCGCGCTCATACCTGCTGCCACAGTTGGCGGTAACGGCCGTCGGGGTCGTGCTCGCGCGTTTGTTTGGCCACGTCAAAGTGGCGGCCACCGCGCGGGTCGGTGCCCATACCGGCGATGTAAAGCCAGTTGCCCTGGTTGTTGTACACATCGTAGTCGATCAGCTGCGCCTCAAACCACGCCGCACCGGCGCGCCAGTCGCCGTGCAACTCATGGATCAAATAGCTGGCCACCACCTGGCGCAGCCGGTTGGACAGATACCCGCTGGCCAGCAGCTCGTGCATGGCCGCGTCCACCAGCGGCTCGCCGGTGCGGCCCAGACACCAGCGGGCAAACAGCGCCGGGTCGTGGTGCAGCGCGGGCACCTTGTCGCACAAACCGCGGTATCTGAACAGCTTTTCGCCGTGCTGCACATGCAGCCAGCGAAAGTGCTCGCGCCACAGCAGTTCGCGCCACAACCATTCACCGCCCTCAGTGGAGCCGTGAGCGGTCTGGTAACGCTGCAGCGCCTGCGCCAATTGCCGCACCGACAGTGCGCCTGAGGCCAGCCAGGCCGAGCACTTGCTGGAAAAGTCCACCCCATTGAGCTGGTTGCGCGTGGCCTTGTAGTGGCGCGGCAAGTCGCCGCCAAAGTAGCGCCCCAAATGCGCCAGCGCAGTCGTCTCACCACCCACAAAAGCGCCGTCCAGCACCGGCAGGCTGCTGCGCGGGTCGGGCTCCAGCGGACCCAGCTCAGCACGTTGGCGCGCCAGATCGACCGTGGCCAGACCGTGCGCCGCCTGAGGCAACGGCGGCAATCGGTCTGGCGCAGCCAGTGGTGCGCAGGCGCGGCTCCCACTGGCCAACAACGCCTGCCGAAATGGCGTGTACACCTGCGGCAAGCCCGCCACCCCAGCGGGCAGATCGGCCGCATTAAACAGGGTGGACTGCCAGCTGGTCGTCACCGTGCAACCGCTTTGCTGCAGTGCCTGCACCTCGTCCTGCTCATGCGTCGCGGCGATGGCCTCGGCGTGCACCTCATGAATGCCCAACAAGCGCGCCAACGTGGGCAACACCTGTACGGGTGTACCGGCAAACACCGTTAACCCGCTACCGAGCTGCTGCAACTGCCGGTGCAGGTCCAGCAAACTGTCCAGCAACACGCGCTGGCGCAGCGTGCTGGCCTGCATCACACCCCAGCGTGCATCGCCGTTGTGCACGGCGCTGGCTGCACCCAGGCAATACACTGGCAGCACGGCATCCGACTGCGCACAGGCATGTGCAAACGCCGGGTTGTCGTGCAGGCGCAGGTCGTTGCGAAACCAGTAAATCAGGGCGGTCATGGCAGGGGTTGGTCGTGAGGTGAGCCACTGCGGCGACACCGCTCAGAGCAGTATTTGACGCTATCCCAGTCGCGTGCCCACTTTTTTCGCCAGACAAAAGGCCTGTGGCACACAGGGCATATTTTGCTGGGCAGATCTGATTTTTTGCGCATCTGGTTTGAACGTTTTATACAATAAATAAGCCTCTAGCCCTTATGAATAAACGGCCAGTAGCTATTAAAAAATATTCATCATGCGCATGTCATGCCACAGAGCTGCAGGCGCTACCGGCATCCTGCGCACCCGTCGCATCAAACAAGCCCATCTGGCGTTTGTCGGCAGTCGGCTTGGCTTGAGAGCCACGGACCATGGCTGGGCGCACTTGGCGCGAGGCATGTTTTTCCACGATCGCCGCTTTGGCCGCGCGCACGCTTGGGGTTTGGCGCAGGCTGTGCAGGCGGTCTTTGGCCGTGCGCGTGGCTTCAGCCAGGTCCACCAGCGGCAACGGCCAGGCATCTGGCGCGCCTGCAAGCGCATCGGCCGACACACGCACGCCGCAGGCCGCTTGGACGCTCTCGGGCATGCGCCAGGGCTCAAACAACCAGGTATCGGGCACACGGCGCAGGGCTGGCAGCCAACGGCGCACAAACAGGCCATGCGGGTCGTGGTCTTGCGCTTGTTTGACCGGGTTGTAAACGCGCGTGGTGTTGATGCCGGTGGTGCCAGACTGCATTTGCAGCTGGCTCCAGTGGATGCCCGGCTCGTAGTCCAAAAACTGCCGCGCCAGCCACTGCCCCACTTCGCGCCAATGCAGCCACAGCGGGTACGCCGCCACCGACACCAACATGGCGCGCATGCGAAAGTTCAGCCAACCGGTTTCACGCAGCATGGCCACGCAAGCGTCCACCATCGGCCAGCCGGTGCGCCCGGCTTGCAAGGCGGAAAAGTGGGCGGGGTTCCAGTCAGGCTCACGCAGCCCGTCGTAGCCACGGTGCACGTTGCGCCACTCCAGTTCGGGCTCGGATTCCAACTTCTGGATAAAGTGGCAATGCCAATGCAATCTGCTCAAAAATGCCTCAAGACCTTTTGAAATATACGCAGAGTGCTCTTTTATTTGCAGTATTTTGAGTTCGGTGGCTTGCACCACTTCGCGCAAGCTGACACACCCATAGGCCAGGTAAGGCGACAAACGCGAGCAGGCGCTGGGGGCCGACAACGGGGACGAGATGCCGCCCCGATAAGAGCGACAACGGTCGAGCAAAAAATCGTCCAGCACAGCCAGCGCGGCGCTGCGCCCACCACGCTGACGCTCGGATGGGTCAAACGCGTCGATCCCCAATTCTTGCGCGCTGAGCACGTGCTGGGCGCGCCAGGACGAAGGCACAAAATGCAGCATGCCAGGCGCGGGGCTTGGCAACTGCGGTGCTGTGGTGTGCGCAACCCAAGCGCTGTGCCAGTGGTTGCGGTTGACCAGACGGCGCACCACGCCAAATTGGGCAACCTCTTGCCACGTCACACCCTGGGTACTGCACCAACGTGCCACCGCCTTGTCGCGCGCAAAAGTGACCGCGTTGCCGGTTTCCTCATGCGAATACAGCCGGTCAAACAGGCTCAAGGCGTGCAGTTGCGCCAGCACCACAGGCACCTCACCCGTGCGCACATGCAGCCGGCCACCGAGTGCTTTGAGGGCGCGAGCCAGCTCACGCAAACTTTCCAAAATGAATTCGTAATGCTGGCGCGCGGCATCGGGCTGCGCCCACACGCTGGGCTCAATCACATACAGGCACAGCAGCGGGCCGTGTGCGGCCGCATGCGTCAGCGCTGTGTGGTCATGCAGCCGCAAATCGCGCTTGAACCAGACCACGCTGTAGCTCATGCGCAAAAAGCTGCAGATGGCAGACTGTCTTTGACCAAGTAAACCGTGGCCAGACACAAGCACACCACCACGGCGGGACGCGAAGATGATGATGTAGATGCCTTCATACCGGCCGCATCAGTCTGCCGCATGGGCTTGCAACTGCGCCAGGCTGACCTGCTCCAGCGCGTTGCTGTGCGTGCTTTTCAGGAAAACGGGGAGTGCCACGCCCGCGTCCAGGGCCTCGCGCCAGCGCAACACGCACAAGCACCAGCGGTCACCGGGCTTGAGCCCGGCAAAGCGGTGCTCAGGCCGGGGGGTGATCAGGTCGTTACCCTGCGCGCGCGAAAAGTCCAGAAATTCGCGCGTCATGCGGGCGCACACCACATGCGTGCCGTGGTCTTGGGCATCGGTGTGGCAACAGCCGTCGCGGTAAAAGCCGGTGAGCGGGTCAAAGGAACAGGGCAGCAACTCGGTGCCCAAAACATTGCGTGCGGTCATGGTCATGTGGGTCAGGCTTCTTGAATTGGGCGGGATAAAACAAATCTTTGGTTCAGCAAAACGGCCACGTCGCGGTGTGCCAATCGGCTTATATCCAACCCTTGTGATTGTGTGCCAGGCTCATGACAGATGCTGGTATCCACTGGCCAAATACCCCCGCACACCACGGTTTTTGTGGCGGGTTTTTATGATGCGGCATGAACCCAACACTTGCACCCCCTGCTTCCAGAAAACCACGCATTTCGCTGTGGCTGGCCTTTGCTTTTATAGTGGGCCTGATCGCCTGGTGGGAATGGGGCGCGCAGCAAGATCGCAGCGCGCCCAACCAACCACCCGTTGCCAAGTCTGCTGCGTTAACCACTGCCCCAGCGGGCGCAGAGGTGGCCATCCTGGCCGGTGGCTGCTTCTGGTGCACCGAGGCCGACTTTGACAAGGTGCCCGGTGTGCTCAGCACCACGTCTGGCTACACCGGCGGCAACACTGCCAACCCCAGCTACGCCGAAGTCTCCAGCCACACCACCGGCCACGCCGAGGCGGTGCGCATTGTTTTTGACCCCAAACAGGTCAACTACGCGCAGCTGTTGGCGATCTACTGGCACAGCATCGACCCCACCGTGCGTGACCGCCAGTTCTGCGACATTGGCACACCCTACCGCACCGCCATCTTTGCCACCAGCGCGCGTCAGTTGCAGCAGGCCAACGATTCACTGGCTGCGCTACAAGCGTCCAAACCCTTTGCCGAGCCGATCCAGACGCAGATTCAAATGGCCAGCGACTTTTACCCCGCCGAACCTGAGCACCAGAACTACCACCTGGTCAACCCGGTGCGCTATGAGTTTTACCGCAAAAGCTGTGGCCGAGACGCGCGGCTGGCGCAGATTTGGGGCACGGCGCTCAAACCGTAAGCGCACACTTTTCTTTTGATAGCCATCAAATGGCTTCCAGCGCCACCGCGCAGTATTTGAACGCCGGTATCTTGGCCACCGGGTCCAGCAGCGGGTTGGTCAGCAGGTTGGCGGCGGCCTCCACAAACGCAAACGGCATGAACACCGCGCCGTCGGGCGTGCCATCGTCCAGCCGCAGCGTCACCTCCAGCTGGCCACGGCGGGTGTGCAGGCGCACGGTGTCGCCCGCGGCCAAGCCCAGGCGCGCCAGCTCGCGCGCGTTGACGCTGGCTGTTGCCGTGGGCTCCAGCGCGTCGAGCACCTGGCTGCGCCGCGTCATGCTGCCGGTGTGCCAGTGCTCCAGCAGGCGGCCGGTGATCAGCACCAGGGGGAAGTCGGGGTCGGGCTGCTCGTGCTCGGCCGTGAGCGTGGTCGGCACCAGTTGCGCGCGGCCGTTGGGCGTGGGGAAACGGTCAATGAACACCGTGGGCTGGCCGGGGTCGTCCGCGCGTGGGCAAGGGTAAGTGACGCTACTTTCTTCATCGAGCCGCTGCCACGACACGCCACCCAGCACGTTGGGCATGGTCTGGCGCATTTCCGCGTATACCTCGGCCACACCGTGGTGCGCGCCGCTGTAGTGCCAGTTCAGCCCCATGCGCTGGGCGATCTGCTGGATGATCCACAAGTCAGCCCGTGCGTCACCGGGCGCGTCTACCGCCTGACGACCCATCTGAATCATGCGGTCGGTGTTGCTGACCGTACCGGTTTTCTCAGGCCAAGCGGTGGCGGGAAGTACCACGTCGGCTAACCACGCGGTTTCGGTCAAAAAGATGTCTTGCACCACCAGGTGGCTCAGGCTGGCCAGCGCGGCGCGCGCGTGGTTCAGGTCGGGGTCGCTCATGGCCGGGTTTTCGCCCTGGATGAACATGCCGCGCACCCTGCGCGAGTCGGCATCCGGGGCCAGCGCCTGGTCCATGATCTCGACCACGGTCAGGCCCGGCTCTTTGTCCAGCGGCGTGCCCCAGAACGACTCAAACCAGGCGTGCGCCTGCGCGTCGCTCACACGCTGGTAGTTGGGGAACATCATGGGCAGCAGGCCCGCGTCGCTGGCACCTTGCACGTTGTTCTGGCCACGCAGCGGGTGCAGGCCGCTGCCGGGTTTGCCGATCTGGCCGCACACCATGCACAGCGCAATCAGGGCGCGCACGTTGTCGGTGCCGTGCGTATGTTGGCTCACACCCATACCCCAGAAGATCATGGCGGACTTGGCGTTGGCGTAAGTGCGCGCCACCTGGCGCAAGGTGGCCGCCGGCACGCCGCACACGGGTGCCATGGCCTCTGGGCTAAAAGTTTGCACCGCCGCGCGCACAGCCTGGGCGTTGTCCACGCGGTGGGCAATGAAGTCGTGCGCAATCAGGTCTTCTTCAAACACGGTGTAGAGCATGGCGTTGATGACGGCCACGTCGGTATCAGGCTTGAAGCGCAGCGTGCGCCAGGCGTGTTGGTCCAGATCTGTGCCGCGCGGGTCGGCCACCACCAGCCTCAATCCGCGCTGCACGGCGTTCTTGATCCAGGTGGCGGCCACCGGGTGGTTGCCGGCGGTGTTGGAACCGATCACCAGGCAAAAATCAGCGTGTGCCACGTCGTTGATCTGGTTGCTGACCGAGCCCGAGCCCAGGCCTTCGAGCAACG
>JAVHPS010000325.1:0-1337 GCA_036170715.1 Rhodoferax sp. | reverse complement strand
TGGCCAGCGGCAAAAAGCGCCCCAGGCGCTGCACCAGCGGGTGACTTTGCAAAAAGCGTGCAGCTAAAAAAGGCAGGGCGCGCAGGCCAAAAGTAACCCCCGTCATGGCTGCCAGCACGCCCAGCGCGTAAGTGGTGTTGATCATGGTGTGACCTCTGTGGCGGTGGTTTGCGGCCAGAACAAACCGGCCAAAACGCTCAAGGCAATGGCCACCAGCAGCGCCTGGGTGGGCATCACAACCCAGGCCAAACCATAGCTGACCAGAGCCACCCACAGCGGCGCGCTGGAATGGGCGCTGCGCCATTGCTCCACCGCCAGCACCGCAAACAACGCTGCCAAGGCAAAGTCCAGCCCCACCCATGTGACTTGCGCTTGTGCCCCAATCACCGCGCCCAGCAGTGTGCCCAGCACCCACCAGCCCTGGTTGAGCAATGCCACCGTGACCATTTGCCCGGCGCGTGTGCCCTCGGGCAGCGTGGTGAGTACCGAATAGGTTTCATCGGTCAACGCAAACACCAGGTACCAGCGCGCGCCCGCTTGGGTGGGCAGCTTGTGCAGCAGCGACAAGCCGTAAAACATGTGGCGCAAGTTCACCACCAGCGTGGCCAGTGCGATCGAGGCCACAGGCAAGCCGGCGGCCAGCATCGGCACCATCATGAACTGCGAGGCCCCGGCGTAGACAAAGACGCTGGCGCTGAGCGCCAGCCACCAGGGTGCGCCCGCTTGCACAAACAAAAACCCAAACACCATGCCCAGCGGGATGTAGCCCATGGCCACGGGCACAGACAGTGACAGCACCGAGATGGCGGGTGGCTTTGGGAGCGGCGATGGGGAGGAAAAAGCGGACATGAAAACGGTCAATTCAAAAACCAAACAAGTCGCAATTATCGTGGTCTGTTGGGGCCAAAAATCACCACGCCAATGACCCATTGCCAAGTTGAATCCGGCCCTGCAGGCGTGTGCATGGCCAGCCGATGCGGGGTGCTTGAACCGGGGAGACCGATCGCAAGATAATGCGGCAAACTACCGGAGACCTTCATGACCCTGCTTCAAAAATCCCCCAAAATTGCCGTGTTGCTGTCAGGCTGTGGCCACCTCGACGGTGCTGAAGTGCGCGAAGCCGTGTTGACCCTGCTGGCGCTGGACCAGCACGGTGCGGCGTTCCAGTGCATTGCGCCCAATGCGCCGCAGTTTCACGTCATCAACCACGTGACGGGCGAACCGGTTGCAGGTGCTACGCGCAATATTCTGGAGGAGTCCAGCCGCATTGCCCGTGTCGGTCAATGTCTGGATCTGGCCCGGGCCAAAGTGGCGGACTATGACGCGCTGGTGATGCC
>JAVHPS010000324.1:0-6408 GCA_036170715.1 Rhodoferax sp. | reverse complement strand
TGCTTTGGGCGGTTGACGATTTCTGGTACTCCAGTATGAGGAGACCGCCCAAGGCAGTCGCTGCGCGGGTTCAACCCAGAGCCGCTGCTTCATCCCATACAAGATGCTTTACCAGATCAAGTTTCTGACCAGGTGGCAAATTCTTAAAACCGCTCACCTTCACCCAAATAGCGCCACTGTCCCTCTGGCAAATGGGCCAGCGCCACACGCCCAATGCGCAGGCGCTTCATGGACACCATGTGCAAGCCGGTGCGCTCGCACAGGTAAGCGATCAGCCCCGGGTGCGCCCCTTTGATGGCAAAACGCAGCCGCGTGATGCCCTCGTGCGTGCTGTTGATGCTGGCCTTGAACGGCGGCAGCTTTTCCGTCACGCCCAAGGCATTGAGGTGGTGCAACTGCTCGGCACTGACCTCACCCTGCACCTCCACCACACATTCATGCTCGATCAGGGCTGCATCCTCGGTCAGCTTGCGCAGCACACGCCAGTCTTGCGTGAACACCACCAAGCCGCTGGCGGCAGTCTCCAACGGCACACCAGGCTTTAGTTTGCTCAAGTGGCGCGTGAGCACGCGCTGACCCGATTCGTCCTGAGCCCAATGTGAGGCCGCTTGCAGCAGCTGTTGCGCGGGCTTGACGCGCTGGTTGGCCACGCCCAACTCAGCCATGGCATCAAACCCGCAGGGCTTGTGCAGCAGCAGCGTCACGTCGGTCAAGGCCATCAAGCTGGCGTTGGGGTCGATCAGCACCGTTTGATCGGCCACACGTGCCATCGGCTGCTCCACCACTTGACCGTTGACGCTGACCCAGCCGCCTTCGATGTATTGCTCGGCCTCGCGGCGCGAGCAGCGCATCAAAAACGCCACGCGTTTGGACAGGCGCTCGCTCTCTTGGGCAACAGGCTTTGCCGCTGCCTGCGCAGGCTTGATGACCTTGACGGGGCGCGCCAAGCTTGGACGATGTTTGGGTGTGATCATTGGTGGCAATGGTAACGGCGCGCTTGACCACCGCAGCTGCGCATCACGCTTGCAAGCTTTGCAGCCGCGCCACATGTGCCAGCAACGAGCGTTTGGCCACCGGCCACATGCGTTGCGGCACATCGTCATAAACCCGCTCCAGCCAGTCGTCAAGCGTACCAAGGGGCAGCGCCTGCATGGCGGCCAGCACCTTGGCTTCGCGCGCCAGGCGGTGCGCCTTGAGCTGGTCAATAACGGCAAGTGCCTCAGCGCCCGGGCCGCCCATGGCGTAACCGTGCCCTGGCAGGATGAAGTGCACGTTGTGCTCGGTGCAAGCCGCGCGCAGCAGGTCCAGCGAGGCCAGGTAGTCGTTCATGTCGCCGTCCGGCGGGTCTACCACGGTGGTGCTGCCGTTCAAGATGTGGTCGCCAGAAAACAGCAAACCGTCTTGCAGCAACACCAGGCACAGGTGGTTGGCGGCGTGACCAGGGGTATGGATAACTTCCAGCGTGTGGCTATTTTTATATGCCAGATTGGCCTCTAGCCCTTGTGGAATAAGGGCAAGCAGCTCTTTATTTTGCAGTATTCTGTCGGGCACAAAAGCACTGTTGGCGCGGGCCGTTGGTGCGCTGGGCAGACCCAGAATCGGCGGCGTGGGGCGGCCAGCGGCCTGGCACAGAGCCTGCAAGGGTTGGGCTCCGGGCGCGTGGTCGGGGTGCGAATGGGTGCAGACAATCTGGCGAATGTCGCCGCCTGCGGCTCTCAGCAGTTTGTCCAAGTGCGCAGGGTCGGCTGGGCCGGGGTCGATGGCAATAAAGCCAGTGGCGGCTTCGCCCACCAGGTAACTGTTGGTGCCCGGGCCGGTCATGGCACCGGGGTTGGGTGCGGTCAGGCGCAGCACGTTTTTCAGCAGTGCCACCGGGTGGTCGGTTTGCCAGTCCAGCGGGTGCGCGATCTGGCCGTCGGGGCACACCAGCGCCAGCTCGCCAAAGGGCAACTCGTGCTCCATGTAGCGTGCCTCGCGCCCCGCCAGCAACCCGGCGCGCGGGCAACTGGTAAACAGCGGCGCTTCATCCACCGCGCAGGCTTGCAGCACCGCGTCCACCGTGGCAAACGTTTGCAGGCGCTGCAGCGTCTTGATGGTTGGAAAAATCATGAAGAACGTGCCCGCCTGGTGTCGCGCCAACGCATCCAACGGGCGCACCCAAACCGGTTCAAACTGTTCGGCCTCATCGGCCACCGGGGTTTGGCCGGGGGGCATGCGAGCCACCAGAAACGGCACATCAAAGCGTTTGGGCAAGTCGCGGTCGGTGATCCAACGCGCCAGCACATGCACGTCGCTGGCGGCCAGCGTCAGACCCCGGGCGGCGCATTGCGCGGCAAAGTTGGTTTGGCGCTGCATCGCATGAATGTCAGCCTGATCAGCCCAACGGCCGTCCGGGTGGCGTGCCAGCAACACCCCCAGCTCTTCAAAACTCTCGCGGATCGCGGCCACGGCTTGCGTCAAGGCCAGATCGGTTTGGGTGGCACGGCGCTGGCACAGCGCGTGGCAGTGCGCGTCGGCTGCGTCAATGCCACCACCAGGAAAAACAAACGCCCCCGGCACAAAGCTGGCCTTGGCCGAGCGCCGCGTCATCAGCACCTCTAGCCCATCAACCGTGTCACGCAGCAGCAACACGGTGGCGGCGGCGAGCGTCGGCACGGGAGCGCGGGCGGGGTGCAGTTGTTGGGTCAGACGGGGCATGGTGAGGATCAGGTCAAACTGAAAATAGGCACATTGTGACTGCCACGGCGATCGGCTTGACCGTGCCCACAACGCCCGCCATAAGGCCGGCTTAAGGCGGCATCCCTACACTTTCCACACAGCCAAGCATCTGCCTGGCGCACTACCCATGGATTAAACATGCAGCCTACCCCGTCGATGTTTCAGATTTGCCCGCACTCAACGGTTGGGGGGCTCGTCTTGGTTTTGTTATTGGGCCTGACGGGGGGTGCGCGGGCCGAATTGCGCTATGTCGGCTCGGACACCGTCGAGCCGGTGGTGGAAGCGGCGGAAGTGGCCTACCAGCGTGGTCACAGCAATTACAAAGTTAGCTTCAACGCAGTGGGCACGGCATCCGGGCTGCGGCAGCTGTGCAGTGGGCGCGTGGCACTGGTGGGTGCAGCCCGCAAAATCACGCCGCAAGAGACCCAAACCTGTGCCCAGGCGGGCATTCAGTCGGCCGAAATTGCAGTGGCCATTGATGCCGTGGCACTGGTGGTTCCAGTCACAAATAGCTGGCTGAACGAGCTCAAACTGTCGGAGGTCAACACCCTGTTCAATCACGCCGCGTCGGGCAAAGTCGTCTCGTGGAAACAGGTGCGTTCTGATTTTCCTGACCTGCCGATCCACACCGCTGGCGTGGGCATCAAACATGGCACTTTTGCGTTTTTCAGCCAGAGCGTTGGCATGCAAGGCTTCATCCGCTCAGACTTCAAGGATTTTGCCGATCACATGGCCACAGGGCGTTTTGTGGCCGCAGATGCCGGTGCGATCGGGTTCATGCCCCTGGGCAACGCCTTGGCCATGGAAGGTCAGGTACGGGTGCTCGGTATCGACTTTGGCTCCGGTTCCGTGAAACCGACACGGGAAACCATATTGGCCGGCAAATATGACCAACTGGCACGCACCGTTTACCTCTACGTCAATTCACGCCTGCTGGCTGCGGCCGACCCACAGGACATTGAATTTACCCGGTTCCTGGTACGCGACATGGAAAAATACGTGAGCTTCGCCAACCTGATTCCGTTGCGCTCGGTGCAGTACCAGGAAAACATCAAGCGCGTCTCGCTGCTGCGCTGAGCGGCGTAGCCGACGCGGCTGGCCGGCTTTGATATAGCGCTGCGCCAGCGCATGGATAATCTTCCCATGCACATCCCCTTTACCAAAATGCACGGTGCCGGCAACGATTTTGTCGTGCTCGATGAAACCCAGGGTCGCTTCAACCTGAGCCCGGCACAGTACCGTTTTCTGGCTGACCGCCACTTTGGCGTGGGCGCAGACCAGATCTTGACGGTGCGCCCGTCGCCCGCTGCTGGCATTGATTTTGAATACGTGATCCACAACGCCGATGGTGCGCAAGTGGAGCAATGCGGCAACGGCGCACGCTGTTTTGCCCGCTTTGTGCGCGACGCGGGTCTGACCACCAAAGATGCGATTCGGGTGCAAACCAAAAGCGGCGTGATCGAACCGGTGTTGATGCCCGACGGCCGCGTGACTGTCAATATGGGCACACCGGTGTTTGCGCCAGAGCGCGTGCCCTTTGTCCCCGGTGCAGTCCAGCCTGTACCCAGCGGCTTATGGAAAAAATGGCCTCTAGCCCTTAATATACAAGGGCAATCAGCTATTATTTATGTAGCAATAGTATCCATAGGCAACCCGCACGCAGTGCAGTTGGTGGACGCTGTGGACAGCGCCCCGGTGCAGCAACAAGGACCGTTGATCGAACACCATGCGTTGTTCCCCAACCGGGTCAACGCCGGGTTCATGCAGGTGCAAAACCGGCACCAGATTCGCCTGCGCGTGTACGAGCGCGGAGCCGGTGAAACCCTGGCCTGTGGCTCGGGCGCGTGCGCGGCCGTGGTGGCCGGCATCCGGCTCGGACTGCTTGATGCCACGGTGGATGTGCAAACCCACGGCGGCACACTGACCATTGACTGGGCCGGAGCTGACGCGCCGGTCATGATGACCGGCCCCGCCAGCACCGTATTCACTGGCAGCATTGACCTGCCCGATGTGCTTCCTGCCCACTTTTAACGCCCAAACCTACCATGCCTACCTCTCACCTGCCCAGCGCCACTTCGAACCCGATCACCGAAGACGACATTGCCAATTACCTGGCCAACACGCCGGATTTTTTTGAACGCCACGCCGAACTGCTGGCCGCGGTGCAACTCTCCAGCCCGCACAGCCAGCGAGCGGTGAGCCTGCAGGAACGCCAGGCCACGCTGTTGCGCGACAAAATCAAGATGCTGGAGCTGCGCATCATGGACATGATTCGCAACGTCAACGACAACATGGTGCTGTCTGACAAACTGCTGCAATGGGCACGCACCCTGTTCCTGAATACCGACGCACGCGCCCTGCCCGACGTGATGGCAGCCAAGCTGGCCGAACAGTTCGCCGTACCACAAGTCGGCATCAAGGTCTGGGGGGTGCACACCTGCCATGCTGGCGCAGGGTTTGCCCAGGGGGTGAGCGACGATGCCAAGCTGTTTGTATCGTCCCTGACCGAGCCGTTTTGCGGTGTCAATACCGGGCTTGAAGCCATCAACTGGTTGCCCGAGCCGCAAGCGGCGGCCTCACTGGCCATCTTGCCCCTGCGTGAGGGCCCGGTGGGCAGCACCACGCCCGCCTTTGGCGTGCTGGTACTGGCCTCGCCCGACGCGCAACGCTTCAACAGCACCATGGGCACCGACTTTCTGGCGCGCGTGGCCGAGCTCGCCAGCGCCGCCCTGTCGCCACTGCGGTGAACCCGGTGCAGGGCTTGCCCTTGGCTGACGTTGAGCTGGTGCAGCGCTACCTGGATCACGTGCGCTTTGAGAAACGTCTGGCCGCGCGCACGGCCGCGCTGTACACCCTGGACCTGGAAAAACTCAGCCTTCATGCCGCCAGCGCGGGCATCAGCCTGCTGCAGGTGCAGCCCAGCCACATCCGCCGCTGGGTGGCGCAGATGCACAGCAGCGGGCGCAGTGGGCGTGGCATTGCACTGATTTTGTCGGGCTGGCGCGGGTTTTACAGCTGGCTCGGGCGCGAAGGCCTGGTCAGCAGCAACCCGGTGCTGGACGTGCGCGCCCCCAAAGCCGCCAAGCCGCTGCCCAAAGCCCTGAGTGTGGACGACGCGGTGCAACTGGCCAGTTTTGAAAACCAGGCTGGCGACCCGTGGCTGGAAGCACGTGATGCCGCCATCACCGAGCTGCTCTACGACGGCGGCTTGCGCGTGGGCGAACTCACCGGGCTGGATGCGCAAGCCAGCGACCAGGCGCGTGGCTGGGTGGATCTGGCTGCAGCTGAAGCGCATGTGTTGGGCAAAGGCAGTAAACGGCGCATCGTGCCGGTAGGCAGCAAAGCGGTGGCCGCACTACAGCGCTGGTTGAGCGTGCGCAGCCTAGCGCTGCACGCAGCTGCACCTGCGGTAACGGGTGGCACGCCGCAAGCCGCGCTGTTCATCGGCCGCAACGGCACCCGGCTCACGGCGCAGTCGATCTGGCAACGCCTGCGCCAGCGCAGCCTGCAGGCCGGACTGGCTGCACCGGTGCATCCGCACATGCTGCGGCACTCATTTGCCAGCCACATCCTGCAGTCCAGCAGCGACCTGCGCGGCGTGCAGGAGTTGCTGGGCCACGCCAACATCAGCACCACCCAGGTCTACACCCGGCTTGACTTTCAACACCTGGCCAAAGCCTATGATGCGGC
>JAVHPS010000323.1:0-1341 GCA_036170715.1 Rhodoferax sp. | reverse complement strand
CTCTTGCAAGTCATTTCTCAAAGGACGTCATGATGGAAAGTGACTGGAAAGTGACTGGAAAGTGACTAGAAAGTGACGGATTGGATGGGTTGAATTTGCTGCTGCGCTGAGCCCCTGTGGCGGTATTTTATTTTTTAAGTGCCCATAACACCCGCTCTGACGTGGCGGGTGCATTCAATGACACCGGTTTGCCATCCCCACGCGCCTGTGCCACCGCATCACGCAGCGCTTCAAACACGCTGATGGCCAGCATGAAAGGCGGCTCGCCGACGGCTTTGGAGCCAAACACGTTGTCCTCGGTGTTGGGCTCTGGCCACAAGTCCACTTTGAAGTGTTCCGGCACATCACCTGCAGTGGGGATTTTGTAGGTGCTGGGGGCGTGGGTGGCCAGCGTGCCTTGGGCGTTCCACACCAGTTCTTCGGTGGTGAGCCAGCCCATGCCTTGCACAAAACCGCCTTCAATTTGCCCGATGTCCAGCGCCGGATTGATGGAACTGCCTACGTCGTGCAGGATGTCAACCTTCAGTACCCGGCTTTCACCGGTGAGGGTGTCGATGGCCACCTCGGTGCAGGCTGCACCATAGGCAAAGTAGTAAAACGGTCGCCCGGTAAGGGTGGTCTTGTCGTAATGGATTTTGGGCGTGCGGTAAAAACCGTCGCTCCAGAGCTGGATGCGGTTGGCGTAGGCCAGTGCCACCACCGCCTCAAAGCTGCGCGTGGCTTTGGGTGTGATCACCTGCCCACCAGCAAACTGCACCGCCCCAGCGCCCACGCCGTCAAGCCCACCCACAAACGCCGCCAGGTTGTCGCGTACATGGCGGGCCGCAAACTGGGCGGCGCGGCCATTCAGATCGGTGCCGGCTGAGGCGGCGGTGGCTGAGGCGTTGGGGATTTTGCTGGTGTCGCTGGCGCTGGGCAACACCCGGTGCAAGGGCACACCCAGCTCATCGGCCACGAGCTGTGCCACTTTGGTGTGCAGGCCTTGCCCCATCTCGGTGCCGCCATGGTTCACGCTGATGCTGCCGTCCAGGTACACATGCACCAAGGCACCGGCCTGGTTGAACAGCGTGGCGGTGAAGCTGATGCCAAATTTGACCGGCGTGATGGCGATGCCGCGTTTCACCACCATGTTTTCAAAATTCCAAGCCAAAATGGCCTCTCGACGTTGATGGTATTGCGCGGACAGCTCTAATTTTGAGAGCAATTGCTGCAGGATGTTGCCCTCCACCTGCATGCCGTAGTGGGTGGTGTTGCGGCGCAGTTTGGTATCGGCATCCACTGGCTCTTCGCTGTAAAGGTTGCGCCGCCGCACCGCCAAGGGGTCAAGCCCGAGGTGGCGGG
>JAVHPS010000322.1:0-1343 GCA_036170715.1 Rhodoferax sp. | reverse complement strand
AAATCATCGTAGGCTATGGTGTAATTCGCCGAAGTGATCGAAATTTTGGGTAATTGAGGGGTAATTGAGGGGTAAACCATGATGCAAGCGCCAAGAGCACCGAGAGCAGTCAACTACAAACTGACAGACCGCAAAATTCAGGGGCTAAAGCCGAAAACCAAGCCGTACGCGGTGACTGATGGTTGTGGGCTGCACTTGGAAGTAGCCACCAGTGGTAGCAAGGTATGGCGCTACGCCTACATGACCGCAGGCAAACGAGGGAAGGTATCGATTGGGGCTTATCCGGGAATCGGCATCACTCAGGCGCGTGACGAACATCGTCGCTTGATCGCCTTGATCGCAAAAGGTATCGACCCCATGAGGCAGCGCAAACTTGACGCAATTGAAGCCACCGCCTCAAAAGCTCAGGAACAGACGTTCAAAGATTTTGGGGAAATTTGGGTAAGTCAGGAACTGGCATCAGTCACCGACCGAACACGCAAGCAAGCCGTCCGCTGGCTGGCGAACGATGTTTACCCGGCCATTGGTGCGCTACCGCTTGGAGAGGTTCACGCCTCGGACGTGCGTGACTTGCTTGAATCACTGCGCAACACCCCCACCAAGGCGACCGTCGTTCAATCGGTGCTGGAGCGGATATTCAAATACGCAGCGCAAAAGCTTTTGATTACCGTCAACCCGGCGACCGCCATGCAGGGGCTTGTCAAGCGCCCAAAGAGCGTAAGTTACAGGCCGCTGGCCGTGGTAGAGATCGCACCGTTTGTGCAGTCTGTGCGTACCTGCAATGCCCACATCAGAACACGACTGGCAGTTGAGCTGCTGCTGTTGACGGTTGTTCGAAAAGACAATGTTTGCAAAGCACGCTGGGAGCACATTGATCTTGATTCAAAGACCTGGACGATACCGGGCCGCACAGTGGGCGGCAATGGTTTCATGAAAATGCCTTACCCGCATACCGTCTATTTGACCAAACAGGCAGTTGGCATCCTGCAACAAGCAAAGCAACTTTCAGGCAACAGCGATTGGGTGTTCCCCACCGTAAGCCGATTGTCGGAGCCGATGGCGGAATGCACCATCAACCACCTTTTCAGCCGACTAAAAGCCGATGGCAGTTGCCCGGTTGACTTCGCACCGCATGGCCTACGCTCGACATTCTCGACGCTGGCGAATGAAGAAGGGATAGCCCCTGATGTGGTGGAAACCATCCTGGCACACCATGAGAAGAACGCAGTCCGCGCCGCTTACAACCGTGCCCAATATGCCAAGCCTGCCACCACCGCGCTGCAATGGTACTCAGACCGCATCGATTCAATCGTCAAGGGCGCATCAATCCACCAGCTCAGGGC
>JAVHPS010000321.1:0-6437 GCA_036170715.1 Rhodoferax sp. | reverse complement strand
AGTTTGTTGGCCATGCCAGCCGGGGAGGCTGACACTTTGTTGGCATTTTGGTTTGCCGGCTCCAAAGAAAGTGCGCCTGACATTGGTATAGCTGGCTCAAGCTTTGATCGTAACCAGAAGGTATGGCTGCCCGCCCGTTTTGTGGTCACCCGGAAAGTATTAGGTGAAGCATTAGGCTATGGTGTGCGCCGTATCGGCAATCCTGTAGCTTGGCTGGATCGACAGAGCAGGGTACATTTGTTCGTAGTGGCCACAGGGCTGGGCGGTTGGGCAGCGAGCCGTATTGTTCATTTGCAGCAGGTTAGCGCATCGCACCGGCCGTCACAGCTTGTATTGAAACCAGTTCGTGTGTTACCGCTTTCATGGTTCTGGAACATCAGTCATCTAGTTCGTACAGCGCCCCTTACCTTGAAAGACGGTGGCATGGAGTTGCCGATTCATTTTGAACTGGGGATGAAATACCCGCTGGCACTACGGTTTGATTACAAGGGGGAATTTATGGGCATGGTACGCATGTCACAACGCCCCTACATGCTGCAACCGACCTTGATCCAACAGTCTGAACGGCAGTGGCTTGCTCTGCTGCGTGACCAGCGACCAAACGGGCGCATTACAGCAGCTCAAACACAGGATGGTGGGCAGAACTGGCAGGACTTACCGGATATTGCATTGTCTAACCCAGATGCATCGATTGCCGGGTTAGGCCTAGCGCCAGGGTACATGGTGTTGGCGCATAACAGTTCACCGCATTCGCGTACCGCCCTTGACCTCAGCTATTCCGCGGATGGGCGTTCCTGGACACTTTTGAAACCGCTTGAACGAGGCAGCGAGACGCAAGAGTATTCATATCCCGCCTTGGTTTGGGCCGATGACAGCTTGTGGGTGAGCTACACCGACCAGCGCCAGCGTATTTCGTGGCAAAACTTCAGCATCAGCCGTTAAGAATTGACGCATGGAGCTGTACTTTTTTCAATCGCTGGTGCGTGCTGATACGGCACCTTGGTTGCCTGATTTGGATTTGGCCCGTTGGGCGCTACGGGTTGCTTGGGCCGTAGTTTTGGCTGCGTTTGTTATGCGTCTATGTCAGATCAAGTGGCCCCAATTTTGCATAAAAGTGGCGATAGTGTCGGCCATTTGGGCCTTGTTGCCAGGTCCTCTATCGCCGTCTTACTGGCTCGCTCTGGCTTTTCAAATGCCCAGTTTGATGAGTGTGTTGTTGTGTGCGGCATGGATAGTGCAGATGACGGCGCGTCACAAATCAAAAATCAAAGGTGCGTTGAATCTGCTGCCAGGTCGCGTGGTGGTTGGACTTGGCGTTGTGTTGGGGTGGGTGCTGTTGGCAGATATGCTTGCATGGTGGCCTGAGTCGGTTTACGCGTGGGGCTTTGGCACACCTGCGCTGGCACTGGTGTGCGCAGCAACGTGCTTGTTGTGGTTGACATCCGGTCCAGACCGGGAGGGTCAACGCGTCACACTATACATGGCTGCGGTGGTGATGGTTTATGTGATAACCCGTTTGCCGAGCGGTAATCTGTGGGATGCTTTGCTTGACCCCTGGCTGTGGCTGGTGTTGCACCTCAGAGGCTTGGTGTTTTTAATCGGCATCATGAAGCGCTAGCGTGCTGCGTTGGTAAGTAGCCACTCGCGGCGGAAGAGCCATTGCTCAGGATACCAAACGTTGGCGAATGTAATTTCACCGCTTTGATGCCGTCCTTTTACTTCCCAGCGCTGCCCTTGCACCGTGCAGCGCGGCACACACAGCGGCTGATCAGAACCTTCGGCACGGGTTTGTAGCCAGACCACAGCATCGTGCTCTGTCAGCAATTGTTTCAACACGTTCGCATTGTCAATGGCGTTGCGGAATGCCAGCGCATCACCGTCGTAAGGTACAAAATGGTTTCCTGGTAACAAAAACTCAAAACGTTCAAACTGGCCGTTGAAGCTACTCGGGACGGCGACACGCTGATGCCTTAGCGCCGCCATACTGGCTGGACTGTACAAACCAGAGGGGCCGTTGAGTGGTGCGGTGGCCAAGCCAAAAACGGCAAATACCCCCAGCGTGGCTACCAAAGTACACGCGCGTGTCCAAGCCGGTTTCAATAAACCAAGCAGTACTACCGCCAACCCCAGGGCGACCATCAGTTCAGTCAAACACAGCTGCCGCTGGCTGGCAATGTTCAACGCCTGCTCAGCCCAACCAATGCGCCCAAGCACCGCCATGAACAGGGCACACAACAGCAACGACGGTACAAACCAAGCGCGCGTGATGCGCGACCAATACAGCGCCATCAGCATGGCCAAGGCGGGCATAGCATCAATCAGGTAACGCGCCGAGCGTTGACTGGGCAGGGTAAAGACCAGCAGCCATACACCCAGCCAGATCAACAAAACCTGCACTTGAAGCCGCAGGGGTGTGGGTGCTGCTAGACCGCGCCAGCGCTGCCCAAATCGCCGTAGGCCCAAGACCATCAACCCGAGTACCACGCCTGCCAGCAGTCCTGCGTTTTGCACATAGCCCAGTGCTTGTGCCCAAACGCTGAATCCACCGCCAAACACAGCGGTATGCCAATAGCCTGCACTGCTGCGCAGCTTGTTGGCATTCTCGTTAACGATAAATTCCTGCCAGACGGCGCGCGGGTCAGGATCAAGCACGAACCACAGACCAAAAATAGCCAGAGCCAGCGTGGCAGAAAGGGTGACTTTGAGTGTGATCTGCATGATGTTTTGCCGATTCAACACAGGTAGAGATACCAGTTCGGCACACCACAGGGTAGCCGCGGCCGGTGCAATCAGTGCAAACGATTTGTAAGCCAATCCCAGACCCATCGCCACTCCAAACCCGAGGTGTGCGAGCCAACCGATATCAGCGGTTGAACCTGTGGCGTGCTTGATGGGCTGAAAATCTGGAGCCGCAGCTGCGGTTGATGCCGGTGCACCAAGGGATGACCAGAGCAGCCAGAACATGGGCAGATTAAGCCAAAAAGTTTCCGGCGCGCTGGTCAGATAAGTGCGGCCAAAGCGGAAAGTGCAGAAAAAAGCCAGATAAATACAGGCTCCCAGCAGCGCGATGCGGATGTCTTTTGACCAGCGCCGCAGGATCAGGGCGACAGCAGCAGCTAGCAGCAGGGTGTAGACCACGCTGGGGGCCCGCAGTGCGGTCAGCGTCCAGTTGTCGCCCCACGCGCCCACTACCATGGCTTGCCAGAACAGCAGCGGGGGTTTGGTATTGCGCATGTGCTCAAGTTCGGATACCAGAGGCAACCAGTGACCACTTTCAGCCGTCTTTCGGGCAATGTGGGTGTAGACCAGCTCATCGCCATTGCTCGGCACATACTGTCCGCCCAGTCCGAGCACGTAAGTGAGCACTGCGACCAGGAGCAAGGCTAGCCAGAGTAGGGTACTGGTTTTTCCGTGGGCTGGTGTGACGGCGGCGGCGGGTACGGTGGGCATGGCTTAGCGTGGCGTGCGATGACCAAAAGTCCAACGGTCATTGGCCAAAAAATTGCTCACACTGGCGACCACAATCGCGATCACATTGGCCACCAGGTAGTGCAACGAGTGGGCCAGCCACAGGGTCAAGCCGTATTGCAGTCCGATGCCAACCCAGGAGGCCAATGCGTAGCGGCCCAACTGCCCAGCCATGACCGAAAGCCGTGTGCGTTGCAACTGCCGATGGTGGTCGTGTGCCGCTTTGACTCGATCTGACCAGGTCCACAGACGATTCCAGGTGAAGTTGTTGACAGTGGCGATGCCAATGGCCAATGCCAGCGAGGCGTAGAGCCGGTGGCGAGGGTCGACGATGGCTGCAAATAGAAACTCTTGTGCCACATACAACACCGCCATGTTGACCACGGTGCCGCTAGCGCCCACCAAGCCAAATTTGACATACCGGAAACTCTTGAGCCATGCAACCAAAAGGTAAACACGCTGTGACCAGCTGAGTATGGGAGTCATGCGGTGAGACGGGTGTGCTGGTGATCCGGATGGGCGCTGTTTAGACCACCACCAAAGGGGATGATGTTCTCAAAATTTGTAGCGCTTCACTGAGTACTGGAAAGGGCTTCAAGCGTTTTAAGCATTGATTGTCGCCATCGCAAAAAGTGAGCCGGTGGTTGTACGCAGAAAGACATGGTGCACAGGCGATACCCGACTCCAGCACCCGTGCGCGTGGCCCCAATGGGCCATAAAGGCGACCGGTTTCGGGGCCAAAAAACACCATGGTCTGGATTGGGGTTAGGCTGGCAAAATGGCCCGGGCCACCGTCGTTGGTGATCAACAGGTCTGTGGCGTGAAACAACATCAACAGTTCGCGGATGCTTTTGGTGTATCCAGTCAAATCGACACATGCATCGCTTGCTATATCCTGGCGCAATTGGCGTGCCAGGGCGGCATCATCGCGTAGTCCGATCAGTCCGACGGCATGGCCTGCGGCACACAGGCCACGTGCCACTTCGGTGTAATGGCTGGCTGGCCAGGCACGCTCGGGCAGCAGACCCCCGCCAGCGTACAGCAACACCACCTTGCGTCTGGCCAGACCCGGGTGATCGGCGCGCATTTGTTGGCGGTATTGGGTCAGCTCTGAGGCTTCAAACGCAACAGTCAATCCGGTGTCAGCAGGCAAGGGACGTATCGGAGCGGCCTTGTTGCGCGGCATAGATGCATCGTCGACGGCATCGACCAGTGACAAAAATTGTTGCGTGATGTGCTGGTATGGGTTGTACGCAATGGCTCGGTTGATGTAGCTACCACGGTACAGGCCTTCCTGGGTGTGCGGCGTGAAACCCACTTGCAGCGGCGCGCCACTGAAATACCCCATCAAGCTGCTGATGCGTGAAAACAGTTCGCAATCAATGACCACATCCAGCGGCAGGGCGCGCAGGGTGCGGCTTACCTGCCAGATGTCGCGCAGCAAGCCCCAGCCCGTGCTGTCGTCCAGTGCGTGCAGGTGTTCCGGTTGGGTCAGCCTGAGCAGCTTGGCAACTTCCTGGTTTTTTTTGAGCTGCAGCACGTGCACTGTGGCCAGGGGAAAACGTGCGCGCAGTGCGGCAAACATCGGGCCTGCCAGTACGACGCTACCCATTTCGGATAGCAAGATCACCAAAATATGGCGCGGTTGTGTGGCCTGTTGCGCAGCACTACGATGCCGAGTCAGACGTGCCCACAGGGACACTGCGGCACACGCCAGCTGGCCGATCCAGCGGTCAATCCAGCGTTGTGTGCGCAGTTGCATAGTGTCTGGCTGGTTGGGGTTTAGGCCAAGCCTGCCGCCGCGCGCAGTGCCGCCGCCTTGTCGGTCCGTTCCCAGGTGAACTCCGGTTCTTCGCGGCCAAAGTGCCCGTAGGCTGCCGTCTTCTCATAAATTGGGCGTAGCAAATCCAGCATCTGGATGATGCCCTTGGGACGCAGGTCAAAGTGCTCTTGCACCAGTTTGGCAATCTGGTCGTCGGGGATCACGCCGGTACCTTCGGTGTAGACCGTCACGTTCATGGGTTTTGCCACACCAATGGCATAGGCCACCTGCACCTGGCATTGTTTGGCCAAACCCGCCGCCACCACGTTTTTAGCTACGTAGCGGGTGGCATACGCCGCCGAGCGGTCCACCTTGCTCGGGTCTTTGCCGCTGAAAGCGCCGCCGCCGTGCGGGCAAGCGCCGCCGTAGGTGTCCACAATGATCTTGCGCCCGGTCAGGCCGCAGTCGCCTTGTGGGCCACCCACGACAAAGCGGCCAGTGGGGTTGATCAGGTACTTGGTGTCAGCAGTCAGCCATTCTTTGGGTAGAACAGGCTTGATGATTTCCTCACGAATGGCATCGTAGAACGCATCGGTCATCCGGTCACCCAGGCTCATTTCAGGGCTGTGCTGGGAGGACAGCACCACGGTGTCAATGCTGTGCGGTTTGCCGTCTACATAGCGCATCGTCACCTGACTTTTGGCATCCGGGCGCAAAAAGGGCAGACGACCGTCCTTACGCAGTTGTGCTTGGCGTTCCACCAGCCGATGCGCGTAGTAAATGGGAGCCGGCATCAACTCGGGGGTTTCGTCGCAGGCGTAGCCAAACATCAAGCCCTGGTCGCCAGCACCAGTGTTGAGGTGGTCGTCTGACGCATGGTCCACGCCCTGGGCGATGTCGTTGCTTTGTTTGTCGTAGGCCACCAGCACGGCACAGCCCTTGTAGTCAATGCCGTAGTCGGTGTTGTCGTAGCCGATGCGTTTCAAGGTATTGCGCGCCACCTGAATGTAGTCCACATTGGCTTGCGTGGTGATTTCGCCGGCCAGCACCACCAAGCCAGTGTTGCACAGGGTTTCAGCGGCCACGCGGCTGCGTGGGTCCTGGGCAAAGATGGCATCCAGAATGGCATCAGAAATCTGGTCTGCCACCTTGTCGGGGTGGCCTTCAGAGACGGATTCAGAGGTAAAGAGAAAGTCGTTCGCCATGA
>JAVHPS010000320.1:0-6442 GCA_036170715.1 Rhodoferax sp. | reverse complement strand
CTTTGTGCCGTGGCTGAGACCTGGTTGGCTGCACCGGTGAGGGCATCGGATGCGCCACGAATTTCTTCCACAATCTCACCGAGCTTGTCCATGCTGGCGTTGATGTCCTGCTTGACTTCGTCAAACACGCCATCGGTCTGGGTGGTAATGCGCTGCGTCAGGTCACCCTGGGTCAAGCCTGCCATGACGCGCCCGGTGTCCCCCATGATGGCGGCCAGTTTGTCGCAAGTCTCGTTGGTAGCTTGCTTGAGTTGATTAAAAGTGCCCTCGTATTCACGGGTCACACGAGGTGTCAAATCGCCTGATGCCAAGGCGCTGAAAATGGTTGAAAAATCATCCATGGCCGCGGCGGTGAGATTCAGCACAGCATTGATGCTGGCACACAGGGCGGCCACATCACCGGTTTTACCCTCCATTGTGATGCGTTGCGACAAATCACCATGCTGTGCGGCTCCGGTCACGGCTTGTCCCTGCGCCACAGCCGTTTCCAGCAGGGCATTAGCTTGGTGTTCGGCGGTCACGTCAGTCACAATTTTGACCACCTTCAGCACCCGGCCCATCTCGTCCAGCACCGGGCTGTACACCGCCTGCAGCCAAACCTCTTGGCCGCCTTTGGCAATGCGTTTGAAAGTTTCCTTTTGCGCTTTACCGGCCTTCAGGTCGGCCCAGAACTGCTGGTAAGCGGCACTGGCTGCGTAGGTCGGGTCGACCAGCAACCGGTGGTGCTTGCCCACCAGCTCCGCAGCGCTATAACCCATGAAGCCGGCAAAGTTGGCATTAACCTGCAGCACCTGTCCGCTCAGGTCAAATTCGATCATGCCAAACGAAGCATCAATGGCGCTCAGAATACCGCGTGCGTTCTGTCGCTCGGTCTCTGCCGCCGTGATGTCATAGCGCACGCCCAGGTATTTCATGGGCTTGCCGTTGTCGCCCAGAATCGGGGCAATGACCGCGTCCACATAGTACGGCACGCCGTCTTTGGCGCGGTTTTTGATGATGCCGCGAAACATCTCGCCGCGCCCAATGGTGGCCCAGAGCTGCTTGAAGGTTTCTTTGGGCATGTCGGGGTGGCGCGTGGTGCTGTGCGGGTGGCCAATGAGCTCGTCACGCGGGTATTTGGAGACTTCAATGAACTTGTCGTTAATGCTGAGAATGTCACCTTTTTTATCCGACTCCGACACGATGCTGGTCAGGTTCATGATGTCGGTGCGCACTTTCAGCTCGGCCTCCAGCGTGGCCAGGCGCTGATTGATTGCTGCGCCGTTGAACAGGCGATCCATCAGGGAATAAGTCTTGGGGTTCATGGTGTGTCCTCTTGATTGATCAAACATCGGGCGAAAAAAATGCGGCAAAGGTCAGGCTTTCAGGCCAGTACCCGGCGCAGGGTGGCGGCCAGCTCACGCGGTGAAAACTTGCCCACGTAGCCATCCGCACCCACACCTTTGACGTGGTTCTCATTGGTGGTGCCGGTGAGCGACGAATGGATCACCACCGGCACGCCGCCAAAACGCGCATCTTGCTTGATGAGTTTGGTGAGGGTAAAACCGTCCATCTCGGGCATTTCCAGGTCGGTCAGCACCAGGGCAATCTTGTCTTGGACACGCCCGCCGTCGGTCTTGACCTGATCGGCCAACGCCTGCAGATAGTCCCACGCTTCCTTGCCGGTTTTGGTCATGACAAAGTCAACACCCATGGCTTTCAGGCCTAGTTCAATCACCGAGCGTGCCACAAACGAGTCGTCGGCAACCAATATTTTGGAGCCTGGTGGCAGCTGCAAGGCTTCGCCCACCACTTCTTTGTCCAGCTCTTCTTTGGGCTGGGGGGTCACGTCGCGCAGCACTTGCTCCACGTCGAGCACCTGCGCCAGCCGGGTGTCGGGGTTGCCAGGGTCCAGCCGTGCAATACCCGTGACCAGCGCACCGGCGTGCGTGCCTTCGGATGGAATCACCTGGTCCCATTCCAGCCGCACAATTTCGCGCACGTCTTCCACGGCAAAGGCCTGCACGGTGCGGGCAAACTCGGTCACCATCAAAATCGTGTGCCCCAGTTTGGGCTTGCAGCCCACCACGGCAGGCAGGTCAATCACCGGAATGATCTGGCCACGGATATTGGCCACCCCCAGCACGTGCTGGTGCGAGTTGGCAAGCGCCGTGATTTTGGGCATCACCAGCACTTCACGCACCTTGAACACGTTGATGCCATACAGCTCACGCTCACCGGTGCTGGGCGCTTCGCCCAGACGAAACAGCAACAGTTCAAACTTGTTGGTACCGGCCAGCCGGGTGCGTTCTTCAATGTCTTTGTCGTGTGCGTTCATGGTCTTGGGCAATCGTTGAATGGGGGGCGTGGGCAAAATGAGTCGTGCCCGCTTCAGACCGCGCCGCGCTTCATCCGCCCCAGGGTCGCCACCACCTGGTTGGAGGCCTGGGTGAAGGCCGAGCGCGGGCCAATCATGTCGGTGGCGGCGTCATAGCGCTTCTGATTGATGACGTGCGCCACATCGCCCGCGCTGCGGTGAAAGTGCTTGTGCTCACTGACCAGCTTGGCAAATTCGCCGCTTTGCCCCAGCACCGCTTTGCCTTCGGAATAAATCCACTTGCCCAGCTCACAGCCATCGTCACGCGCAATGGCCTCGGCCTTGAGTTGCTCTTGGTGCGTGATGGCGGTTCTGAACTTGGTTTTCCACTGCGCGTGGGCGTTGATGACCTTGTCAAAGTCCAGGTTCAGCGGCGCTGTTTGGTGCCCGGGCGCAGCCCCCGGCAAGGCCTGGCCAGCCATTGCCGCTGGGCGAGCACCTCCCGCCCAGGCCAGCGCTTGCGGCGCGCGCTGTGCATAACGGTCTGGCACGGCCGCCACACCATCGCCAATATTGAAGAAGGCAATGCTTTGTTGCAGTTGCTCGGCCTGGCCACTGAGTTCTTCGCTGGTGGCGGCCAGCTCTTCGCTGGCGCTGGCGTTTTGCTGGGTGGCCTTGCTGAGTTGCCCCATGGCACCACCAATTTGCGTCACCGATTCACTTTGTTCACTGCTGGCGGCGGCAATTTCTTGCACCAGCTCACTCGTCTTTTGGATGCTGGGCACGATTTCATCCAAGAGTTTGCCTGCACGCTCGGCGGTGGTGACACTGTTGCCCGCCAACTCGCTGATCTCTTTAGCGGCTTCCTGGCTACGCTCAGCCAATTTGCGTACCTCGGCGGCCACCACGGCAAAGCCTTTGCCGTGCTCACCCGCTCTCGCCGCTTCAATGGCGGCGTTCAAGGCCAGCAGGTTGGTCTGGTAGGCAATGTCGTCCACGATGCCAATCTTGGCTGCTATTTTTTTCATAGCTTCAACCGTTTGACTGACGGCGGCTCCACCCTCAAAAGCTTCCTTATTGGCTTTGGTGGCCATGCCGTCGGTAACCTTAGCGTTGTCGCTGTTTTGATTGATGGAGGCACTCATCACGTCGACTTGTGAGGTGGTTTCCTCAACACTGGCTGCTTGCTGGCTGGAGGCCTGGCTTAAAGACTGCGCCGTGCTGCTGACCTGGTTGGCGGCTCCTGTGAGGGCATCGGCAGCGGCACGCACCTCCCCAATAACCTGTGTCAACTTGTCGGTGGAGGCGTTGACACTGTCCTTGACTTGACCAAACACACCCTGGTAATCGCGCTGGATGCGTTGGGTCAAGTCGCCCTCTGCGACACCGGCCAACACCTGCGCCACATCGTTCATGGTCGATTGGGTGGTGGCAATGAGTTGGTTCATGGCTTCACTCAAGGTGGCAAAAAATCCCACTTTGTCGACCAATGCCAGCCGCTGATCCAGGTCGCCCTGCACCGCTGCCGACACCACACGCGCCAGTTCTTTTTCTGTGGCCACTTCCTGGGTGCGGTCAGCCCACTCCACCACCGTGCCCATGCGCTCGCCATGGGCATCCAGCACCGGGCTGGCGCTCAGGCCAAAAGCCAGGCCAGCCACCTCAATTTGGGTGCTGTAGGTGTCCGTGAGCCGGTTCAGCAGGTCACGCTGGTGCGCCGGATTTTTGTGGAACTGGTCAATGCTTTGCCCCAGCAGGGTGCTGGCATCAAAGTGCGGCAACGCACGGCGCAACGCAGCCTGGTTGCGTTGCATCATGGCGGCCACGGTTTCATTCATGTAAATGATGTCGTGCTGCGCATTGGCAATCATCACGTTGGTGCTGCACTTGTCCAGCGCGTTGCGAATGCGCAGGTTCTCGTTGGCCACACGTTGTTCTTGTGCTTGCGCGGCCTGTTTGTCTGCCGCGGCCTGGGCTTCGCGCGCAGCGTTGTCGGCCAGGGTTTGCAAAGACTGGTTGGTTTGCGCCAGCGATTTGGCAAAGGTGCCGCGCAGCCCCGTGCCCTGGGCGCGCCTGAAATACTGCCCCTGGCTGGCGTATTGCAACACCGTGGCCTGCTCGCGAAAGCAGGCCTCCAATTGGTCGAGCATGTCATTGAAGTCCCAGCACAAATCATGAAACAAACCGTGGGTGGGCAACTGGTGCAGGCGGCGCTCAAACTTGCCGTGCGCAATGTCGCGGGCAATGGCTTGAATCTCTAACACATAGCGCTGCTGGCTTTGCAAACGTACCTGCCAGAACACCAAGCACCCCAGCGCGGGCAGCAACCACACCAGGGCAAAGGCGCTCCAGCCCTCGTGCCAGCTTTGAAGCAGCGCACCAACAAGCAGAATGCCGCCCAGCAGCCAGGCCATGCCGACACCTTCAGAGCGAGAGGATGAGCTGTTCATAGCTGACTCCTTTTTGTTTCAGTACCGCGCCCAGCAAAGCCAGCGAGGCCTCACACGCGTCTTTGGCCCCGGCGCGGCGTTCTTCGGCCAGCATGGCTTGGTACACATCGGCCACCACGGCAATGGCTTTAGGCTGCGCCTTGCGCCGCACGCTGAAGTAGCCCTGCGCGTTGCCCTGCACGTCCAGGTCTGGCGTGACGTTGGCAAAGACCCAATAAAAGTCGCCGTTTTTGCTCATGTTTTTCACATAGGCAAAGCACTCTTTTTTGGCCTCCAGCGTGTCCCACAACAACTTGAACACGCCACGCGGCATGTCGGGGTGGCGCACGATGTTGTGCTGCGCCCCCAGCAACTCGGATTCGGCGTAGCCAGAAAACTCGACAAAGATGCGGTTGCAATAGCTGATGCGGCCTTTGAGGTCGGTCTTGCTGACGATGAAATCGTCGTCTCGCATCACCCGCTCGTGCGTGCTGGGCTCTACTTTGTATTTCATAGCATCATTCTTAGCGTTGATAAGGGCTAGAGGTCAATACGGCTTAAAGTTTCCCAAGTCACCTCGGCGCACCGGCGCGGCAATCAGGGGGGCATGGGCGCGCTGACTGGCCGAGCCACTGCCCAACCTGCGCTCGGACGCGCGTGCGGGGGCGGTGCTGGCATAGCGGTCAGGCACTTGCACGGGGCCTGCGCCGGTGTTGAAAAAGGCAATGCTTTGTTGCAACTGTTCCGCCTGGCCACTGAGTTCTTCGCTGGTGGCGGCCAGTTCTTCCGACGCGCTGGCGTTTTGCTGCGTGGCTTTGGTGAGCTGTCCCATGGCACCGCCAATTTGCGTCACCGATTCACTTTGTTCACTGCTGGCGGCGGCAATTTCTTGCACCAGCTCAGAGGTTTTTTGAATGCTGGGCACGATCTCATCCAGCAGCTTGCCGGCACGCTCGGCCGTGGTGACACTGTTGCCCGCTAACTCGCTGATCTCTTTAGCGGCTTCCTGGCTACGCTCAGCCAGCTTGCGCACTTCTGCCGCCACCACGGCAAAGCCTTTGCCGTGCTCACCCGCTCTGGCCGCTTCAATGGCGGCGTTCAAAGCCAGCAGGTTGGTTTGGTAGGCAATGTCGTCGACGATGCCAATCTTGGCGGCAATTTGCTTCATGGCCAATACCGTTTGACCAACCGCAGCACCACCATCTACCGCCTCTTTGTTGGTTTTGGTGGCCATGCCGTCGGTGACTTTGGCGTTGTCGCTGTTTTGGTTGATGGAGGCGCTCATCACCTCAATGCTGGCGGTGGTTTGCTCCACGCTGGCGGCTTGTTCGCTGGCGGCCTGGCTCAAAGATTGCGCCGTGGCAGACACCTGGTTGGCCGCGCCGGTCAGGGCATCGGCGGCAGCATGAATTTCTTCGACGATGGCGGTGAGTTTTTCTGCCGTGGTATTGACACTGTCTTTGACTTGGCCAAACACCCCTTGGTAGTCACCGCTGATGCGCTGTGTCAGGTCACCTTGGGACAGCGCATCCAACGCCCGAGCGGTATCGGTGATGACCCCTTCGCTGGTGTCAAGGAGCTGGTTCATGGCGGTGGCCAGCACACCGAAGAAACCAGTCTTGCCGTCCAGAACAACGCGGCGGCTGAGGTCGCCGTTGGCTGCTGCTGTAACGATGTCAGAGACTTCCGTTTCTGCGGCAATTTCATCGGTGCGATC
>JAVHPS010000319.1:0-1345 GCA_036170715.1 Rhodoferax sp. | reverse complement strand
CCCAGTTGCTCGGCCACGGTCAGCGGCAGGTAGTAAAACAGGTTTTTGCCGCCCACGGCAATGGTCAGCTTGGGTTTGTCGATGGCTTGCCCCTGCGCCAGGGCAGGCAGTAGGCCCAAGGTGGTGGCCGCCGCCGCGGCGGTGATGAGTTGTCGTCTTTGCATGGGTTTGTCTCCAAAGGGTTCGAAGAATGGGCAGCTTCGTGTGCGTCTGCCGCACACAAATCATACTTGCCTGGCCACGCACACACAGACCGGCATGGGCCATGGCCTTTGCCAGACAATGCGCACATGAAACTGCTGCCCCGCGCCACCCTCTACGCCTTGGCCGCTGCGCTGCTGTTTGGTGCCAGCACACCGCTAGCCAAATGGCTAGGCGCGGGCGGCCTGTCCAGCTCGCCGTTCATGCTGGCGGGTTTGCTCTACCTGGGCAGCGGTCTGGGGCTGACGCTGCTGCGACTGTGGCGCGACCGCAGCTGGCAGCCCAGCGGCATGCCGCGCCACGAGTGGCCGTGGCTGCTGGGGGCGATTGGCTTTGGCGGCATGGCCGGGCCGGTGTTGCTGATGCTGGGGCTGGCCCACAGCACGGCATCAAGCGCGTCTTTGCTGCTGAATCTGGAAGCCGTGTTGACTGCGCTGCTGGCCTGGCTGGTGTGGCGTGAAGCCACGGACCGGCGCATGGTGCTGGGCATGGCCTTGATTGTGGCGGGCAGCGCGGTGCTGGTCTGGCCAACCGGCACGGTGCAAGTGACCGACTGGGTCGGCCCGGCGGCGCTGGCCGGGGCCTGCCTGGCCTGGGCCATTGACAACAACCTGACGCGACAGGTGGCGCATGGCGATGCGCTTTTTATTGCTTTGAGCAAGGGTTTGATCGCGGGTGGCATCAATTGCGCTTTGGGCTGGGCGCTGGGGGCAACGCTGCCGCCCACGCTGGCATCACTGGGCGCGACCTTGCTGGTGGGGTTTGTGGGCTACGGGCTCAGTCTGGTGCTGTTTGTGCTGGCGCTGCGCGGCCTGGGCACGGCGCGCACCGGGGCGTATTTTTCAACCGCACCGTTTGTCGGGGCAGCCATTGCGACGCTGTGGTTGGGCGAGCCCGTCAGCGGCACGTTTTGGTTGGCCACCGCCTTGATGGCGATGGGCGTAGCGCTGCATCTGAGCGAGCGCCACAGCCATGTGCACACCCATGCAGCACAGGCGCACAACCACGCGCACCGGCACGACAGCCACCACCAACACCCCCATGACTTTGCCTGGGACGGCATCGAGCCACACCGCCACGCGCACGCGCATAACGCCTTAACGCACGAACACGCGCACTTTCCAGACAGCCAGCACCGGCATTC
>JAVHPS010000318.1:0-26696 GCA_036170715.1 Rhodoferax sp. | reverse complement strand
CGCTGCGTTGCACCAGCCTTGCCACATGTTGCGCAGCATTGTTGCAAATGCATCGGCAAACGCCTTTGGTTGACCCAGCATGGATGCTGCAAAGCGTTGGCGCATGCTGGCACGCAATTGGGCTAGTTCTGCCGGGTGTTGGCTCCAATAGCGCCCGATGTGCACAAATTCTTCAATGCTGCCAGCCACAAAGTCATCCAGCCCCAATTGATGCATCAGTGACGCGCCAAAGCGGCTTGCGGGTGTCTGCCCAGCCAAGCCCAGCGTGGGCACACCCATCCAGGCGGCATTGGCAGTTGTAGCGCCACCCGCATGGGGAAAGGTGTCCAGGCAAATATCGACTTCCTGGTGGAACCCCAGGTACACCGCTTTGGTGTTGCGCGGAAAAAAGTGCAGCCGTTTGGCTTCTATGCCCTCGCTGGCAAAGCTTTGTTTCAATGATTCTTGGGCAGATGGCTCAATGGCGCCAATGATGAGCTTGGCACTGGGCACGCTGCGCAGCAGCATGCTCCACAGCACAATCACAGATTGGTTGATTTTGTTGGGTCGGTTAAAGCTGCCAAAAGTGATGTAGCCGTTCTTCAGCGCGGGCAGGGGGCTTACGGCTGGTGCTGATGCGTCTGCTTCAAATGTGACTGCCGATGGCAAATAAGCCATTTTTTCAACAAACTGCCAGTCCAATTCACCTGGGGTGATCCAATAAGGGTCACACAGGTAGTAGTCCATGGCCGTCAAACCGGTGGTGCCCAGGTAACCTAGCCAACTCAACTGCACCGGCGCGGGTTTGCGCGCAAAAGTCAGTAACCTGTTTTTGGCGGTATGGCCAGTCAGGTCAATCAGGATGTCGATGGACTGGGCGCGGACAAAGTCGGCCAACTCGGCATCACCCAGGTCGGCAATGTCATGCCACTTGTCAAAGCTGTGGTGCAGGCGCTCTGTGGTGTCATCGTTGAGGGTCTTGGTATAAAACGCATGGATAACCAGCCCAGTGTGCTGATGCAACTGTTTGAATAAGGGCAGCAAAAAATCAGACAGCGCGTGGTGGTTGAAGTCGCCAGACACAAACCCAATTTGTAAAACTCTGGCTGGGTCTTTGGTATTGGTGTGGGGGCTTGCAAGGGCCAGCAGGGGGCGCTCAAACCACTGGCCAAATGCCAGGTGTTCTTCAAACAAGTGCCGGGGTTCTACCAGCACATCATGGTTGAGCAAATACAAAACGTTGCTGTGTGCCACCTCGCGTCGCGGTTCGTGCGCCATGTCGGCACGGTAATAGCAGGCCTGGGCCTGCGAGCGTTGTCCTTTTTCTTCTAGCACCTTGCCCAGTTGGATATGCGCTGACGCATCTTGCTCGTCAACAGCCAAGGCAGCTTCGCAATTTGTTTGCGCGGCATCCATATCGCCCATAAATTGCTGCACCATGGCCAAGTTGACAAGGGCTTTGCCGTAGCTGGGGTCCAGACGCACGGCCTCTTGCAGGTGGGGCAACGCTTGATCGATTTGGTTCAAGGTGACCAGCCCCATACCCAAGTTGTGCTGGGCAACAGGGTCGTCCGCATGGATGGCCAGCGCTTGTTTGAGGGGTGCAATTGACTCAGCGTAATTTTCTTGCGCCTGCAAAACATAGCCCAGAACCCGCCAGGCCAAGGGTTCGCCGGGGTATTGCTGAGTTAGCCGTTTTGCCAAGGCGCAAGTTGCCACGTATTCTTTAGCTTCAAACAAATCAACCAAGGTGGTTAGCAGCATTTGCGGCGCAGGGGCTGAGGTTGCTGCGGGTTGTATTGGGGGCATGTCGGCTACCGTTGGGTTGATAGCGATGGCATCAGGCGGCAAACCATCACACCAGCGCTGCCACATAGTGCGCACCAGTTCTTCAAAATATATAGCGTGTTGCGCATACTGCATAAGGGCTGAGTGCTTAAAACGTTCACGCATTCCGGTCCGGATGTTAGCCAATTCAGTCACGTGGCTGGCCCAGAATTGTGCTTTTTCCAGATAGTCTTCAATGCTGGTGGCAACAAAATTGTCCAGACCCAAGTGCTGCATTTCCATGGCACCCAGGCGGCTGGCAGGTGTCTCGCCTGCCAGGCACAGTGACGGCACGCCCATCCAGGCTGCATGGGCGGTGGTGGCACCGCCGCCGTGTGGGTAGGTGTCCAGGCAAAAATCCACCCTGTGGTGCAGTGTCAGGTAAGTAGGCAAGTTTGAGCGCTCAACAAATTCAAGCCGCTCCGGGTCAATGCCTTGGGCAGCAAAACTCTGGCACAGCGCGTTGGCACTGTCTTGCGGCATGCCGCCAAATAGCAGGCGTGCCGTGGGCACGTTGTGCAGCAACATGCTCCACAGCATCACCATTGAGGCGTTGATTTTGTTCGGACGGTTAAAGCTGCCAAAGGTTACATACCCGTTTGACAGCGCAGGCAGCGCATTCACATCCGGAGCCAATTCGCTGGGTTGAAAAACAATGGCCGATGGTAAGTAAGCCGGTTTTTCAGACAACTGCCACGTCAGTTCAAGCGGCAGCCAGGCCTTGTCGCACAGGTAGTAGTCCATCGCCTGCAAGCCCGTAGTGCCCAGATAGCCCAGGTAACTCACCTGAACCGGTGCTGGTTTGCGGGCAAACGTCAACAGCCGGTTATGGGCAGAGTGGCCAGACAGATCGAACAATATGTCAACCCCATCAGCAGTGATTTTTTCAGCCAGGTCAGCGTCGGTGTAGCCGGCTACAAAATTGAAAGCCTTGAAACTGGTCTGCAAGCGCTTTGTCACCGCATCGTCATAAACATGGGTGTAGTAGGCGTGTAGCTCAATGCTCGGCAGTACACCCAGCGCCCTGAACATAGGCTCAAAAAAGTTGGCCAGCGCATGGTCATACAAGTCGCCTGAAACAAAGCCCACTTTCAGTTGGCGATGCGCATCTTTGCTGTTGGTGTGCGTAACGCTTTGGCGTGCTACTGCAGACTCAAAGTGCGCACCAAATGCCAAGTGTTGCGTGTGCAGTTCTTGCGGTGTGGTGTTGACATCCAGGCTCAAGCAAAACAGCAGATTGCTGTGCGCAGCGGCCCAGTCGGGTTTGAGCTGAAGTGCTGCATGATAGGCCTCTTGTGCCGCTTCACTGTGCCCCAAGTCTTTCAGCACAATGGCCAAGTTGTTCAGGGCTTCAGCCCAGTCAGGTTTCAGCGCCAGAGCCTGTTGGTAGCTGTCAATGGCTTGCAAAAATTTGCCCTGTGCATGCAAGGCATTGCCCAGGTTGTTGTGTGCCAGTGCCATGTCGGGCTGCAAGTCCAAGGCCTGGCGGCAATACATCTCGGCTTGCGGATGCAACCCCATGGTTTTGAAAATGTTGCCTAAGTTGTTGTAAGCAGTTGGGTTGTTCGGTTGCAGCCCCAGGGCGGTCAAATAGCTTTGAACGGCTTCATCGAGCAGGCCCTGTTGCTGTAATTCACAGGCCAGATTGAAGTGTGCTTCATAGTCATTAGGGCGGTATTTGACCGTTGCACGGTGTGTCAACAGGGCCTCTTTGTGGCGCCCCATCTGGCGCAGAACAGCACCGAGGTGTTTCCGCGCCAGGCCATGCTCTGGAAATGCCGCAATCATGGATCGGGCCAGCGCTTCGGCCTCCCCAAAGCGACTCTGTTCGCACAGGGTTTTAAGCGTTTGTTGCTCCAAAGCGGAGGGTTCAGCCGCTACAACGGGGACAGAGCCTGTGTTCATCATGCTGCTTTCAATGTAAAGGGTATCGGCAGGTAGCCCGTTGCACCAGCGTTGCCAGATAGTGCGCAACATGGCTTCGAAATGGATGGAAAAACCAGTGAAATTGCATAAAGCCGAATGGACAAACCGTTCACGCAGCCCGGCTCTTATGTCTGCCAATGCGGCGATGTGGCTAGACCACTGGCACGCCAACTCAACAAATTCAGCAGCATTGCCGGCCACAAATTCGCTTAAACCCAGATGCAGCATTTCAGCCGTACCAAAGCGGCTGGCGGGTTTGTCGCCGGTCCAGCACAGGGTGGGCACGCCCATCCATGCGGCGTGTGCGGTAGTGGCACCACCACCAAACGGAAAAGTGTCGAGGCACAAATCGACTTGATGGTGGTAAGCCAGGTACTCGTGCGTGACCGCCCTGGCCAAAAAAACCAGTCGGTCTGGGTTGATGCCTTGCTGTTCAAATTGTGCTAACAGGGCAGTTTGAAAAACGTTGTCAATGCCCCCGCAAATCAGCTTGGAGTCAGGCACGCGCTTGAGCACTTGCGCCCAAGTGTGGATCACTGTGGCGTTTATTTTGTTTTGGCGGTTGAAGCTGCCAAACGTGAGGTAGCCATTGGCAAGTGCGGGTAGCACATTCACTGGTGGTGCCAATGGGTCTGGCTCAAACGCCATGGCGCACGGCAGGTAGAGCAATTTTTCAGCAAAGCAAGCGTCAAACTGGCCAGGTGGCAACCAGAGTTTGTCGGCCACGTAGTAATCCATGGCTCTGAGCCCGGTGCTACCCAAGTAGCCCAGCCAACTGATTTGAATCGGAGCCACGCGGCGTGCAAATACCAGGAGCCGATTCGGCAGGGTGTGCCCATTCAGATCAACCAGAATATCAATCTGATCAGACCGAATTTGCTCAGCTAATTGATCATCGTCCAGATGAGCTACCGCATGCCAATGCTGAAAATAATGGCGCGCTCTTGCTGTGACGGCATCTTCGTCAGGCTTGATGTAATAAGCGTGCAGCACCAGCGCTGGGACATCGGCCAAGCGTTTGAACAAGGGTTCCAGGTAATTGGCCAACGCATGGTTGTACAAATCGCTCGTCACAAACCCAATCCGTAGCGGTCGGGTGGTGTCTTTGCTGTTGTGAAATGTGTCTGGGTGTGTGCTGAAACGGGGTTCAAAATAGTTGCCAAACGCCCGGTGTGCCTGCTGCCAGTTTGCGACGCTGGCACGGTCATCCAGGCTGAGCAGATTCAGCACGTCGCTGTGCAATTTGACTTCTTCTGGGTTCAGCGCCAGTGCGCAGCGGTAGCTGTCTATGGCCTCAGGCAGTTTGTTCTGGAGCTCCAGTGCATTACCCAATGCCATGTGTGCCTGGGCATAGGTAGGGGCAAGCTGCGTCGCCCGTCGGCAGTAATTTTCTGACTCGATGAGCCGCTTTTGCAACCGGTAAACAATACCCAGGTTGTTCAGTGCTTGGGGGTAGTCCGGTGCAATTTGTAATGCCTGCAAAATACTTTGTTCGGCTGCATCCAATTCGCCCAGCCCCACGAGAGCGGAGCCCAAATTGTTGTATGTGGCGGCATCGTTTGGGTCCAGTGCAATGGCCTTGCGGGTGTTGCTGACTGAAGCGGAAAATTGGCCTTGGTGGTGGTACAGCGCAGCAAGAATTTTCCAGCCTAAGGCGATCTGGGGAAAACGACTGGTGAGAGACGATGCCAGTATTTCAGCCTCGTCAAATTCCTTTTCGTCAAACAGCCGGGTAAGTGTCTTAAATTCAGAAGGTGGCGTTTTCTGTTGCTGACTTATCTGGCGTTTGGCGCTTTTCATGAAATCAATGGTAACTATTTCAGCAACTGCAAGACTGATTGCGGCAACGAGTTGGCCTGCGCCACCATGGCCGTGCCTGCTTGTTGCAACACTTGGGCGCGTGACAAATTGGCAGTTTCTTGGGCGTAGTCTGCATCCATGATGCGGCCACGCGATGCGGCTGAGTTTTCTGACGAGACACGCAAGTTGGCAATCACGGTGTCAAAGCGGTTTTGTGTCGCACCCCATGTTGCACGCGCACTGGTCACCGTGTTGATGTCTGCATCCAGCAGCGAGATTTGCGCAAAAGCGGTGCTGGTTGCGGTACCCAGAGACGTGGCTGTACCGGCGTAAGAAGACGCAGCAACTGAAATGGTGTCGTTGGCAGTGCTGTTGGCTCCCACCTGGAATGCAAAGGTAGCCGCGGCAATGACATTGAGTCCGTTAAAGGTTGTGGCGGCAGCAACCCGGGTGTTTTCTGCCGCTAACAATGAATACTCTGCATTCAAGGATGCAATATCGGTAGAAGTGTTAGTGCCGTTGGCGGCTTGCACGGCCAATTCCCGCATGCGTTGTAAATTGTTGGAGATGGCCCCCAGTGCGCCTTCAGCGGTTTGCGCCAAAGAGATGCCGTCATTGGCATTGCGAATGGCCACATTCATGCCACGTGTTTGAGTGTTCATGCGCTCAGCGATGGCCAGTCCAGCGGCATCGTCTTTGGCGCTGTTGACGCGCAAGCCCGATGACAGCCGAGCCATGGACACCGCCAATGAATTGGTGGTGCCCGCCAAGTTGCGCTGGGCGTTGAGTGAATTGACATTGGTGTTGATAGTGGAAGCCATGCGAATCTCCTTAAAGGCTTGAAAATGGAAGTGCGGTTTGCCGGTAGACAAATTGTGCGGAATCCAAACCTGTCACTTAAGCCGAATAAGCGGCAGTGAAATTGGCTTTTTCTGCTCTTTTCGCGGAAAGAATTTGGTTTTTTTTCTTAAAAAGTCTCAAGTTTGTGCGTTTTGCAGCCGAAAACTGTTTCAACGGGTTCCAAAAAGACTCGCCGTCCGGCTAGCTACCTTGGTAGTTCCGGTCATGATTGCCAGCCATCTGGTTGGCGTTGAGATCGGCAAAGTTGCCGGATTTGTTTACTTTTAAGGAGCTTCTCATGTCTTCCATCAACACCAATGTCAATTCGATCACGGCACAACGCAACTTGGCGGGCACCACCAATTCATTGGCGGTGTCCATGGCTCGGCTGTCATCGGGCTTGCGCGTCAACAGCGCCAAAGACGATGCCGCCGGTTTGGCCATTGCCGAGCGCATGAATGCCCAAACGCGCGGCATGAATGTGGCGGTGCGCAACGCCAATGATGCCATCGGTCTGGCGCAAACCGCTGAAGGCGCACTGGGGCAAATTTCGAACAATTTGCAGCGCATGCGGGAGTTGGCGGTGCAAGCATCCAATGGCACCAATACATCTGCAGACATTTCGTCGTTGGATGCCGAGTACACGTTGTTAAAGGCGGAAAACACGCGAGTTGCTGCCGCCACGACGTTTAATGGTTTGTCGGTGACAAACACAGCATCTTCCTTCACCTTCCAGGTCGGAGCCAACAGCACTGCTGCCAATGACCAAATTACAGTTGCGGGCACCTCTTACAACGGTACTGCAACCACCTTGGGCACTGCGACCTCCACGGCCTTTGCACAACTTTCGTCATTGGATGCAGACATCAATGCAGTTTCAACCGCACGTGCCAACTGGGGTGCGACTCAAAACCGCTTTGACACCGTGATCGCCAACCTGCGCATCTCGTCTGAGAATTCTGCTGCGGCTCGTGGCCGTATCATGGACGCTGACTACGCCCAAGAAACAGCCAGCCTGTCACGTGCGCAAGTGTTGCAACAAGCCGGCACCGCCATGGTGGCGCAGGCCAACCAACAGCCACAGAGTGTGTTGGCTTTGTTGCGGTAAACGCGTAACTGTCACCGGTTCAGGCCGGTGATTGCTCATTTGACACCAGGCGACCTCGGACACAATGTCCGTGGTCGCCAAAATGCTTTAGGCAAGTGGCACATTGTTTGGGGTAAATCATGACTATTTCTTCGACGGGTGTTGGCAGTGGGCTGGATGTAAAAAGTATTGTGTCGCAATTGGTGGCGATTGAACGCCGACCATTAACCGCCTTGCAATCGACGGCCTCCAAATACCAGACCCAGTTAAGTATTTACGGCACGATCAAATCCCAGGTTTCTACCTTGGCCGATGCGGCTGGGGTGCTGGCTACGGCAACTGGTTGGTCAGCGCAAAAGGCCACGTCTTCCAACGCCACGGCAGTGGCAGTGACGGCGGGCTCAACTGCGGTGACCTCGTCCATGTCGGTCACGGTGCAGCAATTGGCGCAGGCGCAGGCGATCACTTCCGTGGGGGTGGCGGCAGGAACAGCTGTAGGGGCGACCGGTTCGTTGTCCATTCAGCTAGGTACCTGGACGGGTGCCAGTTTTGCACCAGGTGCCAGCGCGCCCGTATCCGTCACGGTGTCGGCTACCGACACCGTGGCCACCATGGCGGCCACCATCAATGCCGCCAATGCAGGCGTGTCGGCATCGGTTCTGAGCGATGGTACCAATGACCGTTTGGTGCTTAGATCGAGCAGCACCGGTTTGGCTGCAGGGTTTAGCGTCACACCCACGGGCGGAAACGCGGCGCTGAACGCCTATGGTTTTACGGATTCAACCCTTGTGGCACCTTCGGCAAGCGGCATGTACATGGGGCAGTCTGGGCTGGATGCCAACCTGAAAGTGAATGGGGTGGCGCTGACTTCTGCCAGCAACAACATGAGCAATGTGATGCCAGGGGTTTCGCTGCAACTGTTGCAAACCACGGCTACGGCAGTGGATATTGCGGTGACGCAAGACACCGATGCAGTACAAAAGAATATCCAGAGTTTTGTGGATGCATACAACGCCTTGAACCAAACCATTGCAGATGCCACCAAATACACGGCTGCGACCAAGACCGGTGGTCCGCTGCAAGGGGATTCCACCACGCTGGGCTTGCAGAGTGCGTTGCGCTCCATTCTTGGGTCAAGCAGCACGGGCTCAAGTTTCAGCAATTTGTCGCAGGCAGGTCTGGAGCGACAAACCGATGGTTCTTTGAAGATCAACAGCACCAAATTGAGTTCGGCCAAGCTGGATATGAGCAATTTGCAAAAGCTCTTCACTACCAACAACAGCGACCCAACGACCAATGGGTTTGGATTGAAGGTGCGGGATTTTGCCAAGGGCATGATTGCTTTTGATGGTGGCGTGACCAATAAATCGACCGCCATTCAGGGCGCTATTACCCGAAATTCCACCGACCAGGACAAAGTCAATGAGCGTGCTACCCGGGTGGAGGCGCAGTTGTTGCGTCAATACTCGGCGTTGGATACCCAAATGGCACAGTGGAACGGCTTGAGCTCTTACATGACTTCACAAATTGCCCAGTGGAATAAATCTACTGCTTAGCCGGTTCATTTTTTGCCTGAAGTGCCGATATAGAAAGCATCAGGTACTTCAGGAATGAACTCAAATGTTTACCTCAGTCAGTATGCGTTCAGCAAATCCATTCAGACCCGGCAGCGGCAACGTGTATCAGCAGGTTGAAGCTGAAACAGCTGTGTTTAGTGCCGACCCGCATCAGTTGGTTTATTTGCTTTTTGAAGCTTTGCAACAATCCCTGGTCAAGGCCAAGGGTGCTATGTCTAACGGTGATATTGTTGCCAAAGGAAAAGCCATCGGCAGGGCGGTCAGAATATTGGAAGAAGGACTCAAAGCTGGGCTGGACGTTGACCATGGTGGTGAGTTGGCCCTGAATCTGAAAACGGTTTATGACATTTGCATCCTGAAACTGACGGAGGCTAATTTGCACAACCGTGTCGAATTACTTGATGAGGTCAGCGCGTTGGTGCATCCCCTGGCCGACGGGTGGAACCAAATCAAGACTGACTTGGCGGTGAAGAATTTCCAGTCTTGAGGGGTAAAAAATGTCGCAACTACTCATCGACTACTACAAAGCCATTGAAGCCAGCAGCGCGCGCATGCTCGATGCTGCCAAATCCGAAGACTGGGACCAAGTGATGCGCTTTGAGGGCGCTTGCGCGGTGCTGATTGAACAGTTGCGTGAACGTGCGCATCAAGAGCAATTGGCCCCTGCGCAGCGCGCCGAAAAAACCCGCATCATGCAGCGTATCTTGAACAACGACGCGCAAATTCGCTACCTGGCTGAGCCCTGGTTAACCCACTGCGAGCAAAACCTGGACGGTGCACAGCAGTATTTACATTGACCAGATTGCTATTATAAATATAGCTTCTAATCATTTATATATAAGGGCTAGAAGCTGTTTTTATATAAAGTTTCAAACCTGCATGTTCATGATATCGGTGTAGGCTTGTACCATGCGGTTGCGCACATGCAGTGTGGCCTGAAAGCCAATTTGCGCCTTCTGAATAGCCACCATGGTTTCTTCCAGGCTTACTTTGGGGTTTTCCAGCTGCACTTCCCGTTGCAGCCGGGTGGCTTCATTTTGCGATGCGCTCACCGATTGCAGCGCACTGCTTAACGCACCAGAAAAGCCGCCAGACTGCACGCCACCCACATTGGCTTTGGCCAGCCCGGTGGCCAGGTTGGGGCGTACCGCGACCGGCATCGTATTGGGGGTGAGTCTGAGGTTCATGGTCAATTCCCTTGGCTTCTTGGGTGAGGTGAATGCTAGCAACGCTGCTGCAAAACTTGAATTTGAAGTAAGGGGTAAAGGCCGGTCTTTTTAAACTAATGTTTTCGGGGGTGGGGCCAATAATCAAACGCATCAGGGGTGCTCCACACTCTTTTGACATGGAAGATTTTTATGACCGCCGCTCTTGCTATTCCCGTAAATCCCACTTTTACCCAACGCCTGGCGAGTTTGGATCAGGCGCAAAAGCTGCGCTTGGGGCTGGGGGTGGTGCTGTTTGTGGCGATTGGCATCATTGGCTTGGTGATGGGGCGGCAGGCGGAATGGCGTGTGCTGTATGCCAATCTGCCCGACAAAGATGGCGGGGCCATCGTGGCGCAACTCACCACCATGAATGTGCCGTACCAGTATGCAGCGGGTGGCGGAGCCATTCTGGTACCTGCCAATCTGGTCTATGACACCCGGCTGAAGCTGGCATCGCAGGGTTTGCCCAAAGGCTCGGTGACCGGCTTTGAGTTGATGGATACCGCTAACCGTTTTGGCATGACCCAGTTTCAGGAACGACTTACTTTTCAACGCGGGCTCGAAGGCGAGCTCACGCGCTCTATTCAAGCCTTGTCGTCGGTGCAAAGTGCGCGGGTGCATCTGGCGCTGCCAAATCAAAATGGATTTTTTCGGGATCAGCAAAAACCATCGGCTTCGGTGCTGGTCAGCCTGAATGCCGGGCGCACACTGGATCGGGCACAGTTGGCGGGCATCATTCACCTGGTGTCTTCCAGTGTGCCAGAGATGGATCCGAAAGCCGTCAGTGTGCTCGATGACACGGGTAAGTTGCTTTCAACGCCCGCCGAAGCTGGGGGTGGGTTGGGCGCTGACGCGCAGCAGCTGCAATACGTGCAGCAGATTGAGCAGCTTTACAGCAGCCGGATCCTGGATATTCTGGAGCCCGTGGTGGGGCGGCAAAATGTGCGTGCACAGGTCACGGCGGAGTTGGATTTTTCGCAAACCGAATCCACTTCAGAATTGTTTAAACCCAACCAGACACCCGATGCCAGTGCCATCCGCAGTCAGCAGTTGCTTGAAAGTGGTGCTTCTGCAGCTGGTGCTGCAGCACCCACTGGTGTACCGGGTGCAACCACCAACCAGCCACCTGGACCGTCGTCGGCCCCTATCAACGGGGCGGCGCAACCCATGGCAGCGGCGGGGGCCAATGGTGCACCTGGGGCCGGTGGGCGCAAAGAGTCCGTGATCAATTACGAAGTCGACAAAACCGTGCGCGTGGTGCGTGGCAGTACCGGCATGGTCAAGCGCATCAATGCGGCCGTCATCATCAACCACCAAACCACCACCGATGCCAAGGGCAAAACCACAACGGCAGCCATGAGTGATGTGCAGCTGGAAAAGCTCACCTCGCTGGTGCGCGAAACGGTTGGATTCAACAAAGAGCGTGGCGATTCGGTGAACGTGGTGACCGCGCCGTTTACCAATGCAAAAGTCGCTGTGGATCCGTTGCCCGTGTGGCAACAACCGGCCTTGCTGGACTTGGCGCGCAGCCTGGCTTGGCCAGTGGGGACGTTGCTGTTTGGTGCCCTGGTGTTGCTGGGGGTGATTCGACCGGCGCTGAAGGTGATGGCGCAGCCTGGTACGGCGGTCAAATCCGAGCGCATGGGGCAGCTGGATGCGGTTGAAGCCGATGAACCGGATCGACCCCTGCTGGCCGCACCCGGCGCGGCCAGCAATCAGCCGGCGGAACTGAGTGTGGCCGACATGGCACTTGAAGATGCCCGCAAACTCACGCGTGACAATCCGGCCGCAGTGGCTAACATTGTCAAAACCTGGATCAATGGTGAGGCTCCGGCCTGATCGGTCAATCAGCACATCAAACCCGGACTGGACGAGGATGCAAGAACATGTCACAAACTGATGGATTGGAAGATGCCGCCATCTTGATGATGTCTTTGGGAGAGGCCGAAGCTTCTGAAGTTTTCAAGCATTTGTCGCCCAAAGAAGTGCAAAAGCTGGGGGAGGCTATTGCCAAAACAAAAGCCATTACGCGCGAGCGTGTCAATGACGTGGTGGACAAGTTCACTGGCATTGCAGCGGCCCAAAGCTTGCTGGTGTCGAACTCGGGCGACTATGTACGCTCGGTGCTCAAACGTGCGCTGGGTGATGACAAGGCGGCGCTGCTGATTGACCGCATCTTGCAAGGCGGTGACGTGTCGGGCATTGAAAGCCTGAAGTGGATGGAGCCCTCGAGCGTGGCCGAACTGCTGCGCAATGAACACCCGCAAATCGTGGCGGCTATTCTGGTTCACCTGGACTTTGACCAAGCGGCCGATATCTTGAAGTTTTTTACCGAACGTCAACGCAACGAGGTGATGTTGCGCGTGGCCACCATGGAAGGCATTCAGCCTTCAGCCCTGAAGGACCTCAATGAAGTGTTGTTCAAGGTGCTGGCGGGTGGCGACAAAATGCGCAAGTCGTCATTGGGCGGAGTTAAGACTGCCGCTGAAATGATCAACTTGATGGGCACAGCGATCGAAGGCACGGTGATTGAATCGATTCGCAACCATGATCCCGATTTGGCGCAAAAAATCATGGACAAGATGTTTGTCTTTGACGATGTGCTCAAGCTTGACGACAAAGCCATTCAGACCGTGCTCAAGGAAGTCTCGTCAGATGTGCTCATCGTGGCGCTCAAAGGGGCACAGCCAGAGCTCAAGGAAAAAATTCTGGCCAACATGTCTACCCGTGCAGCCGAAACGTTGCGCGAAGACCTGGAGTCGCGCGGCCCGATGCGCTTGTCGGAAGTGGAAGCACAGCAAAAAGAAATTCTCAAAACGGTACGCCGTCTGGCCGACGAAGGCACGATTGTCATCGGCGGCGGCGCAGACGATGCCATGGTGTAGCTATGCGCAATTACGCACGTTTTATTCCTGGAGATGAAATTGAAGCGGTCGAACAATGGCGTTTTGGTGTCATTGAGACCGCCGCACAGTTGTTGCAAGCGCAAGTGAAGGTGCGTGCAGCAGAGCAGGATGATGCGCAGCAGGAAGCGGCGCGGCAAGAGATTTTTCGTTCAGGCTACGCCGACGGTGTGGTGCAGGGGCGGGCGCAGGCACAGGCTGAAGTGCAGCAGCAAATGGCAGATTTTTTGACCCACCAAGCTGCCCAGACAGGGCAGCAGCTGAGCGAACTTTTCAAGTCGGTGCAAACGCAACTGGATCAGGCACAGCAGGTGATGGCGCAAGGCGTGCTGGAGTTGTCGTGTGAACTGGCACGCCAGGTGCTGCGCCAGGAACTGGCGGTCAATCCCAACGCGCTGTTGCCCGTGATTCGTGAAGCCCTCGACTTGCTGGGCGCAGAGCACCGTACCGCTGTGGTGCGCCTGCATCCTGCCGATCTTGATGTGCTGGAGGGGGTGCTGACGGCAGAATTTACAGGGCTTAGCCTGAGTTTGCGTGCCGACACCACGCTCCAGCCCGGGGGCTGCGTGGTTGAGTCCGCTGGCATGGTGGTTGATGCAACTCTGCAAAAACGCTGGCAACGTGCGGTGGCTACCCTGGGCCTGGCCAGTTCCTGGGAGGTGACAGATGAGCCAAGCTGAAGCCTCTGTGAAGTGGCAAACGTTTTTGGCCGAGTCCACACACCGGGTACGTTCGGGCACCACGCTGCAGACCCGTGGCACGCTCACCCGGCTGACCGGCCTGGTGCTGGAGGCAGTGGGCATCCGGGTGCCGGTGGGTTCGCAGTGCTGGGTGCGCATGAAGGCGCAGGCTCCGGTGTTGACCGAAGTGGTTGGTTTTTCCAATGACCGTGCATTTCTGATGCCTGCAGGCGATGTACATGGCCTGTCAAGTGGTGCCAGTGTGGAGCCCGCACCTGCTTATGTGACCGTTCCCCGGTTGGGGGAACGCCGCCAGGTGCAACGTGAATTTGGCCAAGGCGTGTTGCGCTTGCCATTGGGTGATGGTTTGCTGGGGCGGGTGGTCGATGCGCATGGACTGCCGATGGACTACAAGGGGCCCATTTTGAACGTGGCCTCTGTGCCCATGGACCGCCAGCCCATCAATGCCATGGATCGTGCGCCAGTGCGCGACACGCTGGACACCGGCATTCGTGCCATCAACGCCCTGTTTACCGTTGGACGTGGTCAGCGCCTGGGGTTGTTTGCGGGTTCTGGCGTGGGCAAAAGTGTGCTCATGGGGATGATGGCGCGCTACACCCAGGCCGATGTGATCGTGGTCGGGCTCATTGGTGAGCGGGGCCGTGAAGTCAAAGAATTCATTGAAGATATTTTGGGTGAAGAGGGCCGGGCGCGTTCGGTGGTGGTGGCAGCCCCTGCTGATGCACCGCCATTGCTGCGCATGCAAGGTGCTTCTTATGCCACAGCGGTGGCGGAGAGTTTCAGAGACAAGGGCAAGCACGTGCTGTTGCTGATGGACTCGCTGACACGCTATGCCATGGCGCAGCGTGAAATTGCGCTGGCAATTGGTGAACCGCCGGCTACCAAGGGTTATCCGCCGTCGTGTTTTGCCAAACTGCCCCAGTTGGTGGAGCGCAGCGGCAATGGGCTCAATGGGGTTGGCTCCATCACCGCGTTCTATACCGTGCTGTCAGAGGGGGATGATCAGCAAGACCCGATTGCCGATGCAGCCCGGGCCATTTTGGACGGCCACATTGTGTTGTCACGTAGTCTGGCTGAGGCGGGGCATTTCCCGGCCATTGATGTTGAACAGTCGGCCTCGCGGGTGATGCAAAACGTGACTTCACGGGCACATTTTGAAGTGGCGCGGCATTTCAAGGCGATTTACTCGCGCTATGAAAAAGGCCGTGATCTGGTGCAGATTGGTGCGTATGTGCGTGGCTCGGATCGGGCCATGGATGAAGCCATTGCATTGCATGATCCGATGATGCAGTTTTTGCAGCAAGACATGTTTGAATCGGCTTCACTGCAAGACAGTGTGAATTCGCTTTCAGCCGCCATCAAATTGGCTGACGGTGCGTCCTGAACGATGCCACAGGCAAGGCCAATATGTACAAATTCAACAGTTTGCGCGTTGCCATTGACCTGGCTGAAACCAGCCGGGATCAGGCACTGGCGGTGTTACAACAGCACCGCAGTAGCCTGGCACATGCCCAGGATCAGATGGATCAGTTGCAGACCTATGCCCATGAAACCGAGTCCCGCTGGGCGCACAACGCACAAGTGGGCACCACGCCAGAACTGTTGCGACATCACTACCAGTTTATGGCTCGTCTGCAGCAGGCGGTGGTGCTGCAGCAAGACGTGTTGGCGGGCTCAAACAGCAGGCTCATGGCCGCACAACAACAGGTGTTGCAGGCCGAAATTCACATGGCCAGCTTGAAGCTGTTGCTGTCTAAACGTCAGGCCAGTCAGTTGCAGCGTGAACAACGCAGGGAGCAGAAACAAATGGACGAGTTTGCGTCGATGCAAACCTCGCGTCAGGCATGTCAAAAATTGGAAAACTACCATGGCGATTGAATTGACATCACCCACGCAAGCGCATAAGGCAGCTGCCAGTGCGCCCACAAACGACAAGAAATCAGGCCAGTCAGCAGGGGACGAGGTAGCGGCAGACGCTGGCTTCTCGGCTTTGATGCAGTCGCTTGCTGTCACAGATGCACCCAGCGCCACCGCAGCGGACAGTGCACTGCTTGCGCCGCCCGTGGACACCCCTGATGCAACAGCCGCGGCTGAAGCGGGCCTTGTCATGTCAGCGGTGGCGCTACCGGTTGTACCGGTTGAAGGGGTAGCAGTTGCAGGGACGGTGTGTGCAGGAACGGATGCCATGGCGAGCCAATCAGATGCGTTGCGCAGTGTCAAAAATGCAGCCCTGGGGGTGCTGGCTCAACCTAATGGTGGCAAGGTTCAGATGCCAGCGCAGATGGCAACGCAGTTGCAAGCGTCAACGCTGCCTGAACCGAATACGCCAGCGCCGCTTTCCTTTGCTACGCTGATGATGCACCGCAATGCGTTGCAGGCTGCTGCCAGTCAAGTGCCGTTTGCAGACGTGAAAGACCAGCGTGCAACGGCTTTGCCGATGGCCATGACACCCGTTGCCGACCCGGCTTTGACGCTGTTGGCATCGGCCGCTGGTGAGGTGCAACGCGTGCAGGAGCGTCCTGCTGGCAAGTCGGGTTCGGGTTCGTCTGGGGGGGCTGGTTTTGATGTCGTTTTTGGCTCCGCCGCAGCGTCCGTGAGCCGTTCAGATGCCGTTTTTGTGGTGCCACCTGCAACTGCCACTGTGGCCGACAACGCAGTGGCTGAAACCGTGAGTTATTGGGTCAGTCATGGTGTTCAAACGGCTGAACTGACCCTGGATGGGTTTGGTGATTCACCCGTGGAAGTACGTATTTTGCTCAACGGAGATCAGGCACAAATTGATTTTCGTACCGACCAGAGTGGTGTTCGTCACGTGCTCGAAAGTGCATCCGCTCAACTGAAAGAAATGCTCTCAGGCCAGGGCTTGCAGTTGGCTGGTGTGTCGGTGGGGGCATCAGGGCAAGGGGCGGGCGAGTCCGGGGAGCATCGGCGCGCACGTCCCGGTGCACAACGTGTTGCTTTGGTCAAGGAAGAAACATTGAGCCCGGTGTCCAACGCGGCCACATACCCTTCTGCGGGGCGATCACTGGATCTGTTTGTCTGAAGGTAGACTCATGATCTGCACGGATGCCCCATTTTTGGGGTGTTTATTGAACGCTCAGCACGGTGTTTGTGCTGAATAATCAAGCCAATTTGAAGTAGCGAAGGAAACATCGTGGCCACAAAACCTGAAGACGCTGAAGCAGAGAAGCCACCAGCCAAAAGCAAAAAAAAATTGTTCATCATTGTTGGAGCCGTGCTGGCGCTGGTTCTGGTGGGTGGTGGTGGCGCGTTTTTTTACATCAGTAAGCAAAAAGCGGCAGCGGCAGAGGCTGCGGCCCTGGAGGCCGAGGGGGGCGACCCTGCTGCTGCACATGCCCCGGCTGCCGCGGCGCACGGCGCAGCCAAGACCCCGCCGGTTTATTTGCCGATGGACAACATGGTAGTTAATTTGGCTGATCCCGGTGGGGAGCGGGTAGCGCAAGTCGGTATCACGCTCGAAGTAACAGACGCGCATGCTTCCGATCAAGTCAAAGCCTACTTGCCGACCATTCGCAGTGCGGTTTTGATGCTGTTGTCGCGCAAAACAGCCGAAGAATTGTTGTCGGCTGAAGGCAAGCAAAAACTCATTGAAGAAATACTGCGTCAAACGACAGTGCCTTTTGGTGGCAGTGCTGAAGTGGTAGACGAGCCGGTCGCGAACAACAAGAAGTCAAAGCGCAAGGCTGCGCCCGAATACCCGGTGACGGGCGTGTTGTTTTCCAGCATGATCGTTCAGTGACCTGATGGTGTGTGGCCATGAGTGAATCGTTCTTATCCCAGGAAGAAGTTGACGCACTGCTCGAAGGTGTTACGGGTGAGAGCCAGAAGATGGCCGAAGAGGTGGTTGAGCAGGGGGAGGTTCGAGCCTACAACATCTCAAGCCAGGAGCGCATTGTGCGTGGGCGCATGCCCACGATGGAAATCGTTAATGAGCGTTTTGCCAGAAATCTGCGCATTGGCTTGTTCAATTTTATTCGCCGCAGCCCTGAAGTTTCGGTGGGGCCAGTGTCGGTGCAGCGGTACAGCGCTTTTTTGCGTGAGCTGGCGGTGCCCACCAATTTCAATATTGTGGCCATACGCCCCCTGCGTGGCAGTGGATTGATCGTGTGTGAGCCCGCGTTGGTGTTTGGTGTGATCGAGTCTCTGTATGGTGGCATTGGCAAATTCCAGACCCGTATTGAAGGTCGAGATTTTTCTGCTACCGAGCAGCGGGTAATCAACCGTTTGGTGGATGTGATCACCGAAGAATATAAAAAAGCCTGGATGGGCATTTACCCCTTGGTGCTGGACTATCAGCGCTCTGAAATGCAACCCCAGTTTGCCAACATTGCTACACCCAGTGAGATTGTGGTGTCGACCTCGTTTCAGCTCGAAATTGGTGAGATCACTGGAGGCATTCATCTTTGCATGCCTTATGCCACGCTAGAGCCGATTCGCGATGTGCTGTATTCCTCCACCCAGGGCGACTCGATCGAAGTGGATCGTCGCTGGGTGAATGTGCTGACACAGGAAATTCAGGCGGCCGAAGTAGTGCTGGTGGCAGAGCTGGCACATGCCGACGCAACGATCGAGCAGTTGCTGGCCATGAAACCGGGCGACTTCATTGAACTTGATCGGCAACCCCGGATTCAGGCCAAGGTGGATGGCGTGCCTGTTTTTGAGTGTCAGTACGGCACGCACAATGCCAAGTACGCATTGAAAATTGAAAAAAGTTTGCGGAACAATGACCTCAATTGGAAAGGGTGACTCACATGGCAACAGACGAAAAACCGCCGGAAGATGATGGCATGGCTGATTGGGCTGAGGCCCTTTTGGAGCAAAAAGCCACCGAAACATCAGTACCTGAGCCAGAACCGGGTGGTGTGCTGTCAGGCGACACCCAAAAACCCTTCAGCGGTGGCAGTGATGCCCAAATCAATGACATCAACCGGGTGTTGGATATTCCGGTTTTACTTTCAGTAGAACTGGGGCGCACCAAGGTGCCGATCAAACATATTCTTCAACTGGGCCAAGGTTCGGTGGTGGAGCTTGATGCCTTGGCGGGTGAACCCATGGATGTGTTGGTGAATGGTTACCTGATTGCCCAAGGCGAAGTGGTTGTGGTGAATGACAAGTTTGGCATCCGTTTGACGGACGTTGTGACACCATCAGAACGCTTGCGCCGGGTCAGTAAAGGCTGAGGCGTTGTATGACGCGAACCTGGATGGTGCTTCTTTTTTTTGTGCTGTTGCTGGCCATGGTGCCGGTGGGGTTGAAGTGGCTTCAGCGGCGCATAGCGGGTACCTCTGAAGGGGTGCTGACTGCCACCAAGATTGTTTCGGCCGTAGCGGTTGGGCCGCATCAGCGCGTGGTCACGGTGGAGGTTGGGCCTGAAGAGGCCCGTGTTTGGCTGACCCTGGGGGTGACGGCACAGAACATCAGCTGCTTGCACACTGCCGCAGTGCCCAAGCAAGTTGCAACTGTAGCTGCGACCGTTTTGCCGGTCCGACAGTGGCCGACTGGGTCGGTGTGACAGGAATTGGGCTGGCCTACCATGAACCGCATGCAAATTCATTCACCCGTTAAAGGGTTGGTTGGCATGGCCCTGTTGCTTGCTGCTCTTCCGGGGTGGACGCAAAGTGGGGCCCAGTTGCCTTTGCTGGTGGGCAGCGGTGGCAGTGGTGTCAGCTTCTCTGTGCCGGTGCAGACTTTGCTGTTTTTTACAGCGTTGTCTTTTTTACCGGCCATTTTGCTGATGATGACGGGATTCACCAGGATTGTGATTGTGCTGTCGCTGATGCGGCAGGCGCTGGGGACTCAGTCTGTGCCTCCCAATCAGGTTATTGTCGGCTTGTCACTTTTTCTGACCCTGTTTGTCATGGGACCCACGTTGGACAAGGTCTACAACGAAGCTTATTTGCCCTACAGCAACAACACGCTACCCTTTGATCAGGCATTGGTGAAAGGCGAAGCACCGATGCGCGAGTTCATGAGCAAGCAAACTCGGCAGTCAGACCTGTCGTTGTTCGTCAAACTTGCCAAACTGGATGTCAACACCAACGCCGCTACGGCCCCCATGCGGGTATTGATACCGGCTTTTGTCACCAGTGAATTGAAGTCTGCGTTTCAGATTGGGTTCATGATTTTCATTCCGTTTTTAGTGATTGACATTGTGGTCGCCAGTGTGCTCATGTCCTTGGGCATGATGATGTTGTCGCCGGTGTTGGTGGCCTTGCCCTTCAAGCTGATGATTTTTGTTTTGGCTGATGGCTGGAACCTGCTTTTGGGTTCGCTGGCAGCCAGCTTTGTGACATGAGGTAGCGTTGTGAACTCGCAAATGGTATTGACTATGGGGCAGGAAGCCTTGTGGATGCTGCTAATGGTTTCGGCTCCAGTGCTTGGGGTGGTGCTGGTGGTGGGGTTGTTGGTCAGTCTGTTTCAGGCTGTGACCCAAATCAACGAGGCCACGTTGGCATTTGTGCCGAAGTTACTGGCGGCCGTGGCTGTATTTGCGCTGGCTGGCCCATGGATGCTGGCGACTTTGGTGGACTACATCCGCAGAACCTTGGAAGCGATCCCGGCTTCGGTTATGTAAGCGTCTGGCATGATCACGTTCACCGAGGCACAACTGACCGCATGGTTGTCGCCGCTGATCTGGCCGTTTTTGCGCACCTTGGCAGTGTTTACTTCTGCACCGGTTTTTTCATCCCGAGCGTTCCCGGTACGGGTTCGAATTGCCCTGGCATTCTTTGTGGCCTTGGCCGCTCAACCCAGCCTGGAGGGGCAAGCAGTTGTCGGTATTAACGATGCTGGCGCTTTTGGCGCTGTGCTGCAACAAGTGGGTGTTGGGTTGGCGATTGGTTTTGCCATTCGGGTGGTTTTTGCAGCAGTGGAGCTGGCTGGGGAAGTGGTTGGCTTCCAGATGGGCTTGAGTTTTGCTTCTTTTTTTGACCCTTCGATGGGCGGTCAATCCAGTGCTGTAGCCAGGTTTTTTGGACAAATGGCCACGTTCATGTTTGTGGTCATGAACGGGCATGTGCTGGTTTTGCTGACTGTGGTTCAAAGTTTTGTGGTGTTTCCGGTCGATCAAAATTTTTTGGAAGCGGTTAAGCAAATCCGCATGGTTGACCTGGGGGCTGAACTGTTTGCCAGCGGCTTGTGGATGGCGCTGCCCATGGTGGGCATGCTGATGTTTGCCAATCTGGCCCTGGGCATCGTGTCACGTGTGGCACCGCAAATGAATATTTACGCCATCGGATTTCCGATTACGTTGACCGTCGGGTTGGTGGGCATGGCGGTCACCTTGCCCATGCTGGATCAGCCATTTGTGGCACTCATGGGCCATGCCATTGATCTTTTTGCCGCCAAATAGTGTTCTTTACACAAGACCGCTTCGGATGGCGTAAACCGTCAACTCGGAATTGTTCGAAAGTTTGAGTTTTTCCAGCACCCGCGCGCGGTAAACGCTGACGGTTTTGGGGCTCAGCATGAGTTCTTCGGCAATATCTGACAAACGCTTGCCAGAGGCAATTTTGAGCAATGTTTGCAGTTCACGTTCAGACAGACACGCATGGGGACTGACGCTGTCAGGGGTGCTGAGGTTGTCCACCAGCATTTGTGCCACGCCAGGGGTAACATATTTTCGGCCTTGGGCCACCGTGCGAACCGCGGTGATCAGGTCAGCGGGATCCCCCGCCTTGTTCAGGTAGCCCTGCGCGCCGGCTTTCAGGCAACGGATGGCGTATTGATCTTCTGGGAACATTGAGACCATCAACACTTTGATGGGGGAATCGGCTTCACGCAAGCTTGCCAGCACTTCCAGTCCGCCGCGTCCGGGCAGATTGATGTCGAGTACCAGGACATCGCAAGCATGGCTTCGGAGTGTGTCGCGAACCTCTGAATAGCTGCCGGCTTCAGCCGTCACCTGAATATCAACTGCTTCGGCCAGTGTGTCACGTATGCCGCGGCGGACCATCGCATGGTCGTCGCAAAGTATGACTCGAATCATGTCTTCAACCCTTTTGACGTGTCGTGTGCCAATGGCTTGACCGGAACGGAAAGGAGAATGGTAGTGCCTGAACCGGGCATGGAACTGACATCCAGCCAGCCGCCTACCGTCCTGGCGCGCTCTTTCAGTCCCCGAATACCGAAGGAATTCGTTTTGCTGAGGTCAGGGCCATGGATACCAATGCCGTTGTCGGTTACCTCAAGCGTCAATACGCCTTTAGCATCTGACAACTCAATGGTGACCTGTGTGCACTGCGCGTATTTTGCGATGTTGGTCAAGGCTTCCTGTGTGGTGCGGTAGGCTGTGAGTTGGATGGCTTTGGGCAAATGCTCAAAGCTAGGCTGGGAACGCACCGTGACGGGAGTGCTGGTTCGTTTTGAAAAACTAGTTGCCAACCATTCAACAGCAGCTACCAGGCCCTGATCCAGCACTGCCGGGCGCAGGTTCATCATGATGCGTTGGCTGGCTTGGAGGGCGTGTGCCAGCATGTCGCTGGCTGCCGTCAGGTGAGCCAGCGCGGCTGGTTCGGTGGTGTGCCTTGAAATCCAAGACAGGTCAAACCGAACGGCAGCCAACGAACCACCAATGTCGTCATGTATTTCGCGCGCGATGGCTGCGCGCTCTTGTTCAATGGTGGTTTGCAAGTGCTCGGCGAAATTGGCCAGGCGCTGTTCTGATGCCGTCAGTTCCGCATCTGCAGCCTCTTTTTCTAACTGGATGCGGTGCATTTCAATGGCACGTTCCAAAACCCGCCTGAGCTTGCCCATGTCGTCCTTGGGCAGGTAGTCGCTGATGCCGGTTTTGATCGCCGCTACAGCGGCCGACTCACCGATCGCACCAGAGAGCAAGACAAAAGGGATTCGGCACAGTTTGTGTTGCATCAGTTCCCAGGCATCCAGGGCGGTAAAGCCTGGTAGCCGATAGTCGGCCAGCACCACGTCAAAATCGATTTGTTGCAACGCTCGGGCAAAGTTCTCCAGCGTCTCAATTCGACGGATATCAAAGCTCAAGTCAGCATGTTGCAATGCACGCTTCACCAGTTCATGGTCGAGCGCTGAATCTTCCAAATGCAAAATGCGCAAAGTGGGGTTGGTACGGGTGTTGCTGTTCATATTTGGCGCTATGATTGTCCGCGATCAGAAGGGTAAAGTGCTTAGCTTTTTGTCCATAGGAGCATCAATTGGCCATGTTGCCTGATGAAACACCGTTTTCGGTTCCCACGGTTGAGCTTCCGGTTATGCTGGTGGCTGAAGTGCAGGATTCGTTGTTGGTAGTTGTGCATGACCTCAGCCGCCTGGACGGTCTACTGGCGCACACCATGGAAAATCTGATGACGCGCTTTACTTCAGCAAGTGCCAACTTGTCGGAACCGGCGTTTGCGGCCGTCAAAGAGCTTGACGAAGTGCGCGTGGCGTTGCGCGCAGCGGTCACTGAATTACAGTTCCAGGACATGGCATCGCAATTGATCATTCACACTTCAAAAATTCTTCAAGGGTGTGCTTATCGCCTGGCTTCAGATGCCATGGGATATGAGGATGGTGAAGCCGTGCCATTTGTTGAAGAAGTGCCCGAGCGTCCTAACCCTGTTACGCAGGACGAGATGGAAGCCGGGTCGATTGAGCTTTTTTAAATTTCTGGTGACAGATTGGAATAGTCGGAGTTTTACATGCCCTTAATACTCGCTGTTGATGATTCGCCATCCATGCGGAAAATGGTTTCATTCACATTGACTGGAGCTGGCTATCAAGTGGTCGAGGCGGTGGATGGTGTGGATGCATTTGAAAAAGCCCAAGTCCAGACCTTTGACTTGGTATTGACAGATCAAAACATGCCGCGGCTCGATGGTTTGGGGCTGACACGCAAATTGCGTGAACAGCCCCAGTTCAAAACCATCCCGATTTTGATGCTCACCACAGAGTCAAGTGACCTCATGAAGCAAGCGGGCCGGGCGGCGGGTGCAACGGGTTGGCTGGTCAAACCGTTTGACCCTGCCCGTTTGATTGATGTGATCAAAAAAGTCATCAAGTAACACGGGTTGGATGCCGCGTTTAATTTTGGAAAAGATGTCAGGAGACAGTCATGGCGGAAGTACATCAAGACACCAGCGGTTCTGGGTCTGATTTCGATCTCAGTCAGTTCTATCAAATTTTCTTTGAAGAGGCTGGCGAAAATCTCGATTTGATGGAGCAAATGCTGCTCAATTTGAACCTTGAAACGGCAGATGATGAAGAGCTCAATGGCATCTTTCGCTGTGCGCATTCCGTTAAAGGTGGGGCTGCTACTTTTGGGTTCTCGGACGTAGCTGAATTGACCCATCAAATGGAGTCGCTGCTTGATCGGTTGCGTCGGCATGAGTTACAGCCCAACGCGGTCATGGTCGATGTACTGCTTGAATCAGCAGATGCTTCGCGTGGTCTGCTGGCCAGACATCAGGCCGGTGACGAGGGGCCTGGGCCCTCCACCGCAGACTTGGTGGCGCGCATTCGTACGCTTGCCAGTGGCCAAATGCCAGCACCTGCAGCGGTCGCCTCGCCAGCGGCAGTTCCGGCCGCTGCCCCCGCACCTGCAGCGAAGGTTGCAGAGGTTGCCGTGGCTGCCAAGTCGGTGACTGTGGATGGGGTACGCCACCTGGATATTCGCATCAGCCAACTCGAGCGCGAAGATCAGGTGGTGGCATTGATGGAATTGTTCCGTGACATACCTGGTCTGGGTGATATCAAGGCGCAGCCCTGGACAGCAGGAACGCCACGTGTGTTTGAGGTCAACACCACCTCGTCCAATGAAGACTTGCTGGATTTGTTTGCTTTTCATGTGTCGCGCGAACAAGTGGTGATTCACGAGAAAGAGGACGATGTGACGCACGCTGCTGGAGCCGCGTTGCCACAGGTTGCAGCATCAGACGGCTTTGGTTTTTTTGATGGTGCGCCAGGTGCGCCAGGTGCGGCTGCTGACGTGCCAGCTGCAGGGCCAGTTGCTGCGGTGGCGGTGAAAGTAGCCCCTAAAGTTGCTAGTGCGACCAATACGGCGACAGCACCGCCTGAAGCGGCCACGATCCGCGTGGCCATCAGCAAGGTTGATCAATTGATCAATTTGGTCGGCGAGCTGGTGATTACCCAGGCTATGCTGGCACAAAACAGCAGGGCGCTTGACCCCGCGCTGTACCAGCAATTGCTGACTGGACTGACCGATCTGGATCGCAATACCCGTGACCTGCAAGAGTCGGTCATGTCCATCCGGATGATTCCGATGTCCATTGTGTTCAGCCGTTTTCCTCGCATGTTGCGCGATTTGGCAGGCAAGTTGGGCAAGAAAGTCAACTTTGTCACCCTGGGTGAGGCCACCGAACTGGACAAGGGATTGGTTGAAAAAATCACCGACCCCTTGACCCATTTGGTGCGCAACAGTTGTGACCATGGCATTGAAATGCCGGCTGACCGGATCAAGGCAGGCAAGGCTGAGACCGGCACCATCACGTTGTCGGCCGCGCACCAAGGCGGCTCCATCGTGATTGAAGTGCGGGATGATGGCAAGGGCATGTCGCGTGAAAAAATCTTGTCCAAAGCCAGAGAAAAAGGCCTGGATGTGTCTGACTCGATGACCGATGCCGAAGTTTGGCAACTGATTTTTGCCCCCGGCTTCTCGACTGCAGAGGTGGTCACGGATGTGTCGGGCAGAGGGGTTGGCATGGACGTGGTGAAACGCAATATCACCTCACTCAACGGTACGGTTGAAATTGATTCCTCCGAAGGTTATGGTATGAAGGTGTCGGTGCGCTTGCCGTTGACGCTGGCCATCATGGATGGCATGTCGGTCGGGGTCGGCAACGAGGTTTACATCCTGCCGTTGTCATCGGTGGTGGAATCGTTCCAGGTTAAATCCGATGCGGTTAGCACGGTCGGCCAAGGGGCTCAATTGGTCAAGGTCCGTGATGAATACATGCCGGTGATTGAACTTGAAAAAGTGTTCCAGGTGCCCCGGTTTGACTCTGAAAAAGTCAGCGACATCATGGTGGTGATCGAAGCCGAGGGCAGCCGCGTGGTGTTGTTGGTGGATGAGCTGCTGGGGCAGCAACAGGTGGTGGTCAAAAACCTGGAGTCCAACTACCGTAAAGTGCCCAACGTCTCCGGCGCAACGATTTTGGGTGACGGTAAAGTGGCCTTGATTCTGGACACGGCGGCGTTGGTTCGTCGTTCTCGTCATTGATGTCGGAGCCGTTTGCAGGAGAAATAAGATGAGTGCAGTTGAAAAAGTAAATGAGTCGGTGGCTGTGGGGGCGCGCGAATACCTGACGTTCAAGCTTGATCAGGAAGAGTACGGTATTGACATTCTGAAAGTGCAAGAAATTCGCGGCTATGAGCCTCCGACCCGCATCGCGAACGCACCGATTTTCATCAAGGGTGTGGTCAATTTGCGTGGCACTATTGTGCCGATTGTGGACATGCGCCTGAAATTCAACTGTGAGAGTGCCAAGTACGACTCCTTCACGGTGGTGATCATTCTGAATTTGCACCAGCGCATTGTGGGTATTGTGGTGGATTCTGTCAGTGATGTGATGCAGCTTGCACCCGAAAATTTGCGCGCTGCCCCGGAGGTTGAAAGTGTGATTGACAGTGATTCCGTGATTGGCTTGGGCTCACTGGGGGATCGGATGTTGATCTTGCTTGATATCGAAAAGTTGATGTCAGGGGTAGACATGGGCTTGATCTCTGATGCCTGCTGATTTTTCAAATTGAATTCAGATGGCAGTTTCCCGGTCAGGTCAATTTCAGCAGGAGGTTGGTGCGTCTGATGCACATGGGCGTGAGTTCGCCTGGACTGATGCCGACTTTGACCGGGTGCA
>JAVHPS010000317.1:0-6505 GCA_036170715.1 Rhodoferax sp. | reverse complement strand
CCACGGCATCGGCATCGTCACCGGCAATGTCGCCAAACAGCACCATCTTGGGCACACCGCCATCGGTGGCACCTTTTTTACTCTTGGTGGCGTAGCCCACTGCCTTCAGGTAACGGTCGTCCAAGTGTTCCAGTCCGGCCAGCACCACGCCGCTGCGGCGGCTCTCGGCAAACATGAAGTCTTTGATTTCAACAATGCTGGGCACGGCATCTTTGGCATTGCCAAAAAACTCCAGGCACACGGTGCGCGTATGCGCTGGCATTTTGTGCACCACCCAGCGCGCGCTGGTGATCAGGCCGTCGCAGCCTTCTTTTTGAATGCCCGGCAGGCCGCTCAAAAACTTGTCGGTCACGTCCTTGCCCAGACCTTCCTTGCGGAAGGTTTTGCCAGGAATGTCCAGGCGCTCGGTGCGCAGCGGCGTTTTGCCGTCGGCTTCAAAATAGTTCAGCTCAAAGCTGGCCACGTCCACGTCGTGGATCTTGCCCAGGTTGTGGTTGATGCGGGTCACCTCCAGCCACTGCGCCTGTGGAGTCACCATGCGCCAGCTGGCCAGGTTGTCCAGCGCCGTACCCCACAACACGGCCTTTTTGCCGCCGGCGTTCATGGCGATGTTGCCGCCGATGCACGAGGCCTCGGCGCTGGTCGGGTCCACCGCAAACACATAGCCCGCACGTTCGGCGGCGTGCGACACCCGGTTGGTGACCACGCCGGCCTCGGTCCACACGGTAGCCACCTCATGGTCCACGCCGGGCAGCCTGACCAGCTCGACCTCGGTCATGGCCTCGAGCTTTTCGGTGTTGATGACCACACTGTTCCAGGTCAGCGGAATGGCACCACCGGTGTAACCCGTGCCGCCGCCGCGCGGAATGATCGTCAGGCCCAGCTCAATGCAGCCCGCCACCAGGTGCGCCATCTCGGCCTCGGTGTCGGGCGTGAGCACCACAAACGGGTATTCCACACGCCAATCGGTGGCATCGGTGACATGGCTGACACGGCTCAGGCCGTCAAACTTGATGTTGTCTTTGGCCGTGAGTTTGGCCAGCACCTTGTGCGCCTTGCGCCGCAGCATGGCAGTAGCCACAAATTGGCTATCAAATGCCTGCACGGCTTGACGTGCCACACCCAGCAATTGCCCCACCAGCGCATCGCGTTCAGCATCCACATCAGGCGTGCGGCGCTTCTGCACCTCATGCAGCCGATGCTGTAAAGCCTCCACCAGCAACACGCGGCGCTTGGGGTTGTCCAGCAAGTCGTCTTGTAGAAAAGGGTTGCGCTGCACCACCCAGATGTCACCCAGGACTTCATACAGCATGCGTGCCGATCGACCGGTACGGCGCTCATCACGCAATTTGTTCAGCCAGCCCCAAGCCGCTGCGCCCAGCAAACGGATCACGATTTCGCGGTCGGAAAACGAGGTGTAGTTGTACGGAATTTCGCGGATGCGTTCCTGTTCATGCGGCAGGGCCGTGCCGGCAGGCAACAAAGACTTGAGCGGAATGGGAGCGTTCATCGGGTAAGGTATAGACAGCCGCCAGGGGCTTGAAAACGGCCTGCCGGGCAGGCTTTGACTGGGCAGGCAATGTTACCGCAGTGCAACATCGCCCTACGGTCATGATGGTGACCCTGTGGAAACCCTGATGTAAAGGTCACAAAAATCTGGGTTTAATCAAGAAGCCCTCTGATTGACATGTATTTGACACACAAACGTCATTTCTGCCACCTATGCTGCGCCCTCTTCAACCTAAAGGAATTGACATGGACTTCAAGAAGATTGCAACCCTCGCCCTGACCACAGGACTGGCACTGTCGGCCCAAGCCGTGACCGAAATCCAGTGGTGGCATTCGATGACCGCGGTCAACGGCGAATGGGTCAACGACCTGGCCAAAGATTTCAATGCCAGCCAGTCTGATTACAAAATCGTGCCTACCTACAAAGGCAAATACGACGAATCCATGACGGCCGCTGTGGCCGCCTTCCGCGCCGGTAATGCGCCGCACATTTTGCAAGTGTTTGAAGTGGGTACAGCCACTATGATGGCCAGCAAGGGAGCCATTGTGCCGGTGGGCAAGGTCATGAAAGATGCGGGTCAAAAATTTGATCCCAAGGCTTACATCCCCGCCGTTGGCGGCTATTACACCGCCCCCAGCGGCGAGATGCTGAGTATGCCGTTCAACAGCTCCACCACCGTTTTCTATATCAACAAAGATGCCTTTAAAGCGGCCGGACTCGATGCCAGTAAAGCCCCAACCAGCTGGCCTGAAGTCGCACTGGCCGCAGCCCAGCTCAAGGCCAGCGGCCACAAGTGCCCACTCACCATTGCCTGGCAAGGCTGGACTCAATTGGAGAGTTTTTCGGCCTGGCACAACGTCGAATTTGCCACCAAAGGCAACGGCCTGGGTGGTTTGGACGCGCGCATGAAGGTGAATTCACCCCTGCACGTGCGCCACATCGACAACTTGTCGAACATGAGCAAACAGGGGCTGTTTGTGTACAAGGGACGCGCCAACGTGCCTGAGGCCACCTTTATCTCCGGCGAATGCGCCATGATCACCACCTCAGCCGGGTTCTACGGCAACGTCAAGAAAAACGCCAAGTTCGCCTGGGCTATTGCACCGCTGCCCTATTACCCGGACGTACCGGGTGCACCCCAAAACACCGTCATTGGTGGAGCCAGCCTGTGGGTCATGGCCGGCAAGAAGGCCGACGAATACAGGGGCGTGGCCAAATTCTTCAACTACATCTCCAGTCCTGAAGTGCAGTCGGCCAGCCACAAGCGCACCGGTTACCTGCCCATCACCACCGCTGCATTCCAATTGACTGAAAAGTCGGGCTTCTACAAAGCCAACCCGGGCTCTGACGTGGCGGTGAACCAGATGGTGCGCAAAGTCACCGACAAATCGCGTGGCATCCGGTTGGGCAACTATGTTCAGATCCGCACCATCGAGGACGAAGAACTCGAAGGGGTATGGGCCGGCAAGAAAACGGCAAAAGAAGCCCTGGACAGCATCGTGACGCGCGGCAACGAGTTGCTGGCAAGGTTTGAAAAAGCCAACATGAAATAGCCACATCACCAGTAAGACCCATTGGAAAAGCGCGTTTTTTTTCGATCTACTTGGCTGCCTTGGGTGCTGATGGCTCCCCAGGTGGCCGTGATCGCCCTTTTTTTCTTCTGGCCTGCCGCACAAGCCCTGGTGCAGTCGTTGCAACAATCCGATGCCTTTGGTACCTCGGTGGAATGGGTCGGACTGGATAACTTTCGCAACCTCTGGAACGACGAAACCTACCTGGCCTCGTTTTACACCACCGCCCTTTTTTCCAGTTTGGTGGCGGTACTGGGCATTGGCCTGTCGCTGTTGCTGGCGGTATTTGCAGACCGCATCGTCAAAGGTGCTTTGGCTTATAAAACCTTGCTGATCTGGCCCTACGCCGTGGCACCGGCAGTGGCCGGGGTGCTGTGGTTGTTCATGTTTGCGCCCAGTGTGGGGGTCGTGGCCTATTGGCTCAACGTGGTCGGCTTCGACTGGAACCACCTGCTCAACAGCCGTCACGCCATGGCGCTGGTGGTGATGGCAGCGGTATGGAAACAAATTTCATACAACTTTTTATTTTTCTTGGCAGGGCTGCAAAGCATTCCAAAGTCATTGATCGAAGCCGCGGCCATTGACGGTGCACGGCCTTGGCGACGCTTCTGGACTATCGTGTTCCCGCTGCTGTCACCGACCACGTTTTTTTTACTGGTGATCAACATCGTTTATGCATTTTTTGACACCTTTGCCATCATCGATGCCGCCACCCAGGGGGGGCCGGGCAAAGACACCGCCATTCTGGTCTACAAGGTGTACTTTGACGGCTTCAAGGCGATGGATTTGGGCGGCTCGGCAGCCCAATCGGTGGTGCTGATGGTGATTGTGGTACTGCTGACGGTGGTGCAGTTCCGCTATGTCGAAAAAAAGGTCAACTACTGATGAAAGTACCTTGTCATGGTTGAGCGGCGACCTGTTCTGACGGTGCTGTCACACATCGTGCTCATTCTGGGCGTGCTGGTGGTGGCTTTTCCTCTTTACTTGACATTTGTCGCGTCCACGCAAACCGCCCAGGCCATTGTGCAAACGCCCATGCCTCTGCTGCCTGGCGGACACCTGATTGAAAACTACACCGCTGCATGGAACGGCACTGGTGGCGGCTCCGGCTCCAAAGCGCCGGTCGGGCAAATGATGGTAGTGAGTCTGGTCACGGCGCTGGTGATTGCCATCGGCAAGATTGCCATTTCACTGTTGTCGGCATTTGCCATCGTCTACTTTCGCTTTCCCTTTCGAATGGCATTTTTCTGGGCTATTTTCATCACGCTGATGCTACCGGTAGAGGTGCGCATCGGCCCAACCTACAAGGTGGTGGCGGATTTGGGCATGCTCAACAGCTATGCCGGGCTGACCATCCCGCTCATTGCGTCGGCCACTGCCACCTTTTTGTTCAGGCAGTTCTTTTTGACCGTGCCCGAAGAACTGCTGGAAGCCGCCCGAATGGACGGCGCTGGCCCCATGCGTTTCTTCTGGGATGTGCTGGTACCACTGTCCAAGACGTCCATTGCAGCGCTGTTTGTCATCCAGTTCATTTACGGCTGGAACCAATACCTGTGGCCGTTGCTGGTGACCACCTCTGAGGACATGTACCCGGTGGTGATTGGCATCAAACGCATGATTTCCGGGGGCGACTCTGAAATGGAGTGGAACATCGTCATGGCCACCGCCGTGCTGGCGATGCTGCCACCGGCATTGGTGGTGGTGCTGATGCAAAAGTGGTTCGTCAAAGGACTGGTCGATACGGAAAAGTAAATAACTTGCGGGACAGACGAACATCCATGAAAACCTTTGACGTAAAGGCTTGCTCCGCAGCGAACAGCCACCCGCTGGGCGGCCTCATACTGCCAAACGCGCAGAAATCGGCCCCCCAGCGGTTGACTATTCGCTGCTCAACATGTTTTGCGCTCTTTTCTTAACGGCATCGCTCTTCCCATGGCCTCCATTACCCTGAACAAAGTTACCAAACGATACGGCAACGGCAAGACCGCCAACCAGGTCATCCACGGTGTCAGTGCCGCGATTCACGACGGCGAATTCGTCGTCATCGTCGGCCCTTCGGGTTGCGGCAAATCGACACTGCTGCGCATGGTGGCCGGGCTAGAGGAAATCACCAGCGGCGAAATTTCCATCGGTGGGCGTGTGGTGAATAACCTGGAGCCGTCCGAGCGCGACATTGCCATGGTGTTCCAAAATTACGCGCTATACCCGCACATGAGCGTGTTCGACAACATGGCCTACGGCTTGAAAATCGCCAAAGTACCAGCCGATGAAATCAAGACCCGGGTGGACAAGGCCGCCAAGATTCTCGAAATTGGCCTGTTTTTGCAACGCAAGCCGCGTGAACTCTCAGGCGGCCAGCGCCAACGGGTCGCCATGGGCCGCGCCATCGTGCGCCAGCCGCAGGTGTTCTTGTTTGACGAGCCTTTGAGCAACCTGGATGCCAAGCTGCGCGCCCAGACCCGGCTTGAAATCCAGAAACTGCACCGCGATCTGGGCATTACGTCACTGTTTGTCACCCACGATCAGGTCGAGGCCATGACGCTGGCGCAGCGCATGATCGTCATGAACGCAGGTGTGATGGAGCAATTTGGCACGCCTGACGAGGTGTACAACCGCCCGGCCACCACCTTTGTTGCCAGCTTTATGGGATCGCCCCCCATGAACCTGCTCGGCAACGCACCTGGTGCACCACCCCACACCATCTTTGGTGTGCGACCTGAACATTTGGACATTACCCCAACCGGCTGGGCGCTGCAGGTTCAAGCCGTCGAAATGCTGGGCGCTGAGCGCCTGATTTACGGGCGTTGGATGAACGCGGCAGGGGACGAAATGGTCATTGTCCGCTGCGAAGAAGCGGGCCAAGCGCCTGCTCGCGGGAGCACTTTATTTGTCACACCCCGTCCTGGAAAAATCCACCACTTTGATGCCAGCAGCGGCCAACGCAGGGAAACCACACCATGAAGCCTGTCACCTTTGATCACTGGCCCTACCCGCGCTTTATCGCCCATCGGGGTGCGGGCAAACTCGCCCCTGAGAACACCCTGGCGGCCTTTCGTTGCGGGGCCGGTTATGGCTATCGCATGTTTGAATGCGACGTGAAATTGAGCGCCGACGGCATTCCCTTTTTGCTGCACGATGCCACGCTGGAGCGCACCACCAACGCGCTGGATGCCTTGGGGCGTGGCCTGAGCTCTGTGGCGGGCGAGCACCCCTGGAGCACCTTGTCACTGCTGGACGCGGGCAGCTGGCATTCACGCCGCTTTGCCGGTGAGTCTTTGCCGACCTTTGAGGCCATTGCCCGGTTTTGCCTGAAAAACGGCCACGCTTTGAACATTGAAATCAAAGCCACTCCGGGTGGCGAATTCCACACCGGTGAGGTGGTGGCACGCCACGCTGCACGGCTGTGGCACGGCGCTGCCGTGCC
>JAVHPS010000316.1:0-6506 GCA_036170715.1 Rhodoferax sp. | reverse complement strand
GGATTGAACAAAACTGGCGCGAGCTCAGCCCCATGCTGCGCGCCATTGCACACGGCGAAGACTGGGTCGACAAGGCTGAGTTGATCCACACCACCCAGGTTTTTCTGACGCTGTGCCACGACCACATCGTGCTGGAAGAAACGCTGATCTACCCCAAGGCCAAGGCGCTGGTGGCGCATGAATTGGCCAGCCGCGCGCTGCGCGTTGGCAAAACGCACGGCTAAAGCTTCAACATCCATAGTGAACAGCCCTTTGTTTACAAGGGCTAGAGGCTAAAAATTCTCATATTTTTTCGGCCAACGGGTATCTGGCCAGGCACGGCCATGGTTCACAATCGCCCCCACCAACACATTTCAAAAGGAACACCATGAGCCTGTTTTCCTGGGTCGAAAAAAGCCCTGACACCCTGCACACCGGTGGCGTGATTGCCCCTGACGAGCGCCTGCCCTGGCCGCAAACCGCTGTCATGGGCATGCAGCACGTGATAGCCATGTTTGGCGCCACCGTGCTGGCCCCGATTCTGATGGGCTTTGACCCCAACCTGGCTATTTTGATGAGCGGCGTGGGCACGCTGATTTTCTTTTTGATCACCGGGGGCAAAGTGCCCAGTTATTTGGGGTCGAGCTTTGCCTTCATTGGCGTGGTGATTGCCGCCACCGGCTATGCGGGCAAGGGGCTGAACCCGAACATGGGCTTGGCACTGGGCGGCATCATTGCCTGCGGTGCGCTCTATACCGCCATTGGCTTGCTGGTGCAGGCCGTGGGTACGGGCTGGATCGAGAAGCTGATGCCCCCGGTGGTCACCGGCTCGGTGGTGGCGGTGATTGGCCTGAACCTGGCCGGTGTGCCAATCAAAAACATGGCCAGCAACAATTTTGAGAGCTGGATGCAGGCCGCTACTTTTGTCTGCGTGGCTGGGGTGGCGGTGTTCACCCGTGGCATGGTGCAGCGGCTGTTGATTTTGGTCGGTCTGGCGCTGGCCAGCGTGTTTTATGCCGTGCTGACCAATGGCCTGGGCTTGGGCAAACCGATGGACTTGAGCGGCTTGCTTGCAGCCCCCTGGATGGGTATGCCGGCCTTTGCATCCCCAGTGTTTGACCCTAAAGCCCTTATCATGATTGCTCCAGTAGCTATTATTTTGGTAGCTGAAAATTTGGGGCACATCAAGGCGGTGACGGCCATGACGGGTAAAAACCTGGACCAGTACATGGGGCGCGCCTTCATGGGTGACGGCATTGCCACCATGGTCAGCGCCAGCGCTGGCGGCACGGGGGTGACCACTTACGCCGAAAACATTGGTGTGATGGCGGCCACCAAAATTTACTCGACAGCCATGTTTTTGGCAGCGGCGCTGATGGCGCTGGTGCTGGGCTTCAGCCCCAAATTTGGGGCGGTCATCCAGACCATTCCGCTGCCGGTGATGGGCGGCGTGAGCATTGTGGTGTTTGGCCTGATTGCGGTGGCCGGGGCACGCATCTGGGTTGAGAACAAGGTCGACTTTTCAGACAACAAAAACCTGATCGTGGCCGCCATCACGCTGATTCTGGGTACCGGCGACTTCACCCTGAAGTTTGGCGACTTTGCCCTGGGCGGCATCGGCACCGCCACCTTTGGCGCGGTGGTGCTGTATGCGCTGCTGAACCTGCGCACGGCTGGTGCAGCTGCAGCCCGCACCGACTTTTAACCCAAGCCTGCTGCGCTGCGACGCGCCTCAAGCCCCGGCCGTCTGCCGGGTGTGGATGCCCATGGCATCCAGCGCCGCAGCCAGGTGCGCCACGCTGCGCGACACGTTGTGCAGCTTTTCCAGCCCGAACAGGCCAACCCGGAAGGTTTTGAAGTCGGGCCCCTCGTCGCACTGCAGCGGCACCCCTGCGGCGGTTTGCAGGCCCAGTGCCAAAAACTTTTTGCTGTTTTGAATCTCGGGGTCGGTGGTGTAGCTCACCACCACGCCCGGGGCCTTGAAACCATCGGCCGCCACGCTGCGGATGCCGCGACTCTCAAACAATTGGCGCACGGCGTGGCCCAACGCCACTTGCTCGGCTTTGACCTTGGCAAAGCCATAGGCGCGGGTTTCTTGCATCACCTCGCGCAGGCGCAGCAAGGCATCAGTGGGCAGGGTGGTGTGGTAGGCGTGGTTGCCAGCCTCGTAGGCCTGCATGATCTGCAGCCATTTTTTCAGGTCGCAGGCAAAGCTGGTGCTGGTGGTGTTGTCAATGGCTTTGAGGGCACGCTCGCTCAAGCCCACCATGGCACAGCAGGGCGAGCCGCTCCAGCCTTTTTGCGGCGCGCTCACCAGCACGTCCACGCCGGTGGCCTGCATGTTGACCCACATGGCGCCGCTGGCAATGCAGTCCAGCACCAGCAGTCCGCCGACCTCGTGCACGGCATCGGCCACGGTTTTCAGGTAGGCATCGGGCAGCATCATGCCGGCGGCAGTTTCCACATGCGGCGCAAACACCACGTCGGGCTTGTGCGTACGGATGGTGGCCACCACTTCTTCCACCGAGCAAGGTGTCCACGGGTCTTGTGTGCCCGGGCCGGTTTGGCGTGCCTTGCACACGATCTGTTCAGCCGGAATCTGGCCCATGTCAAAAATCTGCGTCCAGCGGTAGCTGAACCAGCCATTGCGGATCACCAGCGTTTTCTTGCCGGTGGCAAATTGGCGCGCCACCGCTTCCATGCCAAAGGTGCCACTGCCGGGCACCAGCACCGCCGCCTGCGCCGCATAGACTTCTTTCAGGATGCTGGAGATATCGCACATCACGCCCTGGAAGCGTTTGGACATGTGGTTGAGCGCGCGGTCGGTGTAAACCACCGAAAACTCAAGCAGACCGTCGGGGTCAATATGGGGCAGCAGTCCGGGCATGGGGTGTCTCCTGGTATGGCAACGGCGATCAGCTTAGCACGGCGGCCAAGGTGGCGAATCAGGGGGTTGGGTAGGTCAAGGCTCTCCCGTTACACGAACCGGTAGGTTGATTGCAGTTAGCAGCTTCTTGCCTGCGGCGTTAACAAAACTGACCTGCAATTGGTAGGCACCAGGTGCTAACTCAAGCAAGGTTTCGGTGTTGCCTTGCACCAGCCGTTGGGTCACAAAAACCTCACCCGCCTTGCTTGCCATCAGTTCAAAATGCCCGCTACCAGCGACAGGGGTGTCGGCGGGTGCCACGCCGAATCCAACCACGCCAAAACCGATCACAGACAGTGGTGGCAAAACATCGTTGGCATGGATATTTCGCACGTACACATGGGGCTCAACAGGGCGTGGCTGCGTCATGTCGTAGGCCAACCAGCGTGCACAGGTCGGTGCATAGTTGTTGCTGTCAATGACGGGTGGCGGGTCGGAGCGCTTTCCTTCTACAGTAAAACGGATCTCGCGGCTGTACACAAAGTAGGGACGGTGGTCATGGTCTGCGAAGAGCAGGCGCAGGGTGTGCCTGCCAGGAGCCAGATCCAGCAACGTGCCGGTTTGTCCTTTGCCGAAATGACGGTATTTGTCTGAAAACGGAATTTTTTCCAAGTGTGATTTGGGCAGAGGCGTGTCAAGTAACACGTGGTGATGGCCCGCCTTGGCATGCGCATGGCCGGCAGGGATGATGCCCATGCCACGCACACCAAAATCCAACCAAAACGGGGCGGGTACGGTATCGCCGTCGCGCAAATTGCCGATGCGCACCGTGGTGGGCTCACGCAGGTCGGGGCGGGTGCGCCAGACACTTGACTCAGCCCAGCAGCGTTGGGTTAGCGCCGCCGTGGAAGTGGGTGCAGTTTGTGCGGTCACCGCCTCCAAGCTGAGGCATCCCAGCAGCGCGATCCAGGCCGGCAGAAGATGCCAGCGTGTTAGCCCCTTTGGGATGGATGCCTGTGGCACATGACGCGCGTTGCAGATCTGAATGGGTGAGTGGCAAATAGGCATGGCAGACAGCGCTCCTGGGTATGTGCAGACCACCACTCTAACGCCCGGCGCAGGTACGCATCAGCCAGTCCTGAAAGACAGTCACAGCCAGCGGGGTATCGACTTGCTCGGGGCGCACCAGGTAGTAGGCGCGGGGGCTGGCTAGCGGCCGCTCGCACAACACCACCAGTTCACCACGCGCCAGCTCGGGCTCAATCAACAACCGCGGCACCAGCGCCACGCCCAGGCCGTGCATGGCGGCGGCGGCGGTCATGGAAAACTGCTCAAAGCGCGCACCGCTCAAGGCGTTGGGGGCGCTGACACCCTGCGCGTCGAACCAGGCGCGCCAGGCCTCGGGCCGGGTGCTTTGCTGCAGCAGCGGCAGTTGGGCAATGGCCTCGGGCGGCAAGCTCGCGCTACCTTGCAGCAAGCTGGGTGCGCCCACGGGCAGCACCACTTCATCGAGCAGCTTGACAGCTTGCGTGCCCGCCCATTGGTTGACCTGTTCGGGCGTGCCCGCAAACAGCGCGCAGTCAAACGGCGTGTCGGCAAACAGAAAAGGCCGCGTGCAGGTGTCAATGTGCAGCGTCAGCTCGGGTTGCGCGGCGCGCAGCGTGGGCAGGCGCGGAATCAGCCAGCGCGTGGCAAACGTGGGTACGCTGGCCAGGTGCAGCACGCGTGCGCTGCCCTGCGTGCTCATCACGTCCAGCGTGTCTTGTTCCAGCGCCTGCAAGCGCACGGCCACTTGGGCCGCATAGTCGTGCCCGCGCTCTGTCAATGCAACCCCGTGACGGGTGCGTTTGAACAGCGCCACACCTACAAACGCCTCCAGCGCGGTGAGCTGGCGCGACACCGCACCTTGCGTCAGCGCCAGCTCTTGCGCGGCACGGGTGTAGCTTTGGTGGCGGGCAGCGGCATCAAAGCACACAAGGGCTTGAAGGGATGGGATTTTTCTGCGCATGATGTGTGTAATGTACACAAGTGATGAATTTACCAGTACCAGTATTGCTATTTTATTAGTAGCTAATGCTCCTTTATTTAAGTCGGCTATATGTCATTTATTTATCATGATCACGTCTGCTTTGACGATGACAGTTATGCCAACAGATATGATAAAAATCAATATCTAAGTGACAACAAATCGTTTGCGGCCGTGCCACTGGGCGCGCTACCATGCACCCCAACCCTCAACCGTTTTGGAGACCGTCCATGGCCCATGCCGCATTCAACTGGCAAGACCCCTTTTTGCTGGAACAACAGCTCAGCGATGACGAGCGTGCCATTAAAGAAGCCGCTGCGGCCTATTGCCAGGACAAGCTGCAGCCGCGCGTGGTGCAGGCTTTTCGCACCGAGAGCACCGACCCGGCGATCTTTCGCGAAATGGGCGCGCTGGGCTTGCTCGGCCCCACCATCCCAGAGCAATACGGCGGCCCCGGCCTGAACTATGTGGCCTACGGCCTGATCGCCCGCGAAGTAGAGCGCGTGGACAGCGGCTACCGCAGCATGATGAGCGTGCAGTCGTCTCTGGTGATGTTGCCCATCCATGAATTTGGCAACGAGGCCACACGGCAAAAATACCTGCCCAAACTAGCCACCGGTGCATGGATTGGCTGCTTTGGCCTGACCGAACCCAACCACGGCTCAGACCCGGCCAGCATGCTCAGCCGTGCGGTAAAAGTGCCCGGCGGCTACAAGCTCAGCGGCAACAAGATGTGGATCAGCAACAGCCCGATCGCCGACGTGTTTGTGGTCTGGGCCAAAGAGGTCTCAGAGTCCGGCAATGTGGGCCCGATTCGCGGCTTTGTGCTGGACAAAGGCGCTGCGGGCTTGCGCGCCCCGGCCATTCACGGCAAAGTGGGCTTGCGCGCCAGCATCACCGGCGAGATCGTCATGGACGGCGTGTTTTGCCCGGAAGAAAACGCCTTCCCCGAGGTGCGCGGCCTCAAAGGCCCGTTCACTTGTCTGGATTCGGCTCGCTTTGGCATCGCCTGGGGCACCTTGGGCGCTGCCGAAGACTGCTGGCTGCGCGCACGCCAGTACGTGCTCGACCGCATCCAGTTTGGCCGCCCGCTGGCCGCCAACCAGCTCATCCAGAAAAAGCTGGCCGACATGCAGACCGAGATCAGTCTGGGCTTGCAGGGCTGCCTGCGCCTGGGGCGCATGAAAGACGAAGGCACGGCCTCGGTGGAGATCACCAGCATCCTCAAACGCAACAGTTGCGGCAAGGCGCTGGACGTGGCACGCCTGGCGCGCGACATGATGGGCGGCAACGGCATCAGCGACGAGTTTGGCGTGGCGCGCCATCTGGTGAACCTGGAAGTGGTCAACACCTACGAAGGCACGCACGACATCCACGCGCTGATTCTGGGGCGTGCGCAGACGGGGATTCAGGCGTTTTGCTGAGCGGTACTAACCTTCATCGTTAATCGGGGTCTGACCCCAATTATTTTCTGACGATTGAATCGGCCAACCCCACCGATATAGACACCATGCCCACCCCACCCGCCGCCCTCTCCCACCTCAAAGTGCTTGACCTATCCCGCGTACTCGCGGGCCCCTGGGCGACGCAGATGCTGGCCGACCTGGGTGCGGACGTGATCAAGGTCGAGCGCCC
>JAVHPS010000315.1:0-6530 GCA_036170715.1 Rhodoferax sp. | reverse complement strand
TGCGCTATGGCATTCCCGATTTCAAGATGGAAAAAAACCACATTGACCGCCGCGTGGAACAGCTCAAGGCCGAGGGCGTGACGATTCGCACCGGCGTGCTGGTGGGTGAGTTGCCCAAGGGCAGCAAAGTCACCAACTGGGCCAAAGAAAGCGTTTCTGCGGCCCAGTTGCAGGCTGAGTTTGATGCGGTGCTGCTGACCGGTGGCTCCGAGCAAAGTCGCGACCTGCCCGTGCCCGGGCGTGACTTGGATGGCATCTACTTTGCCATGGAGTTCTTGCCACAGCAAAACAAGGTCAATGCGGGCGACAAACTCAAAGGGCAATTGCGCGCTGACGGCAAACACGTCATCGTCATCGGCGGCGGCGACACCGGCAGCGACTGCGTGGGTACCAGCAACCGCCATGGTGCCGCCAGCGTGACGCAGTTTGAGGTCATGCCCCAACCGCCCGTGGAAGAAAACCGTCCCATGACCTGGCCCTACTGGCCTATGAAGCTGCGCACCAGCTCCAGTCATGACGAAGGCTGCACCCGTGAATTTGCCATTTCCACCAAGGCATTCATCGGTGAAAAAGGCAAGCTCACCGGTTTGAAAACCGTGCACATCGAGTTCAAGGACGGCAAGATGGTGGAGATTGCAGGCACCGAAAAGGAATACAAAGCCGACCTGGTGCTGCTGGCCATGGGCTTTGTCAACCCGGTGGCCACCGTGCTGGACGCTTTTGGTGTGGACAAGGATGCGCGTGGCAACGCCAAAGCCAGCACCGATTTCACCGGTGGTTATGGCACCAACGTGGCCAAGGTGTTTGCGGCCGGTGACATGCGCCGTGGTCAGAGCCTGGTGGTCTGGGCGATTCGCGAAGGTCGTCAGGCGGCACGCTCGGTGGATGAGTTTTTGATGGGGTTCAGCGACTTGCCACGCTGAAATGCGTCATCGCTTATGATTGACAGGCCGGGTTAACCCCCGGTCTTTCTGTTTATGGCACTACCTCTTTCTGACTCGCTGGTTGAATTTTGTCACCTTGGCTTTGGCTACGGCGACCGCTTGATCTTGGATGATGTTTCCCTGACCGTGGCGCGTGGCAAAGTCACCGCTCTGATGGGGGCATCGGGTGGCGGCAAAACCACCATGCTGCGTCTGATTGGTGGACAGGTGAAAGCTCAGACCGGACAAATGCGCTTTGACGGGCAGGACATCACGCCCATGAACCAGGCTGAGTTGTACGTGGCGCGCCGACGCATGGGCATGCTGTTCCAGTTTGGGGCCTTGTTTGCGGACTTGAACGTGTTTGAGAACGTGGCGTTTCCGCTGCGTGAGCACACCGATTTGCCTGAGGCACTGATTCGTGACGTGGTGCTGATGAAACTCAATGCGGTGGGTCTGCGCGGTGCACGCAGCTTGATGCCGAGCGACTTGAGCGGTGGCATGGCACGGCGTGTGGCGCTGGCGCGTGCCATTGCCCTGGACCCCGAGCTGGTGATGTACGACGAACCGTTTGCCGGGCTCGACCCCATCTCACTGGGAACGGCGGCACGCCTGATACGTGAGCTCAACGATGCCATGGGCCTGACCAGTATTTTTGTCAGTCACGACATTGAACAAACCTTTGCCATTGCCGACCAGGTGATCATTCTGGCCAATGGCCGCATTGCCTGCCAGGGCACGCCCGACGAAGTGCGCCAAAGCACGGACCCGTTGGTGTACCAATATGTGCACGCACTGCCGGACGGTCCGGTGCATTTTCATTACCCTGGGGCCACTGTGGCAGAAGATTTTGGTCCCGAGGTGCTGTCATGAGCTGGTATCACCCCAAGGACATGGGCTACGCGGTGCGCCGCCAGCTCGATGCTGCAGGTTATGCGGCACGCTTGTTTTTGCGCCTGTGTGCCACGCTGGGCTACGCACTCAGGCGCAATGTGCTGGTGCGCGACCAGGTGCATTTTTTGGGAAACTACTCGCTGGTCATCATTGGCGTGTCGGGTCTGTTTGTGGGCTTTGTGCTGAGCTTGCAGGGCTACTACATCTTGCAGCGATATGGTTCGGCCGAGGCGCTGGGCTTAATGGTGTCACTGAGCTTGATGCGTGAACTCGGGCCAGTGGTGACCGCCTTGCTGTTTGCCGGGCGCGCAGGCACCGCGCTCACGGCAGAAATCGGTTTGATGAAAGCCGGTGAACAAATCAGCGTGATGGAGATGATGGCGGTCAACCCGATTGAGCGCGTGCTCGCGCCCCGTTTCTGGGCCGGTGTGTTCACCATGCCGCTGCTGGCGGCCGTGTTCAGTGCCATGGGCATCATTGGTGGCTGGGTGGTTGGGGTGTTGATGATTGGTGTGGACGGCGGTGCCTTCTGGAGTCAGATACAGGGTGGGGTGGACGTGTTCAAGGATCTGGGCAATGGGGTTGTCAAGAGTTTTGTGTTTGGTGTGGCTGTGACATTCATTGCGCTGCTGCAAGGCTACAACGCCCAGGCCACGCCCGAAGGGGTGGCCAAGGCCACGACCCGTACCGTGGTGATGGCCTCGCTTACCGTGCTGGCGCTGGACTTTGTCCTGACCGCCATGATGTTTACTATTTGAGATGTTGTGGGACAGACCAATGCGACACGCAGTGCGCGTTGCTCTGTCCCCAACTGATTAGAAAATTGTGGGGCAGACCAATGCGACACGCAGAACGGGTTGCGCTGTCCCCAACTGACAAAAGGGAAAATTATGCAACGGTCAAAAAATGATATCTGGGTCGGCCTGTTTGTGCTGATTGGTGCAGTTGCAGTGCTCTTCATGGCGCTGCAGTCTGCCAATTTGCTGACCTTGAGTTTCCAGAAAACCTACTTGGTTGCGGCCAAGTTTGACAACATCGGTGGCCTCAAACCCAAAGCGGCAGTGAAAAGCGCCGGGGTGGTGGTGGGGCGGGTAGACGGTATCAGCTTTGATGACAAATCTTTCCAGGCCAAAGTGACGCTGGCGTTGGAAAGCCGTTACACCTTTCCCAAGGATAGCTCTCTTAAAATTTTGACCAGCGGCTTGCTGGGTGATCAATACCTGGGCATTGAAGCCGGTGCGGACGATAAAAATCTGGGCCCAGGCGACATTATTTCCAGCACGCAATCAGCGGTGGTGCTGGAAAATCTGATCAGCCAATTTTTGTACAGCAAAGCGGCTGATCCTGCCAAACCGGCGGCAGATACAACCAATCAGGGAAAACAATGAGCCATTCGATCACAACCGGCACAGGGTGGGGCATGCGAAGCACGTTGGCGGTGGTGCTGCTGGTGCTGGGTGGCTGCGCCACTGGCCCCAACGCCCATCCAAGCGACCCTCTGGAGCCTTTTAACCGGGGGGTTTACCAGTTCAATGATGCGGTTGACCGGGCGGTGATCAAACCAGTCGCCACGGCCTACAAAGACGTGCTGCCGCAACCGGTGCGCACCGGGGTGAATAATTTTTTTAATAACTTGCAAGATGCTTGGTCGTTTGTGAACAACGTTCTGCAGCTCAAGGCCGAACCCGCTGGCAACAGCCTGGTGCGTTTTGGTGTCAATACTTTCTTGGGCCTGGGGGGCGTGCTCGACATTGCCACCGAAATGCGGATTGAGCGCTACACCGAAGATTTTGGCCAAACCCTGGGGCATTGGGGCGTGGGGGCCGGGCCCTACCTGGTGCTGCCTTTGTTGGGGCCGTCAACCGTGCGTGACACCGCGGCGTTACCAGCGGATGCCCAAGGAAACCTGCTCTCCAATGTCAGTGATGTGCCAGCGCGCAACACGGCTACCGCCCTGAATTTACTTGACCATCGTTCCCGTTTGCTGGGGGCTACCGACATTCTGGATCAGGTGGCGCTGGATCCCTATACCTTTACCCGCGATGCCTTTTTGCAGCGCCGACGCAGTCAGGTGTATGACGGCAACCCTCCCGATGAAACCGAACCCGATGTGCCAGTGCAGCCAGTTAACTGATATTTTTGGAAAGAAATCAACATGAAGCGACGTTTTTTTAACCGTGGTGTGCTGGCGTTGGTTGCCGTGCTGTCACTGTTGGCCATGCCTGCCTGGGCCGCTGACGAGGCACCGGATGCCTTGGTTGACCGCCTGACCAAAGAAGCGCTGGACATTATTCAGACCGACAAAGCGGTACAAGCGGGCGATGTGGCGCACTTGATCGTCTTGCTGGACGAAAAGGTCATGCCCTACCTGAACTTTCAACGCATGACGGCATCGGCGGTAGGGCCGGGTTGGCGTCAAGCCACGCCTGAGCAACGTAAACGTCTGGAAGCGGAATTTAAAACCCTGCTGGTGCGCACCTATGCCGGTGCTATCAGCCAGGCCAAGAACCTGACCTTCAGCATCAAGCCACTGCGTGCCGCGCCGGACGACAAGGAAGTGGTGGTGCGCACGCTCATCAAAGGCCGAGGCGACCCGATCCAGCTCGATTACCGTCTGGAAAAAACCCAGGGTGTTGGGGCTGGCTGGAAAATTTTTAACCTGAACGTGCTGGGGGTGTGGCTGGTGGATACCTACCGCAGCCAGTTTTCGCAGGAAATCAACGCCAAAGGCATTGATGGTTTGATTGCGACCTTGACCGAGCGCAACAAAACCAACGCGGCCAATGCCGCTAAAGCTGACAAATCTGCCAAAGGCTGAACATGGTGCAGCTGCCCGCCATTCTGGTGCACCAAACAGCGACAGCGGCGCTGGCCGACCTGCTGCGGGCCGTGCGGGCGCAGCCGTCAGCTGGTGTGACAGTGAATGCGGCCGCGTTAGAGCGTTTTGACTCGACGGCGCTGGCCGTGCTGTTGGAGCTGCGACGGGTCGCGTTGTCGCTGGGCAAAACCCTGACGCTGCAGGCGTTGCCGCCGCGTTTGACGGATTTGGCACGCCTGTATGGCATTGCCGAACTGTTGCCTGTGTGCGCGAGATGACCCCGCCAACAAGCGGTTCCCCGCCCGCGATTTCGTTTCAATCGGTCTCCAAAAGTTACCGCTCGCCGCGTGCCACACAACGCGGTCATTTTTTGGCGCTGGATCAGGTCAGCCTGGAGGTGGCGCAGGGCGAATTCTTTGGGCTTCTGGGCCCCAATGGCGCGGGTAAAACCACGCTGATCACCATTTTGGCTGGCTTGACCCGGGCCACTTCTGGCCGTGCCAGCGTGCTGGGGCACGATGTGCAAACCGATTTTGCGGCCGCCCGCCGCGCCCTGGGCGTGGTACCGCAGGAGCTGGTGTTTGACCCGTTTTTCAACGTACGCGAAGCGCTGGTGTTCCAGTCCGGTTATTTCGGTGTGCGCCACAACGATGTCTGGATTGATGAACTGCTCGAAAGCCTGGGTTTGAGCGACAAGGCCCATGCCAACATGCGGGCGTTGTCAGGCGGCATGAAACGCCGCGTGCTGGTGGCGTTGGCCTTGGTGCACAAGCCGCCAGTGATTGTGCTGGACGAACCGACGGCGGGGGTGGATGTGGAATTGCGCCAAACCCTGTGGCATTTCATCGCCAAGCTCAACCAACAAGGGCACACCGTGTTGCTGACCACGCACTACCTGGAAGAAGCGCAGGCCTTGTGCGGCCGCATTGCCATGCTGAAAACTGGCACCGTGGTGGCCCTGGACAGCACCAGTGCCTTGCTCAGTAGCGCCTCTGGCAACGTGTTGCGGTGTACGGTAGAGGGTGAACTGCCCGACGATCTGGCGCGCCAGGCGCGTGTGACGGGCCGCGTGGTGCAGTTGCCTGCCGTGGATGCGTTGGCAGTGGAGCACTATTTGGCGCAGCTGCGCCAAGCGGGCTTGACGGTGCGTGACATAGAAATCCGTCGTCCTGACCTGGAAGACGTGTTCTTGCAGGTGATGCGCCAGCACCCGGGGCCGGATGAACGGGGGCAGGCATGACCGGCTGGCACATGTTGCTCTACAAGGAAGTGCTGCGCTTTGTGCGTGTGGCGGCACAAACCATCACCGGGCCGATTCTGACGGCGCTGCTGTATTTGCTGGTGTTCGGCCAAGCGCTGGAGTCGCACGTCAAGGTCTATGCTGATGTGGGCTACACCGCCTTTCTGGTGCCGGGTCTGGCCATGATGAGCCTGCTGCAAAATGCGTTTGCCAACAGCTCCTCGTCGCTGGTGGCCAGCAAGGTCATGGGGAATCTGGTGTTTTTGCTGCTCACGCCGCTGTCGGCCTGGCACTGGTTGGTGGCCTATGTTGGGGCCGCAGTGCTGCGCGGATTGGTGGTGGGGCTGGGCGTGTTGGGGGTGTCTCTGGTGTTTGCCGTGCCGCCGCTGGCACAGCCGCTGTGGGCGCTGGTGTTTGCCCTGCTGGGAGCCACGCTGATGGGTGCGCTGGGGGTGGTGGCCGGGCTGTGGTCAGAAAAGTTTGACCAGATGGCCGCGTTTCAAAATTTTGTGGTCATGCCGATGACGTTTTTGAGTGGTGTGTTTTACTCCCTTCATTCGTTGCCCCCATTTTGGCAAACCGTGAGCCACCTCAACCCCTTTTTCTACATGATTGACGGCTTTCGCTATGGCTTTTTTGGCATCAGCGACATCTC
>JAVHPS010000314.1:0-1363 GCA_036170715.1 Rhodoferax sp. | reverse complement strand
TCGGCCCAATCTGCGGTCATGAAGTCGCTGGTTTGCACGGCACGCAGCGCCACCACGTAGTCGTAGGTACGGCCGTCGCCCATCACGCCGACGCTTTTTACCGGCAAAAACACGGTAAAGGCCTGGCTAGTGAGTTCGTACCAGGTTTTGCCACTGGCTTCATCGACAAAGTTGTTGAGTTCTTCCATGAAGATGGCATCGGCACGGCGCAGCAGGTCGGCGTACTCTTTTTTGACTTCACCCAAAATCCGCACCCCCAAGCCGGGGCCGGGAAACGGATGGCGGTACACCATGTGGTAGGGCAACCCCAGCGCCACGCCCAGTTCACGTACTTCGTCCTTGAACAATTCACGCAAGGGTTCCAGCAGTTTCAAGCCCAGTTGTTCGGGCAATCCGCCGACATTGTGGTGGCTCTTGATCACCACGGCCTTCTTATTTTTAGCGCCACCCGACTCGATCACATCAGGGTAAATGGTGCCTTGGGCCAGCCACGTCGCGCCTTTGACGGTGCGACTTTCATCTGCTCCTCTAGTACTAGCACCCGATGCAGTTAATGCAAGGGCTTGAGCCTTAAAAACCTCTACAAATTCGCGGCCGATGATCTTGCGTTTGGCTTCCGGGTCGCTCTCGCCAGCGAGGTGACCCAAAAACTGGTCAGCCGCATCGACCCGGATCACCTTGGCATGCAGCTTGCCAACAAACATGTCCATCACCATGTCGCCCTCGTTCAGGCGCAACAGCCCATGGTCAACAAACACGCAGGTGAGCTGGTCGCCAATGGCGCGGTGAATCAAGGCCGCCGCCACCGAAGAATCGACACCACCGGACAAGCCCAAAATGACTTCTTCGTCCCCCACCTGCGCTTTGATCTGGGCTACGGCCTCGGCAATGTAGTCGCCCATGATCCAGTCGGCACGGGTGGCGCAGATGTCGAGCACAAAGCGCTCCAGGATCGCTGCGCCGCGCTTGGTGTGTGTCACTTCGGGGTGAAACTGCACCGCGTAGAAATGGCGCGCTTCATCAGCCATGCCGGCAATGGGGCAACTGTCGGTACTGGCCATGAGCTTGAAGCCAGGGGGCAGCTCAGTGACCTTGTCACCATGACTCATCCACACCTGCAGCATGCCATGGCCTTCGGGCGTGGTGAAGTCGGCAATGCCTTCCAGCAAGGCCGTGTGCCCGTGGGCACGCACGTTGGCATGACCAAATTCACGCTGATGCCCGCTGGTGACGATGCCGCCCAACTGGTGCGCCATGGTTTGCATGCCGTAGCAAATACCCAGCACCGGCACGCCCAGCTCAAACACTGCTTGCGGCGCTTTGTCGGTGCTGTCTTCATAGACGCTGGCGTGGCTGCCCGACA
>JAVHPS010000313.1:0-6549 GCA_036170715.1 Rhodoferax sp. | reverse complement strand
CCGATGCGAATGCTGCCCTGCGGCGCACGCACATCTTCGCCGGACAAGGCGTACAGCAATTCTTGTTGACCGTTGCCAGAAACACCGGCCACGCCCACCACCTCACCGGCGTGCACCTGCAGGTTGATGTCATGCAAATCGACCCCAAACTGCGCCACCCGCGCCAGACCCAGTTGGTGCACCGTCAGCACCGCGGCACCCGGCGGTTGCGGGCGATGTTCAAGCCGGGGCGGTTCAGCCCCGATCATGAGGCGTGACAAGGACGCATTGGATTCTTGGGCCGGGTTACACGTGCCGGTGACCTTGCCACCACGCAGCACCGTGCAGGCGGTACAAAGCGCACGAATTTCGTGCAATTTGTGACTGATGTACAAGATGCTGCAGCCCTCGCTGGCGAGTTTTTTCAACACCACAAACAGTTTTTCCACGGCCTGCGGGGTCAGTACCGAGGTGGGCTCGTCCAGAATCAGCAGCTCCGGGCGGGTCAGCAGCGCACGAATAATTTCCACCCGCTGCATCTCGCCCACGCTCAGGGTGTGCACCGGTCGCACCGGGTCAATATCAAGCCCGTACTCGGCCGCCTTGGCCAAAATACTGGCCGTCACCTGGGCCAGCGAGTCGCGCGTCAAGCCAAGCCAGACGTTTTCTGCCACCGTCATGGTGTCAAACAGATTGAAGTGCTGGAACACCATGCTGATGCCGTTGGCGCGCGCCTCTTTGGGGTTGCGGATAACAATGGGTTGGCCGTTGAGCCGAATCTCGCCGGCATCGGCCTGCACCGAGCCAAAGATGATTTTCATCAGGGTCGATTTGCCGGCCCCGTTTTCGCCCAGCACGGCATGGATTTGACCCGGCAGCACCGTCAGCGACACGTCGCTGTTGGCCACCACGCCGGGGTAACGTTTGGTGATGCCGGTGAGTTGCAGTCGGGGCGTTGGCATGGACAAAATAGGGACGAGGTGATGAGGGCGTATTCTGACTGACAAACGGTTCAAATTGATATTGTCCTATGCTCTCGTCCATGAACCAGCCCCCGCTCCAATTTGTCTGGCGTGGCGAGATCGTCACCCTGCCCCATGTTCCTGCAACCCGCACCCTGCTGCAGCTGCTGCGCGAAGACCTGGGGCACTGTGCCACAAAAGAGGGCTGCAATGAGGGCGACTGCGGGGCATGCACCGTGGTGCTGGGGAACCGCCTGGGCGAACGCATCCGCTACCGGGCAGTCAACAGCTGCATCCGTCTGGCGCATTCGATCCACGGCATGGCGCTGTGGACGGCCTCCGATCTGGCCGCAGCCGACGGCACGCCGCACCCGGTGCAACAAGCCTTGCACCAGTGCCATGCCAGCCAATGCGGTTTTTGCACACCGGGTTTTGCCATGAGCCTGTTTGACCTGTACCAGAACCAGGTGCTGCAGAACCAGCCGGTAACGCGAACGCAGGCACAAGCGTCGCTATCGGGCAACCTGTGCCGCTGCACCGGTTACCGCCCGATTCTGGCCGCGGCACAGCGCATGGCCGAGCTGCCCAGCGTGGCCGTTGACGAACCTTCAGTGCTACAAAAAATAGAGCTAATAGCCGAATCAAATAAAGGGCTAGAGGCCAATTTCTCATATAAAAAACCCGATAGCCTGAAGGACTTGCTGGCCATCCGTGCGGCCGCACCGCAAGCCCAGCTGGTGGCGGGGTGCACCGATGTCGGGCTGTGGATCAACAAACTGCACCAGGACTTTGCACAACTGCTGGACGTGACCGGTGTCCCCGAGTTGCTGACCATTGCGCGCCAAGCCACCCAGCTTGAGATTGGTGCGGCAGTCAGCCTGACCGATGCCTTTGCCGCGCTGGCCCAAGACCGTCCCCAGTTGCAGCCGTTCTTCAGCCGCTTTGCTGGACTGCCGGTGCGCAATGCAGGCACGCTGGGCGGCAACATCGCCAATGGCTCACCCATTGGCGACAGCATGCCCTTGCTGATTGCCCTGCGTGCCCGCGTGGTGCTGATGAGTGTGCGGGGTGCGCGTGAGCTGGTACTGGAAGACTTTTACACCGGCTACCGCCAAAACACCCTGGCCGCAGACGAGGTGCTGGCCCTGGTTCGCATACCGCTGCCGCAGCCCGGCGAACTGCTGCGCGCCTACAAGGTCTCCAAACGGTTTGAAGACGACATTTCTGCTGTCTGTCTGGTGCTCCATGTGCAGCTGCAAGCCGGGCAAGTCACCCATGCCAGCATTGGCGCAGGCGGGGTTGCCGCCACGCCGATGCGGGCGCGACAAACCGAGGCTGCACTACACGGCCAGCCCTGGACGCACGCCACCGTGGTCCGCGCGCAGGATACTTTGCGCGCTGAATGTACGCCCCTGTCTGACCTGCGCGCCAGCGCCGCTTACCGCACCGAGGTGTTGGGCAACTTGCTGGAACGGTTTTGGCTGGAAAGCCAGGGACAGGCCAACACCAGTCTGGAGTCACTCCACCTGGCCACCCTGAACCTGAACGGAGCAGACGCATGAGCACCGTTGCCACCGCCCTCACCAGCCCACCGCCCGTTGCGGCCTGTGGCCAACCGCACCCGCATGAAAGTGCCGCCGCCCAGATTGCCGGTGCGGCCACCTACATTGACGACATTGCAGAAGTGCGCGGCACGCTGTACGCCGCCCCGGTGTTGTCACAAGTGGCGCACGGCAAGCTGCTGGGCGTAGACACCCAGGCCGCGCGGGCCCTGCCCGGCGTGCGTGCCGTGTTGCTGGCCGCCGACGTGCCAGGCCACCCCCTGCTGGCGGCTTTTGCCGGGGATGAACCGGTGTTTGCACAAGACAGCGTGCAGTTTGTTGGCCAGGTCATTGGCCTGGTGGTGGCCGACACCCTGCAGCAAGCACGCCACGCTGCGCGCCAGGTGCAGCCCCACATCGCCCCCCTGCCAGCCGTGCTGGATGTGCGTACCGCACTGGCAGCGCAAAGCTTTGTGTTGCCCCCAGTCACCGTGCGCCGGGGTGACGCTGCGCAGGCGCTGGCGCGGGCTGCGCACACCCTGCAAGGCACGCTTGAAGTGGGTGGCCAGGAGCATTTTTACCTGGAAGGTCAGGTGGCTTACGCCCTGCCGCAAGAACAAAACCAATGGCTGATTTACAGCAGCACCCAGCACCCCGGTGAGGTGCAGCACTGGGTAGCCCATGCGCTGGGGCTGGACAACCACGCGGTGCGGGTGGAATGCCGTCGCATGGGCGGCGGTTTTGGCGGCAAGGAAACCCAGGCCGGACACGTGGCGGTATGGGCCGCAGTGGCGGCGCAGCAACTCAAACGCCCGGTCAAACTGCGACTCGATCGCGATGACGACTTCATGCTCACCGGCAAGCGCCACCCTTTCAGCTACGACTACACCGTGGGGTTTGATGACACCGGGCGGCTGTGTGGCCTGAAAGTGCAGATGCTGGTGGCCTGCGGTTTCAGTGCGGACTTGTCCGGCCCGGTGGCCGACCGGGCAATTTTTCATGTGGACAACGCCTATTTTTTGCAGGACGTTGAGATCACTTCTTACCGCTGCAAACTCAACACCCAGAGCCACACCGCGTTTCGTGGTTTTGGCGGGCCGCAAGGGATGGTCGTCACCGAAGTCATTCTGGGCGACATCGCCCGCCACCTCGGACTTGATCCTCTGGCAGTACGGCGGCGCAACTTGTACAGCAACGAAGTTTGTGCTGCCGCGCCAAACGCGCACCCAACACAACGCAACACCACCCACTACGGGCAGCAGGTGGAAGGCAACATATTGCCAGATTTGCTATCAAAATTAGAGCTATCATCTGAGTATAAACAGCGGCGAAATGCCATTTTTTCCTGGAACAAAAACAGCCCGACCATCCGGCGCGGCCTGGCTCTGACCCCGGTGAAATTTGGCATCAGCTTCACCGCCACGCTGTTCAACCAGGCCGGTGCGCTGGTACACGTGTACCTGGACGGCAGCGTCGTGGTCAACCACGGCGGCACCGAGATGGGGCAAGGCCTGCACACCAAAGTGGCCCAAATCGTGGCGGATGAATTGGGCGTGCCGCTGCAGCGGGTGCACGCCAGCGCCAGTGACACCAGCAAAATTCCCAATGCATCGGCCACTGCCGCCTCGGCAGGCTCCGATTTGAACGGCCGTGCCGCACAATTTGCCGCGCGCCATGTGCGTGACAACCTGGCGGCCTTTGTCAGTGGTCTGGACGGTGTTGGGGCCGGTTCGGTTGAATTTGCCAATGGCCGCATCACCACGTTCAAGGCCAGCCGCAACTTTGACGACGTGGTGGCACTGGCCTATGCCAACCGCATCCAGCTCTGGAGCGACGGTTTTTACCGCACGCCCAAAATCCACTACGACAAAACCACCCTGACCGGGCGACCATTTTATTATTTTGCCTATGGCGCAGCGTGTACCGAAGTCGCCCTGGACACGCTCACTGGCGAGAGCCGGGTGTTGCGGGTGGACATCTTGCACGATGTCGGCCATAGCATTAATCCGGCACTGGACATCGGGCAGATTGAAGGCGGGTTTGTGCAGGGCATGGGCTGGCTCACCACTGAAGAGCTGGTGTGGGATAGCCAGGGCGTTTTGACCACCCATGCACCCAGCACCTACAAAATTCCGACCGCTGGCGACGTGCCGGCACATTTCAGGGTTGACCTGTGGCCAGATGCCAACGTGGAAGACAACGTGTGTGGCAGCAAGGCGGTGGGGGAGCCGCCTTTTATGCTGGCAATCAGTGTGTTCGAGGCGCTGCGCGATGCAGTCGCACAAGCACGCCCAGATGGTCGTGTGGTGCAGTTAAATGCACCGGCCACCCCCGAGCGGCTGCTGTGGGCTTTGAAAATGCCGCCAGAAACCCTGGCCTAAACCCCCGCCAAAGACTTCAAGGCGTTGGGGTTGACCAGGTTCAGCACGCGGCCTGAGCCACTGATCAGGCTTTGCTCACGCAGGTGACGCAGCACGCGTGAGAAGGTTTCAGGCGCAATGCCGAGCTGGGTGGCAATGCTGCGTTTGCGTTGGTGCAACTCAACTTCCATCAGGCCCTGGTCACCGGCTTGGGCGTGGCTAAGGAGCCACTCGGCGCAGCGCGCCTCAGCGTCTTTGGCCAGCCGACTGACGGCAAATTCGGTTTGCCTGCGGTGCGCCATGGCCACGTCCGAGAGTACTGCCTTGGCCGCATCGGATAAGCCCTGTATGCCCTGGCGAAAATCCCGCATGCTGACCTGGCGCAATTGCACCGGCGAATCGGCCACCGCATCCACCAGATGGGGCAAGCCCAACACGGCCGAGCTGGCATCGAGCCAGCACGGGCCTTCGAGCACACCAATCTGGTGCTCCATCACATCATCTTCAATGACCCCAAGGGCAACCCGGCCTGACTCAATGTAGCTCACCACAGGTTTGCCGAGTCCACGCTTGAGCAACAACTGTCCGCGTGGAAATTTCTGCATTTCTGCGCCGGGATCAAGTGTGTGAATAGAGAACATGGCTGCAACTGTGCCGTGCCACGCACCAACATACCTTGAGCAAAATCAAATTATTTGCAAAAACCCGGGGCGCACGCGCCGCAAATCACTCGCCCAGGTAAGCGGCCCGCACTTTCGGATCAGACAGCATGGTCTTGGCATCGCCGGTCATGGTGATCAGGCCGGAGTCCATCACGTAGCCACGGTCGGCAATGGCCAGCGCACGGCTGGCGTTTTGCTCCACCAGCAAAATCGTCACGCCTTGCGCATACACGTCGCGGACCACTTCAAAAATCTTGTCCACCATGATCGGCGACAAGCCCATGGACGGCTCATCGAGCAGCAACACCTTGGGGTGGCTCATCAGGGCACGGCCCATTGCCAGCATTTGCTGCTCACCACCGCTCATGGTGCCTGCCAGCTGGTCTTTGCGCTCTTTCAGGCGCGGAAAAATCGTGAACACCTTGTCGATGTCAGTCAGAATTTCTGCCTTGTTGTCACTGGTGTAGGCCCCCATGTGCAGATTTTCAAGAATCGTCATGCGGGTGAACACACCACGGCCTTCGGGCACCATGGCCAAGCCTTGCTTGACCAGATCCCAAGGCCCCTGACCACGAATGCTTTTGCCCAGGTATTCGATGTCACCGTCGTTGATCGGCAGTGTGCCGGTGATGGCTTTCATGGTGGTGGTTTTGCCCGCACCATTGGAGCCAATCAGGGACACCAGCTCGCCTTCGCGGACTTCAAAATCGACCCCTTTGACGGCCTGAATGCCACCGTAGGCCACTTTGAGCCCTTTGATCTTGAGAAGAGTAGTTGCCATGTTGTTTTCCTTATGCCTGCGTGCCGCTCAATGGCCGCCGGTGCCCAGATAGGCTTCAATCACTTTTTCGTTGCGCTGCACATCGGCCGGTGTGCCTTCGGCAATTTGCTTGCCATAGTCCAGCACCGTGACGCGGTCACACAAGCCCATGACCAGCTTGACATCGTGCTCGATGAGCAAAATGGTGCGGTTGTCGTGCCGAATTTTGTCGATCAGCTCGCGCAGCAGCACTTTTTCGGTGCTGTTCATGCCGGCAGCGGGTTC
>JAVHPS010000312.1:0-1369 GCA_036170715.1 Rhodoferax sp. | reverse complement strand
CGGGCTTCGTCGTCGGCCCAGCCGGAACGCACTTTGACCCACATCTCAAGGAACACCTTGCAGTCGAGCAATTTCTCCAGTTCAACCCGGGATTCCATGCCAATGCGTTTGATGCGCTCACCTTTGTCGCCAATCACCATGGCCTTGTGGCCATCGCGCTCCACCACAATGGTGGCGGCTATGCGCAACAGGCGCTTCTGGCCCTTTTTCTGGGGCGGTTCTTCGTCAAATTTGTCGATCACCACGGTCGAGGTGTAGGGCAACTCGTCACCCGTCAGGCGGAACAGTTTTTCACGCACCATCTCGGCGGCCATGAAGCGTTCGCTGCGGTCAGTCAACTCGTCGGCGGCGTACCACCAGGCTTGCTCGGGCAGGTACTTGGCGCAGATGTCGAGCAGGCGCTCAATGTCTTTGGGGCTCTTGGCCGACATCGGCACAAATTCGGTAAACGCGTGCTTGTCCTGCATGGTCTGCAGCCAGGGCGCGATGTCACCTCGGCGGTGCACGTTGTCGAGCTTGTTGGCAATCAGGAGCGTGGGAATATTTTTGGCCAGCAACGCCAACACGCGTGCATCTGCCGGGGTGAAACTGCCAGCCTCGACCACGAACAGAATCAAATCCACATCGGCCACCGCCCCAACCACGGTTTTATTGAGCGACTTGTTCAACGCATTGCCATGGATGGTCTGGAAACCGGGGGTGTCCACAAACACAAACTGCGCCGCACCCACGGTGTGCATGCCAGTGATGCGGTGGCGCGTGGTTTGCGCCTTGCGCGAGGTAATGCTGATTTTTTGTCCAACCAAGGCGTTGAGCAGCGTGGATTTGCCCACGTTGGGTTTACCCACAATGGCAATCAGGCCGCAACGCTGACCGGCTACCGGAGCCTCCAGCGCACCGGCCGGGCGCATGTTGCGGTGCATGCCGGCCAGCAATTCTTCCAGATTATTTTGGGTTGCAGCCCCTGTTTCTTCTGGGTTAGCAGCTATCTGTTTTGTAGTATTCATCGGTTCACCCTGGATTGAAGTGTTTGTAACATGGCGCTGGCAGCCGCTTGCTCCCCGGCGCGGCGCGAGCCGCCAATGCCGCGCTCGAACAGCTTGAGTTCAGGTACCTCGCATTCGACGTCAAAGGTTTGCTTGTGCGCCGCACCCAACGTAGCCACCACCTTGTAGCCGGGCACTTTCATGCGCCGGGCTTGCAACCATTCTTGCAATTCGGTCTTGGGGTCTTTGCCAATGGCCTGCATGGCGGGATTAATTTCAACCGCTTGGTACAGGCGCTGCACCAGGGCTTGCGCCGCGGCAAAACCGGCATCCAGATAGACCGCACCAATCACCGCTTCGAGCACATCGGCCAGAATCGACGG
>JAVHPS010000311.1:0-1376 GCA_036170715.1 Rhodoferax sp. | reverse complement strand
CTAGATTTGAGACCATCTTAAATTTTTGTCTTAAATCCGGGGTCCACTTTAGCCTGCCATGAAAGTGGCCGATGCCCCCAGCTCTGCCAAAGCCAATCCGCCAGCAGGCCTTGCGTCATGGCCATGTGCAGGCCACACAGCGCTACCCCTGCCCAAAACACGACGCCACTATTGCCAACTTTCGGGTAAGATCAAGTTCTTACTTACGTTGGAGGGAACCATCAAATGCAATTGACTTTACTGTCGAGCAAAGGCCAGGTCATCATCCCGAAGGCGATGCGTGAGGCACGTCATTGGCACGCGGGCACCCGGCTGGAGGTGACAGACACGGCTGAAGGATTGCTGCTCAAGCCCGTCCAGCCTCAGAATAAAACGGCTCTGCCTCAGGGTTTGGCCGCCATTCGCAATCGCATCGCCTACGCTGGCCCGACGCGCAGCATTGAAGAGATGAATGAAGCTTTGCTCCAAGAAGCTAAGCGCAGGGGTCAGCGCTGATGGCGGCGCTTGACACCAATGTGGTGATTCGGCTGCTGGTAGGGGACGATGTTGCCCAGGCGCTGGCAGCCGAGCAACTGCTGAGCAGCGAGCCCTGCACGGTGTCGATGTCGGTCCTGATGGAGTGTGAATGGGTGCTGCGCGCCTGCTATGCGCTGCAAGCAGCCGCTATCGAAGCCAGTTTTCGTGACTTCTTAAATCTGGAAAATATCAACGCCATTGAGCCGGTATTGGCACAGCGTGTTCTGGATGCCTATGCCAGCGGGCTCGATTTTGCCGATGCATTGCACGCCGCACAGTGCCCAGACGGCCAGCGTTTGATGACCTTTGACAAGAACTTTGCCAAAAACGCCCGCAAGGCGGGTTTGCACGGTGTGACCTTGCTGAAGAGCTAGTCCCATCCATCAGGGGTCGTCACGTCACCCATTACGCGTGGTCATGTGGCCGGTCTTTGGGCTGCAAGGCGAGCGCGAGCGGCCGCCATAAAAGCAGCAGCAACGCCACTGCCGCAAACCCAATGCCTGCCATGAAAGTGGCCGCTGCCCCCCAGCTCTGCCAAAGCCAACCGGCCAAGCCGCTGGCGACCAACATGGCCACGCCGCTGAGTAAATTGAAAAAACCATAACCCGTGCCACGCAAATCAGCCGGGGCCGTGTCGGCCACCATGGCTGCCAGCAGGCCTTGCGTCATGGCCATGTGCAGGCCCCACAACGCCACACCGGCCCAAAACACCACGCCATGGTTGCTGTACGCCAGCAGGGCATCGGCCGCTATCAACAGCGCCAAGCCCCAGCCCAGCAACTGGGTGTGTGGCAGCTTGTCGGCGAGCTTGCCAAACGGGTAGGCGCAGGCGGCGTAGACCACGTTCATGCCAATCAGCA
>JAVHPS010000310.1:0-6626 GCA_036170715.1 Rhodoferax sp. | reverse complement strand
CGATGTCGTCCAGCGTCACCGGCGCGTTCATGATGCCGTCCCAGGTTTTTTGCACATGCATGCGGCTAAAGGCCGAGTACAGGGCTTCAAAGGAGGCCGCCTGCATGGCGCTCATGCAAATCGAGCCACTGGCCAGAAACAGGATGTAAGGCACCTGCACGCCGTCCACCGTGACCGTGCCCACCAATGCGCCCATGCCGTAGCCAAAGGCCACCAGCCACATCAGCGGCTCGGCAATGTTGCCCACCAGGCTCGGAATGGCGAGTTTTTTCCATACCAACCAATTGCGTCGGAACACCGGCCACCAGCGCAGGGAGAGCTGTGGGGTGCGCCAAATCGAAGTGCTTTTTTTGCCTGTAGCCCTTGTATTTAATGTATATTTAGCTTCTTTTTTCATAGCATTAAGCCTCTTCCCTGATTTGGCGGCCGGTGAGTTTAAGAAACAAATCCTCCAGATTGGCCGGGCGGTGCAGGGTGCGCAATTGCGGGTAAGCGGCCAGCGCTTGCAGCAGTGGCTTGGCATCCTGGGTGTAGAAAAAAACGGTTTCGCCACTGACTTCCACCCGCGCCGCCAGTGCTTTCACGGGCGCGTCCAGCAGGGCTTGCGCGCCGTTGCCAAACACCTCCACCACTTCTGGCTCCAGGTATTGCCTGATCAGGTCACGGGGTGCGCCTTCGGCAATCTTCGTGCCATGATCAACCACCAGCAGGCGGTGGCACAGGCGCTCGGCTTCGTCCATGAAATGGGTGGTGAGCAAAATCGACTTGCCCTGTTGCAGCAGCAGTTGCAGGCGCTCCCACATCAGGTGGCGGGCTTGCGGGTCAAGCCCCGTGGTGGGCTCGTCCAGCAGCAGCAGGCGTGGGTTGTTGACCAGCGCGCGCGCCAGACTCAGACGGCGTTTCATGCCACCTGATAACTCGCCTGGCTTGGCGCTGGCTTTGGCATTGAGTGATGCAAATTCCAGCAGTGACGGAATGCGCGCACGAATGGCGGCATCTTGCAGGCCGAAATAACGGCCATAGACGAGCAGGTTTTCAGCACAAGAAAAATCCGGGTCGAGCGTGTCCATTTGGCTCACCACCCCCAGCTGCGCCTTGATGGCCAGCGCCTGCCCCGGCATCGGCAGCCCAAAGGCGGTGACGCTGCCACTGTCGGGCACGGTCAACCCCAGACACATGCGGATGGTGGTGGTTTTGCCGGCCCCGTTGGGCCCGATCACGCCCAGGCATTCGCCAGGGGCAATGCTGAACGACAAGTCGTTCACCACGGTGCTGCTGCCGTAGTTTTTGCACAGGTTTTGTACCGATAAAATGGGTTTGTTCATGCGCCAAATTGTCACCCGGCAAGGGATAAAAATCCCGCCCTTTTTTTTAAACCCCAACAAACGGACGCTTACCCAGCGCACATGTGATGACCACCATCGGCACACCCCTTTCTTCCCACGCTACCAAAGTCATGCTGCTGGGCAGCGGCGAACTGGGCAAAGAAGTTTTGATCGCCTTGCAGCGTCTGGGGGTGGAAACCATTGCGGTAGACCGTTACAACCATGCGCCAGGGCAACAGGTGGCGCACCATGCCCGTACCATCATCATGAGCGACCCGGCCTTGCTCAAAGAGCTGATTGAAAAAGAAAAGCCTGACCTGGTCGTGCCCGAGATTGAAGCCATTGCCACCCCCATGCTCGAAGTGCTGGAAGCCACCGGCGTGGTGCGCGTGATTCCCACCGCGCGTGCGGCGCGCTTGACCATGGACCGTGAGGGCATTCGCCGCCTGGCCGCTGAAACCCTGGGCCTGCCGACCAGCCCGTACCAGTTCTGCGACTCACTGACCGAGCTGCAAGCCGCCATTGACGGCGCCAATGGACAAACTGGCGTGGGTTACCCCTGCATCGTCAAACCGGTCATGAGCAGCTCAGGCAAAGGGCAAAGCAAGATCAGTGGCCCGGCAGACGTGCAAAAAGCCTGGGACTACGCCATGGCGGGTGGCCGCGTTAGCCATGGCCGCGTGATTGTGGAAGGTTTCATTGACTTTGACTACGAAATCACCCAGCTCACGGTGCGCGCCAAGGGCGCTGACGGCAACATCGAGACCCATTTTTGCGAGCCGGTGGGCCACGTGCAAGTGAATGGTGACTATGTGGAAAGCTGGCAGCCGCACCCGATGAGTCCGGTGGCGCTGGAACAAGCCCGCCACATTGCCAAAACGGTCACTGACAACCTGGGCATTGGCCTGGACGGTCAGCCCAGCGGGTTGGGTATTTTTGGCGTGGAATTGTTTATCAAGGGCGACAAGGTGTGGTTCAGTGAGGTCAGCCCACGTCCGCACGACACCGGCCTGGTCACACTCACCACCCAGTGGCAGAGCGAATTTGAGTTGCACGCCCGTGCCATTTTGGGCCTGCCGGTGAACACCGCCTTGCGCAACCCCGGTGCCAGCGCTGTGATTTACGGTGGTGTGGATGCCAAGGGCATTGTGTTTGATGGCGTGGATGAAGCCCTGCGCGTGCCCGGCACTGACATTCGCCTGTTTGGCAAACCCGAGAGCTTTGTCAAACGCCGCATGGGTGTGGCACTGGCGGCGCACGCAGACATTGCGCAGGCCCGCGTCAACGCCAAACTTGCTGCCAGCAAGGTCAAGCCGCGCGTGGCCTGACCCGGTGGCGCTGGCGTGGTGTGGCTGCTGAGCGCTTCAGCGCTTGCGGCGCGCCAGCACGGCTTGTGCCAACACCTCCAGGCATTGCAGCGAATCGTCCCAACCCAGGCAGGCATCGGTGATGCTCTTGCCGTATTCGAGCTTGGCGGTGCTGTCTTTGCCGGGGGTGAACTTTTGTGCCCCTGCATTCAAATGGCTTTCCACCATCACGCCAAACACCTGGCGTGAACCGCTGCTGATTTGAGCGGCAATGTCGCGCGCCACATCGAGTTGCTTTTCATGCTGCTTGCTGCTGTTGGCGTGGCTGCAGTCCACCATCAAGCTGGCGGGCAGCTTGGCTTTGACCAAGTCTGTACACGCTGCGGCCACGCTGGCTGCGTCATAGTTGGGTGCTTTGCCGCCGCGCAGAATCACGTGGCAGTCGCGGTTGCCGTTGGTCTGCACAATCGCCACCCGGCCGCTTTTGTGCACCGACAAAAAGTGGTGTCCACCGGCAGCGGCTTGAATGGCATCGGTGGCAATTTTGATGTTGCCGTCGGTACCGTTCTTGAACCCAATCGGCGCTGACAAACCTGAGGCCAGTTCGCGGTGTACCTGGCTTTCGGTGGTGCGCGCGCCAATCGCGCCCCAGCTGATCAAGTCACCCAAGTATTGGGGCGAGATCACGTCCAGGAACTCGCTGCCAGCGGGCAGCCCCAAGCGGTTGATTTCAATCAGCAACTGGCGCGCAATGCGCAGGCCTTCGTCAATGCGGAACGATTCGTCCAGGTAGGGGTCGTTGATCAAGCCTTTCCAGCCTACCGTGGTGCGCGGTTTTTCAAAATACACGCGCATCACAATCTCCAGCGTGTCGGCGTATTTTTCACGCTGTGCCTTGAGCTTGCGGGCATACTCAATGGCGGCCGCCGGGTCGTGGATGGAGCACGGGCCGATGATCACCAGCAGGCGGTCGTCCTTAGCCGTCATGATCTGGTGGATGTTGCGCCGGGTGCTGCTGATCATTTTTTCAACCGGTGTGCCCGCAATGGGGAAGAAGCGGATCAAATGCTCTGGAGGGGGTAGCACGGTGATGTCCTTGATGCGTTCGTTGTCGGTCTGGCCGGTGCGGTCAGTCGCGGGGGCTTGCACTGCAGCACCCCAGGCATCTTTGTCAGCAGTCACTTTGGCAGTCATGGATCAGTTCCTTGCAGAGTTGAAATCAAACACACATAAAAAAACCGCCTTGGGCGGCGGTTTTTGGGAGATCAGGACGTTTTGCTTAGGTACGTTTAGAACTCTCTACCGCCGGTGGCGCTTGAGAACCAAAAATAGCTAAAGAAAAAGGTCGCGAACTTCATGAGTTAGGAATGTAGCACAGTCGTTTGGCAGTCAGCTCTGGCTGGGTTCGCCGCTCGTATGACCGCTCCGGGGAAACAGGGGCAAGATCAGGTCAAGCCGTGCCTCCTACCGTCAAGCCATCGAGCCGCAGCGTTGGCTGCCCCACGCCCACTGGCACGCTTTGTCCTTCTTTGCCACAAGTGCCCACACCGCTGTCGAGCTTCATGTCGTTGCCGATCATGCTGACACGCTTGAGGCATTCCGGGCCGCTGCCCACCAGCGTGGCACCTTTCACCGGGTATTGAATCTTGCCGTTTTCCACCCAGTAGGCAACGCTGGCCGAGAACACAAATTTTCCGCTGGTGATGTCCACCTGGCCGCCACCGAAGTTGGTGGCGTACAGGCCTTTTTTGATGCTGGCCACAATTTCCTCGGGGGCCTTGTCGCCGCCCAGCATGTAGGTGTTGGTCATGCGCGGAATCGGCACATGGGCGTAGCTCTCACGGCGACCATTGCCGGTGGGTTTGACCCCCATCAGGCGGGCGTTCATGGCATCCTGGATGTAGCCTTTGAGGATGCCGTTCTCAATCAACACATTGCGGCCGCTGGCGTTGCCTTCGTCGTCCACATTGAGCGAGCCACGCCGGTCGGCAATCGTGCCGTCGTCCAATACCGTAACCCCTTTGGCGGCCACGCGCTGGCCAATGCGGCCACTGAAGGCGCTGGAGCCTTTGCGGTTGAAGTCGCCCTCCAGCCCGTGACCAATGGCTTCGTGCAACAAAATGCCGGGCCAGCCCGATCCCAGCACCACGGTCATTTCACCTGCCGGAGCCGGGCGCGCCTCCAGGTTGGTCAGGGCGGCAGACACGGCTTCATCCACATACTGGCCAATCAGCGCATCGTCAAAATAAGCGAAACCAAAGCGCCCGCCACCCCCGGCCGAACCCATTTCGCGGTGGCCGTTTTGTTCCACAAACACGGTCACACTCAAACGCACCAGCGGGCGCACGTCGGCCGCCAGCGTGCCGTCGGCGCGCGCGATCAGCACCACATCGTGCTCTGCGGCCAGTCCTGCCATGACCTGCGCCACACGCGGGTCTTGGGCGCGGGCGAGTTGTTCCACTTTTTCAAGCAGTTTGACTTTAGCCGTGCTGTCCAGGCTGGCTATGGGGTCGTCGCCAGGGTACAAGGAGCGCGAATTCGCTATATTATTTGTAGCTACTCGTGCTTTCTTTGTCTGGGCTAGAGCCCCAATGGATCGTACAGTTTTGGCCGCATCCAGCAGCGACTCCCACGAGATGTCGTCCGAGTAGGCAAAAGCGGTTTTTTCGCCACTGACGGCGCGCACGCCGACGCCTTGGTCAATTGAAAAAGAGCCGGTTTTGACAATGCCTTCTTCCAGGCTCCAGCCCTCACTGCGGGTGGTCTGAAAATACAGGTCGGCCTCGTCAACCCGGTGCGCCTTGATCTCGGCCAAGGCGCGTGTCAGGTGCGATTCATCCAACCCAAACGGGGTCAGCAGCAGGGACTTGGCAACGGCCAGGCGTTCTAGGGTGGGTTGGCGTGAAATCATCACGCGATTCTAGGGCTTGGGGTCAGTTTGGGCGTTCAGGCGCGGCGCTCAACCATTTGAACAATGCGGCATCATCTTCGTCGGCCAGGCCATGGGCGCTGGCGGCCGCAAACACGTCGCAGGTGGCCGCGCCCAAGGGGCCGACAAACCCAATCGACTTGGCGGCTTGTAGCGCCAGGCGGGTGTCTTTTGCCAGCAAGGTCATGTGGGCGCGTGGGGCGTAGTCTGCGGCAATGGCGCGGCGCATGCGGTCTGAGCCGATCCAGCTTTGGCCGCTGGAATGCGCAATCACCTCCAGCGTGCGGGTCAAATCCAGGCCCATGTGCTGCGCCAGCGCCAACACTTCAGCAGCTCCTACCAGGTTGATGCCAGCGGCCAGGTTGTTGACCAGCTTGGTGCGCGCTGCATCGCCCACCCGTTCACTGATGACAAAAAGCTGGCTGGCCAGGGCTTGCAGCAGGGGCTGGAGCTGGGCCAACACCTCGGGTTGGCCGGCCAGCATCAGGCTCATGCTGCCCTCTTGGGCACGTTGGGGGCCACCCGACATGGGGGCATCCACCACGTGTGCTCCCAGGCGTTGCAGCCGCTCGGCAAACCGTTGCACATCTTCTGGTGCCAGGGTGGGGCACAACAACACGGTTTGCCCGGGCTGCACGGTGTGGGCCAAGCCCTGCGGGCCAAACAGCACCTCTTCGGTTTGAGTAGCATCCACCACTACCACCATAATGACTTCTGAATTGATAGCTGCTTGCCCAGGATTTGTATGGGCTAGAGCACCAAAAGATTCAAAGGTTTTGATTTTTTCAGGGTCGATGTCGCAGACCCGTACCGGCCAACCCAGGCGCAACAAACGCCGCGCCATGCCACCGCCCATGTTGCCCACGCCGATGATGGCCACGGGAAAACCGCAGGGTGTCATGACTGCACCAGGCGTTTGGACTTGGCAATGGACATCAAAATACCCAGTCCCAAGCCAAGCGTGACCATGGCGGTGCCGCCGTAGCTGATGAACGGCAGCGGCACGCCCACCACCGGCAAAATGCCGCTGACCATGCCCATGTTCACAAACGCGTAGCAAAAGAA